>JBAQLU010000082.1:0-1557 GCA_049302065.1 Thermodesulfovibrionales bacterium
GGGCCTCAGAATGACATTACGACACAGCCTCTTGACCGGGGGATCCAGAAGGCATTGAAAACACTGGATTCCCGCCTTCGCGAGAATGACGATTTTTATCGGAATCGTACTTTATAAACAGACTCTATTTAAGATTGGCTTAAGGAATTCGACGCATCCTCTGAGAAGAAAGATTTCCTAAAAACCTTTGAAGAAGTATTGAAAGATTCAAGATAGATCGCAATAAAAATGAAAAGTGATTTCCATTTATTCCGGATACATCCCGGTATTGAAGATATCTTCTCAACCGTCTTTGAAATATAACTTTCATCCTGAATTTCCCGATGAAGAGTCCTTCAGCAAAGACTCACCAAGATCATTCACGTTCAGGTGTGCATAACACCTACTGCGCAAAATCAAATGTTCATAAAAGCTGAAAATTAACAAATGAAATAAACAAAAAAAGGGACACACCTTTTGATGCATCCCTTCTTACACCAGCAAAACCATTTACTTTCGGCTTTAGACCGTTTCCTTAGGACAACTTAGATGTGTCTCAAAGGCACTCTAATAGTTCTTGCTGGTATTAATCCCTTAATTTTTTCTTGAAACCTATGCTAAAATCCCTATACCTGTAATTCTAAATAAACTTCACCAACAGCATTCTTTACGTTTTCCTCTTTTGTTGAAAGTTGTGTGATTTTCAGAGCATGTGCGATAGCTTCTTGCTTTTCTTTTGGTGCAAGCGTTGCCCACAGATTAGATTCTTTAACTATTTCTATAACTTCTTTTGCTGTCATACTTAAACAACTCCTCGTTAAGTTAACTCTTAAATCTTCTTCTCAGAAGCCCAACTCCTGCAAGACCCGCGCCTAAACTAAAAGAAGGATGGTTGAGGGTTCGGGGACAGAGGATTGATTTCCTGTGATCTGCATGTCAAAAGCAGTTAATCCTCCGTGGTCTTCAAGAGCTACAGCAATAACATTATTCCCAGGCTGGAGAAATGCCTGTGGAATAGACCCGCCATATTCCCAGCGATGGGTGTATCCCTCTGCGTTATCACCATAAACTAAGTTGCTATTTACATAGAGCTTGAAGCCATTGTCTACACCAAGATTCCAAGCAATCGTAGAAAGATCATAGCCGGTCAAGTCAAGTGCTCTTCTTACCCAAAGATCATCACCATCGTTTCCGTCGGCTTCCCAGAGAGTGTTATAAGAGAAATATCCAGCAATATCCGGCCCATAGGGGCCTATCCTGTTTCCGAAAGGTGCTAATCCCGTTTGCCATCCACCTGCACCTGTTGGATCTGTAAAAGTATACTCCCAAGTTGAACCTGGTAATAATATGGTATCTGCTTCAGCAAATGAAACCATCATTATCATTAAAATCGCTATAAATAGTGCCTTTCTCATCAATAACCCCTTTAGATATTATTTTTGTTGTAATTAATGCAAATCATGTGCCAAATATGAATGAATGCTATCCTTAGTTGAAATTTAAAGTAGTGGCTCCTAAAATGATGTAGTTTCCAGGAAGAAACAAAGCATCAAGAAAGGAGCCAATATGAAGAAAGTA
>JBAQLU010000083.1:0-30115 GCA_049302065.1 Thermodesulfovibrionales bacterium
CGCCATTTATTTTCATTGCGGCGGACTGGACTTGTTTCCCAAACCGCCAGATCAACCAACACTATGCTTTCGATCAACGTAAACACTATATGTTGGGGGTATCCATTAAAATGTCTGTTCCGGCTTATTTATTTCTTATCTCTTTATTTCTTGTAAACTATCCTTTACCGTGATAGGATTAAATCATCCTATGCCATTGTATTTTAAAGAAAATTAGAGTATAACAAATAAATCATATTTCATGTCAATAATTATCTTGACAATTTATAACAATTTTATCATATTATGAGTAATTGGACTATTAAGGTCTATATAGCAGCAAGTGGCATTAACTACTTTCAAAAATGGTTAGATAGTTTACCTAAAACGGCTCAGGTGGATATTGATGAGCGAATACGATTACTGGCAGCAACTGGTTTTTGGCATCGTCCCTATGCCGCAAAACTTAAAGGATATGACGAAATTTGGGAAATTAGAATACTGTCAGGAAATGTGCAATATAGACCTTTGGGGGTCTTTGACCTTGGGGAGAAAGTATTTAGCTTGTTGATTGGCGCAATTGAGAAAGGAAGCCGATTTGAACCCAAAAATGCTCCTAAAATTGCAGAAAAAAGAAGATCATTATTCTTGGAGAATAAAGGACATTTAGATGAATATTGTTAAACGTAGAGAGAAATTGATAAGTAAGCTCAAAGATAAAGAATATAGAGATGCATTTGTTTCAGCACTTATTACCTCTGGTATCCCATTTCAGATTAAGGCACTGAGAGAACAAAGAACTTGTACTCAGAAAGAATTAGGGAAGCTGGCTGATATGGCGCAAGAATCTATATCAAGACTTGAAGATCCCAACTATGGAAAGCTTAATTTAAATACGCTTAAAAGGTTGGCTGCCGCATTTGATATCGGGTTAATGGTCAGATTTGTTCCATTTAGTGAACTCGTGGAATGGGATATTAATCTTTCCAATAAATCCTTAGAAGTTACAAGCTTTAATGAGGAAGTTTACTTTAAAGAACAACTGGCCGGTATAAACAGTTCCTCTTCAGAATATCTTTTGAAAACCTATCCCGATAATGTAGTGCCATTTATTTCTCGGACTTCAAAGACAGAAACAGCCGGTGACACTATTAATATAAATAAACATATAACAGAAACACCCCAAATGAGCATTACGAAGGAGGCTATTTATGGCTAAAAAGAAGGTTCAGACAAGCGTAACAGAGATAATAGTTCCTATTAAATGGCATGTACCAGATACCATAATTACAAGATTTGCGAGTAATATGACAATTCAACCACTTGAATATGAATTTAAGGTTTCTTTCTTTGAGACTAAGCCTGAGATTCGAACAGATTCAAATGCGCCGCTTCCAACTGAGGTGCGTGCAGACTGTGTAGCGAGTGTGATTATAAATATTGCGAAAATGCCTGGTTTTATAGCGGCACTACAAAAGCAGATGGATGCATATACTGCAAAACACCCAACAGAACCTCAGACCAAGTAACTACATTAATTTTTTCTTACCCCATCGGGCCTTAGCCGCCTTCTGCGCTATTGCTTTGCGCTTCTTAGGTGATAGTTTTTCTGCCCTTGCCTTGCCGCCCTTCAAGCCTCCAAGTCGGCCTAAAGCGACGGCAGCGGGATTCTTTTCTTTAATGGGTTCTTTGGTAGGTTCTCCGGTAGCCTCTGCCACGATCTGAGAGGCGAGTATATTAATGTCTGAAGATCGCTTTTTTGTTTTCTTTTTCTCCATGTTTTAGCATAGCATGAACGGTCAAGCATTACAAGAGAACAGGAAAATCAAACTGACCCACCACCGATTTTTCACTAATCCATATTAGCCACTGACAATCATGAATGGCAGATAGAATATTTTCGCAGATTCAATTGCAGAGCAAAGAGACTGTGTTCTCTAAACTTTTAATGTCTTCGGCATTCATTATCTTTACATCAGAGACTATTCTTTTTATCAACCCCGACAGAACCTTTCCGGGACCGACTTCAACAAATGTCGTTACGCCGGAATCTGCAATAGTCTTTATAGAATCTTCCCACAGAAGCGGGTAGCTGAGTTGTCTGATGAGCGAAGCTTTTATGCTCTCACTATCATGCAGGAAGGCAGCATCCGCATTATTTACTATAGGGATTGCAGGATTTTTCAATATTGCTGAATCAAGCAATCCTGCAAGGTTTTTAGAGGCAGTCTCCATTAATTTGCAATGTGACGGAACACTCACTGCAAGCGCGACTGTTCTCTTTGCTCCGGCATCATCACAGAGTTTTATTGCTTCCTGAACTGCATTTTTCTCCCCTGCAATCACTATCTGACCGGGACAGTTATAATTGGCAGGAGAAGCATATCCTGATTGCAGAGATTTGCATATCCCGTCAACCTTCTCTCTCTCCAAACCAATGACTGCTGCCATAAGTCCTTTTCCCTCCGGGACAGCCTCCTGCATGTACAATCCCCTTTTTTCAGTCAGTATTACCGCATCATGCAGCGACAGGCTTTCAGCGGAAACTATTGCCGAATACTCTCCCAGGCTGTGTCCTGCAACAACAGATGGTCTTATGCCCTTTGACAATAATACCCTGCATATCGCAATGCTTACAGTAAGGATACATGGCTGAGTCCTGAACGTCTTGTTTAATTCATCCTTTGGACCGTTGAAACACAGGCCTGCAAGATCATAACCTAATGCGCGGGAAGCCTCCTGGAAAACCTCCCTTGCAACATCATAGTTCTCATAGATTTCCTTACCCATTCCCACATATTGTGAACCCTGACCGGGGAAAATAAATGCAATTTTCATTTAAAAAACCTCACTGTATATCTGTCATTCCGGCTTGTCCGGAATCCTTTTTCTTTTTTGAAGGTTTAACAACCAGAAAGATTCCAGACAAGCTGGAATGACAATAATTGTTTAGCAATAACTATATTCCTTTAGCTTCTTTTATCTTCTTAATCAGTAATGGCACAATCTCATATACGTCGCCGACGATTCCATAGGTTGCAACATTGAATATCGGGGCTTCAGGGTTTTTGTTTATAGCTATGATTATGTCTGATGACTGCATGCCGACAAGATGCTGGACTGCCCCTGATATTCCGCAGGCGATATAGATTTTCGGGCAAACAGTCTTGCCTGTCTGACCGACCTGATGCCTGTAAGGAATCCAGCCCGCATCGACACAGGCACGAGAAGAGCCTACAGCAGCTCCAAGAACTTCTGCAAGTTCCTCAATTAATTTAAAACCTTTCGGATCTCCGAGGCCTCTGCCTCCGGATACAATGATCTCTGCTTCCTGCAGATTAACCGCTATATCAGAGACTTCTTTGACCGTTTCAAGCACCTTTGTTCTGGAAGAAAGACCGTCCGTCTTGATTTCTATTATCTCGCCTTTCCTCCCGTTTTCATATTGTCCGCGCTTCATTACCCTTGGTCTGACAGTGGCCATCTGCGGTCTGTTGTTCGGGCAAAGGATTGTTGCCATGATATTCCCGCCGAATGCCGGCCTGATCTGGAGGAGGTTATTTGTCTCCTTATCAACGGCAAGAGATGTACAATCTGCCGTCAGGCCTGTTCTTAATCTTGCAGCCACCCTTGGGAAAAAAGAACGGCCTATTGGTGTTGCCCCGGCAAGCACAATCTCAGGCTTGTGTGTCTGAATCAGAGAGGTCATAAGTTGAGAGTAAGGTTCGTCATTGAATGCATCGAAAATAGGATTGCTTGATTGATAAACCTTATCTGCTCCCCATTTAATCAGTTCCTGAGCGTCTGATTCAGGCGCTCCGAAAAGTACTGCGGTGAGTTCTGTATTCAGATCATTGGCGAGATTTCTTCCAATTCCCAATAGTTCATATGCTACAGACGAAACCTTGCCGTTCCTCTGTTCAGCAAATATCCATACACCTTTATATGATTTCAGGTCTGTTTCCTGAGTGATCTCTTTATCGACTTCTATAATTGCGCCCTCTGGGCATATGCTGATGCAGGTCATACATGCCTCGCAGTATTCGTTGATAAAAGCCTTACCGTCTTTCATAACAATTGCTGAAACAGGGCATGATGCAAGACATTCTTCGCATCCGGTACATTTGTCTCCATTTATTTTTACAGACATTTAATCCCCATTAGCTCCTGGATTAAGGCATCGACCTGCTCTTCTGTGTCGCCTTCAAGAATCTTTCTGCCGGACCTTGCCTCAGGGGTAAAAATGTTTTTGACCTGGGTCGGCGAACCCTTAAGGCCAAGATCATTTTGATCTGCCATGATATCTGATGCTCCCCATTTCCGGATCACTGCCTTTTTCGCAGCCATCTTACCCTTCAATGACGGCAGTCTTGGTTCATTCAGCTCTTTTACCGCAGTCAGAAGGACAGGGAATGAAGATTCAACAATGTCGTAACCCTCATCCATTAACCGTTGAACTCTTATAGAATTCTGAGTAACCTCTTCAATCTTTCTCACATATGCGATATGCGGGATGTTAAGGAATTCTGCTGTCTCCGGACCAACCTGGGCTGTATCGCCGTCTATCGCCTGTTTTCCGCAGATGATAATATCAGCGCCGAGTTTCCCTATTGCCTTTGATAGGGTGAATGAAGTTGCCCAGGTATCAGAGCCTGCAAATGCCTTGTCAGAAAGGAGGACTCCGTCATCGGCTCCCATTGATATGGCTTCTCTCAGGGCAGACTCAGCCTGGGGAGGCCCCATAGTCATGACAGTCACTTTTCCCCCTACCCTTTCTTTTATCTGAATCCCTGCCTCAATGGCATGCATGTCAAACGGATTGATTATGCTCGGAACCCCTTCTCTGATAAGTGTTCCTGTCTCCGGATTGATCCTGACTTCAGCAGTATCAGGCACCTGCTTTATGCATACAACTATATTCATTTTGTCTGATCCTTTCATAATTTAAAAACTATATCAAACTGGATTGATATTATACGCCGTCGATTTTATTCATGTAAACCAAACAATGTAAAGCTTTTTAATGTTATAAGCAGACTTGTTGAAATATGCCTGTAGTAATTTACTTCAGTCCGACCTGAAAACGGTAGTTTTGATAGCTGAAGATCATCCCGTTCTGGATTATCTCTTCGAGTTTCAGTCCGGCAGACAGATATTGGCCTTCTCTTATCATCTGACCATTGATTCTCACCGAACGGGAACTCGGGTCTCCAGAATACAGAAATGTCGAGATGGCAAAGTCCGGCAGTTTCTGCTGTATGGATTGAGGGAGTTCGCTCATATGATATATCTTGTTCGGCAACGGAAGAGGCAGATGGTCATTATCCGGTTTTGCCTCAGATACCACATCGCTTGCTTCTTCTTTCTTCCGGGGAGTTGTCGAAGACGCTTCATGTGTTATCTTTGTTTCGGGCATTGCCTTTGGCTTTTCTTTTATTTCTTTTCTCACATCCTTCCCGTCGTTGACCTTTTTAGAATGCTGAAGGGCATTCTTCTTAGAAGAAGCATTTTGTAACTTTGCAACAATCTGCTTATCAGGAGCTGGGCCTAAAACTGTCTGCGGCTTCTTTGACTTCCATGGGGATACCCAGATTAAAACTGCGGCATTTAGGAGCAATACCACCAAAATCAATAAAATCCATAATGGACGCTTTTTTGTCCCCGGAATCTTTATATCCTGAACTGTCATAATATCCGGGACCGAGCCGCGCTTTCGCTCTTTCTCTGTTTTTTTCAGGGCGTCAAGGATATAAGACATCTTATTTGCCTTCCCCCTGTTTCTTTTTTAATACAGGCTCATCAGTTCCGGTTGCATTATTCAAATGAATTATGGTTTGAGACCCTATGACCCCGTCAGGTTCAAGCCCTTCTGAAAGCTGATACTGTTTCACCAGGCCGACGAGTTTTTCATCATATACAGGGTTTTTTCTTGTCTGATGTTTCCTTCCCTGAACAACTGACAGTTGCTTGTCCAGCCAGTCAACTTCTGATCCCTTATGACCAGGATACATTGTGCCCTTATAATTTTCCGGTGTTTTATACAAAAGTATATGCTCTCCTGTCCATTTTTTTTCAAGTTCTTTAAGATCTATTGTCCTCGTTTCATTATTAACAATACATGTTGCAGTCTGGGCCTCTAATGCCGTCAATGTTGCATAAAACTCCTGCCCTTTATCATCAAGCATTCTGAGCACCGCAGGTCTGTTCAAATGAATCAGATCATTGAAGATAACCGGCTTTTCCATACACCGTAGGCCATGAACGCGCACCTGTTTACATGCATCGATGTCCCCTTTGCTTTCGTAAGGGATATTCCACTGTTTAAACAACGACTGGAAGGCTGCGTCCCTGCTCTGTTCTATAGGCTGGCCGGAGGGCCATTCTAATGTGTCCAATGTTCTGACTTCCGGAGACTGCACTGTCTTGCCTGAAATATCCGTTACTTTTACCGGTGACGGCTGAACTTTATTATTGTAATAGGTAGCAGCAATCGTTGCTCCAAGACCAATAATTAATAAACTGGCCAGCGCCCATCTGAGAGACTTACTCGGCTGTCTTCTTCTTTTTTTCTTTCCAAAAACCTCCTGCGCTGCCTGCAGCAAAGTTATGATATCGACTGTGTCTTTGCCCTGAGCATAGGCGCCAAGCAGTGTCCTGTCACAGATTACGTTGATCAACCTTGGTATTCCACGGCTAAGTTGATGTAGTCTGGCGATGGTAGCATCAGGGAATATCTGTCCGCTGCCCCCGGCTATTTTCAGGCGGTGATCCACATATGCCCGCACCTCTTCCTTTGATAGTGAACCAAGATGATACCGGGCCGTGATCCTCTGAGACAGCTGCTCCATATCGGGTCGGGAAAGCATATCCCTGAACTCAGGCTGACCTATTATGATTAGCTGGAGCAGCTTGTGCTGGTTTGTCTCAAGATTGGTGAGCAAGCGAACCTGCTCCAGCACATCCGCCATAAGATTCTGGGCCTCTTCGATTATGATCACAGTCCTGCGGCCTCTGGCATAAGCGTCGAGGAGATGCTGGTTAATCAGATCAATAAAAACTTTTATGCTCTTGTTGTCTGCAGGATACCGGATGTCCAATTCGTCGCAGACTGTCGCGAGGAGTTCTTCGGCTGTTACTTTGGGATTCAGTATAAACGCTATGTCTGTATTTTTTGGAATCTGTTCCAAAACGCAACGGCTTATAGTAGTTTTCCCTGTTCCAACCTCTCCGGTGAGCATAACAAAGCAACCTTCACTTTGTAATCCGTACATTAAATGAGCCAACGCCTCCCGGTGCTGGTGGCTAAGGTAAAGATACCGCGGGTCGGGTGAGATGGAAAATGGCAATTCTTTTAAACCAAAGTGTTCTTTATACATATTTATGTATCCAATATTTTTCTGACCTTTGCTAAAAGTTCATCCGGCATAATGGGTTTTGATATGATATCCAGATTTTCTTCAAGGATACCCCTTTTATGAATAATATCTGAACTGTACCCGCTTATAAAAAAAACTTTCATTCCGGAATTCATTTTTTTGATCTCATTATATACATCTTTGCCATTTTTCTTTGGCATTATAACGTCAAGGATAACAAGATGTATCTCGTTCTGATTCTCATTAAATACCTTAACAGCATCTTCTCCATCAACTGCCTCAAGAATCGCATATCCGTTCTTTAAAAGCATTTCTTTAATAAACTTCCTTACATAAATATCATCTTCTCCTATGAGGATTGTTTCAGTGCCAGCACGAACCGGAAAAACCTCGGCAGTCTGTTTATCTTCAGCTTTTGCCTGAATCAAAGGAAGAAATATTTTAAATGTTGTTCCCTTGCCGGGCTCACTGTATGCGTTAATATACCCTTCATGCTGTTTTATTATCCCGTATACCATAGCAAGGCCAAGCCCTGTTCCCTTGCCGACCTCCTTGGTTGTGAAGAACGGCTCAAAGATCCTTTCCTTTGTCCTTTCATCCATCCCTGTCCCTGTATCCTCAAAGGCAATAAGGGCATATGACCCTGGCTTTCCATATCCATAAACCTTTATGAATTCCATTCCCAGTTCAACACGGTCGGTACTGATGATAATACTCCCTCCGTCAGGCATCGCATCCCTCGCATTTGTGGCAAGGTTCAGCAATACCTGTTCTATTTGTGTACTGTCAGCTGTTATCGTTAAGTCCTTATCAGCAAGAATAGTTGTAAGTTCAATGTCCTCACCGATAATCCTGGAGAGTAGTTTTTCAACTTCTCTGATAGTATTGTTCATATCTACCGGTTGAGGACTGATTATCTGTTTTCTGCTGAAGGTAAGGAGTTCATTTGTGAGAACAGCAGCCCTTTCTGCAGCGCTCAGGATCTGGTTTACATAAGAACTCGCCTCTTCATCCTTTGTGACTTCTGCCTTTAAAAGGTTCCCGTATCCTATGACTGCTGTCAGGAGATTGTTAAAGTCATGTGCAATGCCTCCTGCAAGCTGACCGATAGCCTCCATCTTCTGAGCCTGGAAGAGTTGTTCTTCAAGTTTCTTATGTTCGGAGATATCTTCGACAACTGAAATGAAATATACCGGGCTGCCCTGAAGATCACGGACGAGAGATACTGTCAGGTTAACCCATATGAGTGAACCATTTTTACGGATATATCGCTTCTCCATGGAATAAGTCTTGATTTCATCTGCAAGCACCTTGCGGACATTTTCAAGATCTGCGGTCAGATCATACGGATATGTAATTTCCTGAAATATTTTATCGAGTAACTCTTCCCGTGTGTATCCGACAATATCACACATTTTCTGGTTGACCATCAGGAACCGCCCATCAGGTCGCATATGGGCAACCCCGACAGCAGCCTGTTCAAACGTGGCACGGAATGCATTAGTTATCCTGTTGCATTCGATCATCTTCAGTTGTTCCGCTGATTCCAGATCTGTAAATTGCCGGCGCAGAGCAGCCAATTCCCTGATAAGCTGATCTTTTTTCTTATATCTGTCTTGCATGTATGATAATTAGCTTTATGTCCGTTTGTAAGTTAAAGGTTCACTGCCTTCTCTCTATCTGTAGTTCACGAATGCGATATGGTAATCAAACTCCTTCCCCTTCAGCATTGTCATTACTGACTGCAGGTCATCAATCTTTTTTGCCCTTACCCTCACCTGGTCTTTCTGTATCTCGGCCTGGACCTTTATCTTCATATCTTTAATGAGCTTAACTATATCCTTTGCCCTCTCAGCAGATATGCCCTGCTGGAGGTTGACACCCTGCCGCACTGTCTCTCCGGCAGCTTTTTCGATCTTTCCAAAATTCAAAGATTTCAGAGAAACATTCCGTTTTACAAATTTATTTTTAAGGATCTCCGTAATACTCTGGAGCTTGAAATCGTTATCCGAGGTGAGTGTTAGCTCTGACTTGTTTTTATCGAGCTCAATATTACTCTCGCTCCCCTTAAAATCGAACCTCTGGCCTATCTCTTTCATAGCCTGCTGGACTGCATTTAAGACCTCCTGCATATCTGTTTGGCTCACAATATCAAAAGAATGTTCATCCGCCATAAATCTCTCCTTTAACTATAAAATTTATATGTACCGCTACTCAATTGGTAAAGGCCGGTATGCTGTTTTTCAGAATTACATGCAAATGCATTTTTTCATCTTTATTTATTGCGTTGAATGTATCCTCTGCAGACTGTTTTATATCATCTAAGATATCAGTGGCTAACACAAGACGGAATCTGTTGAACCCCGAGCTATCTCTGTCCTTTTTTCCGGCATTATAGAGAAGCGTGAGAATGTGGTTGACCGGGTCTGATTCATTCACTTCTGCTACATAAATCAGCAGCCTGTTGCCGATATTTACCCTGTTTTTTACTTCGAGGTCATTTATTTTAATATCGCTCTGACACTCTATATAACGAAACACTTCCTCGGGGCAACCGCATCCGAGAATACGCTGGACGAAGGTTGTAATGTTTTCATTATTAACCATCAGTACATGTTATTATAACAAAATCTTATCTCTTTGCTTGATTTTACAGGTTCTGTATCAAAGGGTGTTTTTATCGATGCCCATTCGAACTCCGCATTTTAAGAGTGTTGAGAATTTTCACAACTAATTCATCAAATGTGCATGGCAAGAGAATTCTATGAGGATGTGACCAACACCTACGAGCAAACGTCACGAAGGTATTTCAATAAATGAGGATTATCAGGAGAAGTAATCGCTTCGCATAAGCGGCTGGCAATTCCGCTGCGCTCCATGGCCAGTCCGAGTTGATGCGGTTGTTATGCATCTTATCTAAGATTTGCTTTCAAATAATTAATAAATGTCGAGCACGACACTAGAAAAAACTTAGCATCCGTAACCGTAATGGTTGGTTCATCAAGCATGGCATGTCTAATACCATCTTCATCGCTTGTATATCCGTAAATTGCAGAGAAACCCTTCTTAAGTGCAGGATGCAAATTATTGTTTTTTTCGAGTACGGATAAAGCATCTCCCAAGGTTGCTTTTGGGTTGCTGGTTATCTCACGCGCCATACTTTCTACAGCTGATATAGACTCCTTGATTGAATTTCTGTAGTCGGGGCTCTCACGCCTTGATAGATGTTCCATTGCCTTCTTCAGGTGTGCATGAACACCGCTAAACGGACCTTCGGTGAGCGCTTTCTGGACTGCCTCTACCTCTATCTCGTCAGTGACAGGCACAAAGGCAGATTCGATGAAACGATAACCTGATAGCTCGCGCTCAAGAATATTATTTATTAGTCCAATTAGCGTTTTGTTTCGTTCAGTTATTAATACATACTCAAGAAAATCATAGACTTCGTACCAATCAGATTCAAAATAGTAACTCCTAATAGCTTTTAGTATTCCAGAAGGTGTATCTGGACGTGAATCTATAGGTTTCTTGAAATAGTGAAACCAGAGCCCTCGACTAAATGACTCGATATCACCTGAACCATGTTGCCTATAAAGAAAATAATCTCCTCTCCAAATATATATATCCAAGACATTCCATAGAGAACTACGCAAGGCATCATTCATGCTTTGCACTTGTAATGTAATTTCTACTGGTGTAATTCCGATTCGCTCACTGAACTTCATTATATCCACTTTGATGCATAACTATGATTATACCAACCCATTCCAAGTAAGATTACGCTCTTTCTCTTAACGTCTTTATAGCCCATATAATAAATCTGACCAGCAAATATGATGGATAGGTGAATATCAAGAAATAAAAACCAGTTTCTGCAAAATCATATCGATAAAATAACGACCTCTTGTTTGCGGGTATGCCAGCAATATCCATAAGTTTTTTATCAGGTATTTTTGATAATTCATCATCCTTGAATATTTTTCTTATTTGCTGAGGCGACCTTCCTTCTTTAGCAAGATATTCTATTATTTCTTGATCAGTGTAGCCTTCCTTTTTTGCTCCTTCTATATCAAATAATTTATAGGAGGAAGTTCCATCTTTAAGCGAAGTTACCCATGTGTCTTGCAGGTAAGCAAGATAGAAAAAGCCCCCTGTAATAAGGCCTATCACAAGTAATATCAGACCTTCTCTTGCGATTATTCTTTTAATCTTATTCCACTTAGAAAGGGTGGTTTTATTTTCCATAGTTCATTTTCCTTTTACCTGCATTGCGTAGTTTAACTCGGTCATATCCAAACTCAATTTCGTCTATACCTCCAAATTTGGTATAAAAAGCGAAGTTACTTCTTATATCCCCATTATAGATTACTGGTTAGAATATACTCCTTTTTGCAAGAAAGGTAAATTGTTCAATACAGGATGTCAATACAGGAAGTTATCGAGAGATCAGATTTTCAGGTCTTCTGTAAGAGTCCAATGAGTCCAAATTGTAATGCCATTGCACTACAATTCGATTTTTTAGCTATTTTTCTAATGTTCTGCTTAGCTCAATTTGGTCTAAAGAGCATTTCAATGCTTCATTATAGGATAATAATTCCTTTATAAGGAGCTCAAATGCTTCATCTGACGGGTCTGTTCCTTCTTTTTTTAATGGGTTATTTTTTACAGAAGTCTTCATAAAATGCACCTACCTTTAATTCTATTTTTGATTTTTCAAATAAGAAAAACAATCCTACCTGGGTAGGGGGTAGATATTTTTTAAAATATCTTATCGATTACCTTTTGTAATGTTGTATTAATAGACAAGATTTTAGAATCAACAGTCCAGGAAGAAAACATTAATTTATTTAGTAAATTATGAGGGGGTAATTTTCAGACTCTCAGATCAGGTAGATGATCAGTTAAATTCTAAGCCAGATCTGTAATAAAGACCTTTATATTCTTCACTCCAACGTACTATGGCAGTTCGGGGAGATGGAAAGATATGATTCATCATAGTTATTTCCTGACCATTTTCAATAGGTTGTGTTGTAAGAAGACGTAAGCCTGATGTGCTAATATCTGCAACTATGCAATCAAACATTTCATTTTGACTTGGGGGCTGAGTTAAAACACACTCCGTGGCTTTAGCTATATATTTACGCTCATGTCTCCTTCTATCAGATGTTTGCATTATCTTATATTATGTTATTTGTAAATTAAAAATTATGAATCAACTATAAATTACAAAGTAAAAAAGATTACATAAAAAAGCTACTCGAAATCAAGAGGGGCTTTCTGGTTTATGTCTACAACTTACTTATTTACTGCGTCCTTGAAAGCCTTGCCTGCTGAAAACTTCGGAAGCTTCTTTGCGGCAATCTTGATAGTTGCTCCAGTCTGAGGGTTCCTCCCAGTCCTGGCTTTTCTTTTTGAAAGTGAGAATGTGCCGAAACCTACGAGAGCGACCTTGTCTCCCTTTTTGACCGCTTTAGTGATTGCCTCAATAGCTCCTCCAAGCGCCTTTCCAGCGCAAGCCTTATTACATCCCGATGCTGCCGCCATTTTTTCGATCAGATCCGCCTTTGTCATGTTGCTACCCCCCTATAAAGATATGTTTAATGAAGATGATTTTACGAAAATGAAATGATCCTGTCAATGTAATTTATAGGCAGTCTTTAGATTAAAAGGGGGCGACTCTATTTTGTTGATTCCTTTTTGTAATGTTGCATCTTAGAACAAGATCCAAGGATCACACTTACAGGAAGGAGCAAACCGAGGCCAGAAATCTCTCGCTGCGCTGAGTACTATATGTACGTTAGACTGTTTGCCACCTTGGTATAACAACAAGTACGGGAAGAAAGAACGCCTACACACTATCAAATGAACTGTTCCGCATCAGGAATTTCAGACCGCCAAATTATCTTCTCATTACCCCATTTTTCTGGGCTTAACATGCTTTATATTCCGAATTCTCAGGTGACCCCTACTCGAACACATCAATAAATCTGAACTGTTCTGCATCGAACAAACCCTTGTCGGTCAGCTTTAATTGAGGAATTACAGGTAGGGCCATGAAGGATAATGTCATAAAAGGGGCTTGTAATAAGGTTATAATTCATGCATCTCTTTTGCTTTTTTGTTAAAATTAAAAATAGAGTTAGATATTTACAATCTAACACGCAATTTATTCTCTCATGGAATTTAGTGTAAAAGAAATACTTTTGATGACCGATATCAAGACATTAGAAGAAACAGCAAAATTAATCCGTTACCATATACTTACTTCAACAACTGAGGCCGGTTCAGGACATCCGACATCTTCTCTGTCTGCAACTGATTTAATGACGGTTCTTTTTTTCAGCGGTCTTTTCAGATTCGATGCAGATCATCCGGAACATCCTAATAACGACAGGTTAATATTTTCCAAAGGCCATGCCTCTCCTCTTTTTTATGCCCTGTGGTGTGTTGCGGGAAAATTGACAGAAAAAGAACTGATGACCATGAGGAAATTCGGCAGTCCCCTTGAAGGTCACCCTACCGCATCTTTCAGATACACTGAAGCAGCAACAGGTTCATTGGGTCAGGGACTTTCCATTGGAGTTGGAATGGCCCTGAACGCGAAATTTATCGATAAGCTTCCCTACAGAACGTATGTGCTGCTCGGCGATAGCGAGATGTCTGAGGGTTCACAGTGGGAAGCAATGCAGATCGCCGCCCATTACAAATTAGATAATCTTGCAGGGATTATCGACGTAAACCGTCTTGGACAGCGCGGAGAAACAATGTACGGCCACGATCTGAAGGCTTACCAAAAGAGGATTTCTTCATTCGGATGGAAAACAATCGTGATTGATGGCCATTCTTTTCAGGAAATCCTGAATGCCTTTAAAAAGGCTCTGAGGGTTAAAAATAAACCTGTTATGATTATTGCCAGGACCACGAAAGGCAAAGGGGTCTCTTTTCTTGAAGATCATGATGGATGGCATGGAAAAGCTCTCAATAAAGACGAATTAAATCTGGCATTAAGGGAACTTGGTACAGTTGATATTTCAGTTAGGGGTGAACTTAGTAAACCAGAGAATCTCAGACCGGAAACAAAGCTGCCCAAAAAACCACAAAGCATGTACTATCCGGATGACAAACATGTTGCCACACGTAAGGCATATGGCAAGGCGCTTGTCCGAATTTTTCCCCAATTCCCGGACATGGTAGTCCTGGACGCTGAGGTGAGTAATTCAACCTTTGCCGGGATATTCAAAGAAGCTTACCCCGAGAGGTTCTTCGAGATGTTCATAGCAGAACAGAATATGGTAGGGACAGCATTAGGCCTCTCCCGTCGCGGTAAGATACCTTTTATTTCAACCTTTGCAGCATTTTTTACCCGCGCATTCGATCAGATCAGGATGTGTCAGTATTCAGATCCCAATATAAAATTTTCGGGTTCTCATGCAGGCGTATCTATCGGCGACGATGGCCCCTCCCAGATGGGTCTTGAGGACATTGCCATGTTCAGGTCTGTACTGAATAGTATAGTCCTGTATCCTTCAGATGCTGTATCCACAGAAAAACTGGTCGAGGAAGCCGCGAAATATCATGGAATTGTTTACCTGCGCACCACAAGAAAAGACACTCCAATCCTTTATAAAAACAATGAGGATTTCCCTGTTGGAGGCTGCAAGGTATTGAGGAAAAGCAATAATGATCATATAACAATTATTGCTGCCGGGATAACACTTCATGAAGCACTGAATGCTTACAACGAACTCAGGAAAGAAGGCATCTTCGTTCGTGTCATTGACCTTTACAGCATCAAGCCCATTGATCAGGCAACAATACATGAAGCTGCTCAAGCTACTAAAGCAATTATTACCGTTGAAGATCATTTTGCAGAGGGAGGCATTGGAGAAGCTGTAAGGACTGCGCTCGGCGCTAAAACAGTGCCTGTTTATTCATTATCAGTAAGAAAAATGCCAAAAAGCGGGAAACCAGGAGAACTCCTTGATTATGAGGAGATATCGTCAAATGCGATTATAAAACAGGCAAAGAAAATAATATACTAATGCGGTCTTTAGAATGGCGACATAGTTTTGTCTGTTTGTCATTCTCCGGCTCGACCGGTGAATCCAGTTCTTTTCTCTGGATTGCCCGATCAAGTCGGGCAATGACAGTCATGTATCCTTACTTATAGCCGTCTTAGTAACTCTCTGCAGCGTTTTTAAGGTCCTTAAGAAAAGTCTTTATTAGTGATCGCATTCTCTTTTCAGGGAGCAAGAAACCAGAAGCTCCGGCGAGTAAGCCGGAAAATGTCTCCTTGCTTGTGACCAGGATGCCTCTCTCATTTTTTTTAAATAAGAACTCGTGAAATGCGAATAATCCTTTTTTCCTTGCGGACCATACTATACGCTCATAGGGCACTATTTCTTCAACCTTGATCCTCATTTGAATCGGAAAGATAAAAGGCCTGAAACAACATTTAAGGTTTTTACCGTTTGTGAGGCATTTTTCCTCTGAGCTGACATTTTTCATAACACTGTTCCAGTTAATCCAGCACGTAAGATCAGTAAATGTATCCCATACTTTATTCATAGACGCATTAATAATTATAGATTCCTTGATGATCATGCCAATAAAATCATTTGCGCCATATACCTCTTCCTGATAGATTTTATCACATTCTTTTTATCAGATGCATTTTCTGATTTTAACTTAAGAGCAAAGACTGTTAGAATTGAAATACATTAATGAAAAAAATTAAAATCGGGATAAGTTCATGTCTTCTTGGCGAGAAGGTCCGTTATGATGGCGGGCATAAGTGGGATCGTTATATCACAGATACACTTGGAGAGTATTTTGACTGGCTTCCCGTATGCCCTGAAGTTGAATATGGTCTTGCAATTCCAAGGGAGTCAATGCATTTAGCAGGTGATCCTGATAATCCACGTCTTATTACCACACGTACAGGCATTGACCACACTGAAGGCATGCTCCAATGGGTTAAAAACAAACTGAAAGTATTGGAGTTGGTTGATCTTTATGGTTTTGTCTTTAAAAGCAGGTCTCCCAGTTCAGGAATAGGAGGAGTGACTGTATACACGCCATCCGGTATGCCGGGCAGAAAAGGCGCAGGATTATTTGGAGGGGCATTTTTACGACGTCTTCCTCTTGTTCCGGTAATAGATGACGGCAGGCTCCATGACCCGAAGCTTAGAGAGAATTTCATTGAAAGGGTATTTGTCTATAAACGCTGGAAAGAATTAGTTAGAAATAGTGCAACCAGATTTGAATCCTCATCCGATTGAGCTGATGCTCAGAAACCATGTGTAGTTTGACATTTCGTTGATTTTGTGTTTATATATTTTTTCTGTATGCTTTCGTTCAATAAAATTCAATATATGGAGGAGCTTTATCTATGCGCAAGTATTTTGGAATCGTTGTAAGTTTGTTGTTGGTAATGGTATTCATTCATGGCAATGTATCAGCTAAGGATGATGACGTTGTGGCTAAAATTGGAGACAGGAAGATAACAATCTCAGAATTCAACAAAATGCTCGGGTATCTTGACAGCGAAAAACAGAAAGTCATAGAAAAAAATCCCCAGCTAAAAGAGGTTCTGCTCCAACAGTATATTCAGGGAATCGTAATATCTAACCTGGCAAAAAAGAATGGTTTTGATAAAAATCCTGAATTAAAAGAGCAATTAGAACTGCTCATAGACAATTATATCGCAATTGAGTACCTGAGAAAAGAAGTCACGAACAAAGTTGAGGTTTCAGAAGAAGATTTAAAGGCTTATTATGAAAGTCATAAAGATGAATTTAAAACGCCTGAGATGGTAAGGGCGCGGCATATACTCATTAAAACCGATCCATCTGCTTCCGGTGAAGAAAAGAAAAAAGCCAAAGAAAAAGCAGAGGAAATTCTCAAAAAGATAAAAGCCGGAGAAGATTTTGTAAAACTTGCAACCGATGTATCAGATGATACAGCCACTAAAACCAACGGAGGCGAATTAGGATTTTTCTCAAAAGGAAGGATGGTAACGCCTTTTGAAGACGCAGCTTTTTCTTTAAAACCCGGGGAGGTCAGTGGAATCGTAGAAACGCAATTCGGATATCATATTATTAAGGTTGAAGAAAAGAAAGAGCCTGGAATGGAGCTCTTTGATTTTGCAAAAGAAAAATTTAGGCAGAAGCTGCTTCAGGAACGCGCTAAAACAAAGGTTACAGAGTTTATAGAGAAAGCGATGAAAGAGGCAAATATTGAACTTTATCCGGAAATATTGATGGGGGTAAAGAAGTAACTTGTTCATCTGCTGCATTTTAAAGTGCAGCCTTGATGAAAACAAGGCTGCACTTTACATTTAATTTATTTCTTGGCTGCTTCCCTGATTAATGCCTGCCCAATAACATTACGCTGGATCTGGTTTGTGCCTTCATAAATCTGGAGGATCTTTGCATCACGCATCATTTTTTCGACAGGATATTCTCTCATATAGCCTGAACCGCCCATAACCTGCACTGCATTTGTAGTAACCCGCATAGCCATATCTGTAGCAAAGACCTTTGCCATTGCCGATACCTTTGATACCTCACGTGCTCCACTATCCATATATCTTGCAACAGCGTATACCAGTGCACGTGCAGCCTCTATCTCTGTAGCCATGTCTGCAAGCATATGCTGAATAGCCTGAAAGCTTATGATGGGATGTCCGAACTGGACTCGTTTGCGCGCAAACTTTAGCGCTTCTTCAAATGCCCCCTGAGCAATGCCGACACCCTGCGCACCAACACCAGCTCTTGCATTATCAAGGGTCTTCATGGCAACAATAAACCCGATACCTTCCTTGCCTATAATATTCTCCTTAGGTATTCTACAGTTATCAAATATGAGTTCCCTTGTTGATGATGCTCTGATACCCATCTTTTTTTCTTTTTTCCCGAATTGAAAACCAGGGGTATCTTTTTCAATGATGAAAGCCGATGCCCCTCTCGGTCCTTTTGCCTTATCCGTCATGGCAATAATCGTATAAATTTCGGCCTCTCCTCCATTAGTAATCCATTGTTTTGTACCGTTAATTACATATTCATTACCATCCGGCTTTGCAGTAGTCTGTATCCCCGCAGCGTCACTCCCTGCATTTGCTTCTGTAAGTCCAAAGGCAACAAGCCTTTTACCGGCAGCAATATCAGGGAGATATTTTTTCTTTTGTTCATCTGAACCAAAGAGAAGTATAGGATATGTACCGAGTGCGTTCGCTGCATATGTCGTTGAAACGCCAAGGCATGCCCTTGAGAGTTCCTCGACCGCTATACATAAATCAAGAGAGCCCTTTCCTATTCCACCGTATTCTTCAGGTATAAAAAGACCGAACAGATCTGATTGTGAAAGGACTTTCATGATTTCCCAGGGAAACTCCTCTTTTTCATCAAGCTCTTCTCTCACAGGAACAACCTTTTCCTCAGATATCTGCCGTACAAGTTCCTTTATCATAACCTGATCTTCATTTAAGAAATAATCCATGCTACCTCCTTCGTCCAGGTAAATTATGACCGGGAGTTAATTCTAACAGAAAAGAAGCGGGTTTTGGAACAGAATATGGGAATCCTGTACTATATCTAACAATTCTTCTGTAGATCTGTCATCAGATATATTGAGGCCTGGAAATTACTGAGGATTTAAACTGCCTTCCAGTATCTTTAGCCCGGTCACAACCATAGAGACTTCAGGAACATTAAAAAACCACAAAATCTCTGCTTTTACCAATGAATTTCCAATACTGAATTCCATTACATCTCCGACAGGGAGAGATGGTTTTCCGAATATCTTGATATTCAATCCTTTTTTTGAAAAGTTTATTGTGCTTGCTTCAAGATTCTGACCTTTATACGGAAGGATAAAAGGGATTTCTTTGTTTATGCGACCTTCATCTCTTTTTTCAGTGCCATATTTCCCGCTAAAGAGAATTCCGCAGTAAGGACACGGTTTAAAGTTCTCCACAGCAATACTGTATGAATCTTTCTCACACTCCGGACATGTAAGTCTTAAGAGCAAGCTGCCTCCTGAAGAAGACGCGCTTAATATGATTTGCTGCAAGCTATATTACTTCTACTACAGATATAAGTAATTTGCAATTACCCTGAGGGATTAATTTTGTTATTATTGGTTTTAAAAAGATATATACTTTGGTTTTAATACCTCAGATATGACCTGGCCATATCTTGTGAGTATAAAGGGCAAGTTGTAGTCTGTCAGAAACACCGATCTTCTTGTAAATACGATTGCAGTGTGATTTGACTGTTTGTTCGCAGATATCAAGTTTCTGTGCAATTTCCTTATTTCTGTGTCCATTACAGATGAGGTTTGCGATCTCTTTTTCTTTTTTAGTAAGATCTATTTTCTTTTCAAGATTCTTCATGTTATACAGCATATGCTTTATTATTTTGCCATCAATCCACAGTTCTCCTGCATAGACAACTTTAACTGCCTTTTTCAGAATATCTGAATCCGCCTCCGGTGGCAGGATACCGGAAACACCTCTTAAGATTAATTCTGGCATCTGTCTCTCAACTTCAGAAATCCAGGCCCTGTCACTGATGAGGATAATCTTCACCTGATCTTCTCTGAAAGGGTCTTCGGGAAAGGAACGAAATATCTTATAATCAGCAATGATTATATCAGGGTTCAGTTTTAATATTTCCCTTACATCTATTCCTTCGTCAAATATACCGATAATATTTATGCCGTCTTCATATTTGAAGAGCTTTTTTATCCCTTCACCCAAAAGATAGCTATGACAACCTATTGCTATGTTTATCGTCATGATAAAATTCTACTCTGATCTCTCCTTCAGGAATATGCTGGATATATTCTTCAATAACTCATGCTTCAAAATAGGTTGCAGATGCAGTCTCTGACTCCCAGACCGTAATAGCAGAAAGACTGATATCATCATTATCCAGCCGTTTTCTGAGCGAGTCATAAATCCATTTTGCGATGTTTTCAGAAGATGGATTCTTTTCGGTAAAAGGGAAAATGTCATTTAGAAAACTATGGTCCAGCTGCCCTACTATTTCCTCTGTCATCTTTTTTAAATCATGAAAATCTATTGTTATATCTATTTCATTCAATCTTTCTGCAAGAACATAGACCTGTACTTTCCAGTTATGTCCATGGACTCTTTCACATTTTCCCTTATAGCCTCTTAACTGGTGTGCAGAAGAAAAATGCGTTTCTATCATGAGTTCGAACATCTTTTACCCTTTATGTCCTTTTTTTGAAAATTGAAATATAGGGGAGATTCCTGAATTTATTGTCGTAGTCAAGGCCATAACCAACCACAAATTCATTCGGTATTTCAAACCCCACATAATCCAGAGGAATCTCAACCTCTCTCTTCCCTTTCTTGTCAAGGAATGCACAAACTTTGACGCTTTGGGGGCATCTTGCAAGGACTCTCTCCCTGATATAATTCAGGGTAATGCCTGTATCGACAATGTCATCAATGAGCAGTACATGCTTATCCGGGATATTTTCCCTGATGTCATAATATATCTTTACCTCTCCGGATGTTTCTGTCTTAATATAACTTGAGGCAATTATGAAATCCAGCGTCAGAGGCACCTCAATAGCCCTCACAAGATCAGAAAAAAACATATATGCACCCTTTAGAATTCCAACCGCAAGAAGTTCCTTGCCTGAATAGTCTTTTGTTATCCTGTCAGCAAGCTCTTTAACCTTTGCCTGTATCTCCTGGCTATTGAATAAAGGTTTCCCAGTAATCATTCATTCACCCCTTGTTTATTTTAGACTTGAAATATTACAGTCTAACCTATGTATATTAAATAATAATCTCACTAAAATCGCAAGAAGAAATATGGAAGTGCGGTATTCTAAAGGAGATATTCTGCGAGGTTTATTTTGTATTTATTGGGATCCAGGGTTTTAACTATTGTCCGGAAGTATTTGCCTGCTGTATCTTTTTCAGTAAGGTTTATAACAGGCCCATTAACCCTTTCTCCCTTATCGTCTATTATCAGCAATACCCTCGGCCTGTCGGCAAATACAACATCACTTTCATAGACAAGTCCGAGTTCTTTTGTATCAAGCATCACAAGTGTACCAATCGGAAATACACCTACCATATTGATGAAAAACTTAAATAGAATAGGATCAAGCTGTGTGCCTGACCTTTCCATCATGATGCTAAGTGCTTTATCAGGAGACAATGGAATCCTTGAATAGACTCTTGAGGATGTCATTGCATCATACTGATCAGCAAAACTCACAAGCTTCGAATAAAAATCCAGTTCTGTGTATTGTCTCACCTTAGGGTATCCCGAAAGATCATAGTTCATATGATGCTCAAATGAAACAATAGCAGCCCGAATGGCGCTTGTGTCCATGGCTCTTAATTTTAAAATAGCCTTCACACCCCAAACAGGATGTTTTTTCATAATCTTCCATTCATCTTCGTCAAAATTAGTAGCTTTATTAAGGACTTCATTGGGAATGTCTATCTTGCCAATATCATGAAAAAGGGCTACAAGTCCAATTTCCGTAAGAACCTTCCTGTTCAACCCCAGCCTCTGGCCCAGGGCTATCGAGAGTATGCTGACATTAACGGAATGATGATATGTGTATTCATCATAGTCCTTGATCGCAGTCATCCCCATCAGGAATTTTTCTTCTTCGATTAGATGGTCAACCATGGACTCTACAATCCTTTTCGCCTTTTTAATATTGACCTTTTCCCCCTGTTTAATCTTGGTCATCACGCCTCTTGTGTATGAAACAGCATTGAAATATGATTTTTTTATGACCTTCCTGGCATCTACTTCTTCTTCCACTATTTTTTGTAACCTGTCTACATCGATGTTCTCTGATTGCGTCATTATATCGAGCATTTTTTCATATGGTGAATCAGAATAACCTGATGCTATGAATGCCTTAAGAAATATCTGGACATCATCAGCCCTGACAGGATTCCTGAAAATAACTCTCCCGATCTCTCTCCTTTTAAATTCCCGCACAAGAAAATCAAAATTAAGGAGATGTTCCATGGAGTACCGTATCCTTATATCAGCTATGTAAAAAAATTCTCCTATAAGCTCAAGTGCAACGCTCAACTCAGAAGCGGTGAGTTGATTGATAAGTAAAATAAACCTTTCTATCGCTGATGTTACGGCAATATTGCCGGGATCATGGATCTGGGCGGTCCTCAGGATAACAGCCAGCTGATTGATTATATCCTGTCCGCTCCTGTGGATTTCTCTGTCTTCCTTATTGTCCATGCTCAAGTTTTTTGATTGCTGCATATGTAAAGTCCCTCAGAAGTTTATTGTTTGAGTCTTTATATTTTTCCAGAACCGGGAGAGCGTCTTTGTTCCCCAAAAGACCGAGACAGAATGCAGCACAAGCCCTGTTCTCATATTTTTTAGCCCTGCCAAAAAATGACGTTGTTTTGAAAGTCTTTATCAGAAATTCAAAGACCTCTGCGTCCTTCCATCTTGAAAGCACCTCATAAAATTCCCTTTTCTCATCAAATTCCTTATCTTTAAAATCCTTATCACATATCTCATCGAGTATTATTCTTTTAGGAGCCTCTGTCCCGATACTGCCAAAGGCCTTTGCAGCAGCAATCCTTACCTGCGTATCAGGGTCATCAAGGCATTCCCTGAGGCTATGGATTACTTCTTTCCCGCCAAGTTCACCAAAAGCCTTAATGACCTCTTTCCGGACCCTTATGTCTCCATGCCTTACAGTCCTCAGGAGATATTCAGTAGCTCTCTTGTCCCCTATTCTCCTGAGAATGTAAATAATATTCCTGACAACATACCATCTCTGGTCATCAAGTCCCTTTGACAGAGTCTGGATATCCTTCTTTCCGGTAACAATAAGTGCCTCTATAATACTTTTTCTTGCACGGATCGTCTTCAGTTCCCCGAGACACTTTACCATGGGTTCGATCGCATTTTTATCAAGGAATTGAACCAGATTCTCAAGATCTTTTTCTTCTATCTCCACACCACTATCAAGAAGATCAGCCAGAAACAACATGATCTCTTCTGTACCAAGGTATACAGGGAGCATTCTCATATATCGCTTCTCATTCTCTGATAACATAGGGTTATCTACAACTTCCCGAGCCCTCTTCATGATATCCAATATTGCATGGATATCCCCGTGTTTCATCGAAAACAGAATAGCTTCCTGAATGAATGCATAGATATCTTCTAAATCGCTTTTATCTTCTGATGGATAGATTAATTCAAAGAGTATGTTAACCAGTTTGTATACTTTGTTATCAGATGAGTCTTTTTCCAGTTCCTCCAAGAGAAGCTGGAGGTCTTTTTCTGACAATGGCACGATTGATACGGTCCTGATGTCCTCTTCAGCAAATCCATCTGCATAAGCCCTCATCAGATCATCGACATCAGTAACGTGTTCCTTTGTCTTTTCTTCAGCTTTATCCTGATAATTCTCTTCATCAACATCCAGAAGATAAGCCTCATCAACAATATACTTGATGTTCTGAAAGTCCTTTTCCCATAAGAGAGTGACTACGTCGTCATCTATAGCTTCTCTGTCAAAATCAAGAGCAATAATCCTTAAAAATTCCTCCAGTTCTTCCTGAGTCAATCCTTTTTTGAATGATAGCTCCCTTAAACCGTCTTTAAAGAAAAACAGTGCAAAATTATCTTCTTTTTCAGGGTTGTAATACAATTGTTCCGCATCATAATAAATACTGTTCTGTTTTATCTTTAATGTGAAGGTATCTTTATAATCAAAAAAACTAATAAATCTTGTATAAGCATCCTCTAACGTCTTTACATAGACAGGGTTGTTCTGAGGATACATCCTGAGGGTCTTCTTTGATTTTACAATGCTCTGGAGTAAATCCCTTACTTCTTTTGTTTCTTCAGATATTTCCATGGTTAAAAATTAACATAAATTTCACAAGCAGTCAAATTTCATATGATGATGATTTTTCTTTCTCTTGCAAAGTTTTTCAGGATCATCATGGCAGAATTGAGTCTCTGGAGCCGTGTATTTCGCCATCTGATTGCCTTGATATCACCCTGTGGAAATTTCTCACCCCTGATCTCTATCTGGGCCCTCATGATCTCCTGATAGATGCCCTTAAGGGATTCCTGGTCGAGCGGCTTTAAAAAAATAGGATTAACAACCACATAACCCTCAGCTATATCAAATGCAATTGCCTTGAGACTTTTCCCCCTGATAGTAGGCACTATGCATCCTTTCTTCTTACAAAAATTCTCGCTGCAATGATTCCGACTTCATATAAAATTATCATCGGAACTGCCATCAGGGTCTGATTAAAGACATCAGGAGTTGGAGTAAGAATTGCGGCTACGATAAATGCTATTAATACGGCATATCTCCGGTTTTTTGCTAATGTCTGTGTAGTTATTAAACCCATACGTGTGGCAAATAGGATAATAATGGGGAGTTCAAAAACAGCGCCAAAGGCAAGGATAAACTTAAGGCAGAAATCAACATACTGTCCGACAGAAAGTAAGGGCATCATGAAATCACCAACCTTATAGGTAAGAAGAAAGCCCATTGCAAACGGCAGGACAATAAAAAAACAGAACGCTCCTCCAACAAGGAAAAGACCGGTCGCTGTTAAAACAAACGGGACTACATACTTTTTTTCTTTGCCATGGAGACCGGGAGATATGAAGCTCCATAATTGCTGAAATATTACAGGCAGTGCAAGTATCAGAGCAGCAACCATTGCGATCTTCATGTTCATCCAGAACCCCTCAGCAGGCGCCAAAAACACAAGTTTTGTATTATGCAGTTTATCCTGCGGGATAAAATACATGTACATCTTTGTTACTGAAAAGTCCAGGGTGTATCTGAGCGGAAACATGAGTGATTCAAGAATCTTCTCGGAGTAATTGAATGTAACCATAAAAGTTACACACGTAGCAATCAGAGATACAGTAATCTTTTTCCTGAGTTCACCGAGATGCCCGAGAAAAGACATCATTTTGGTTTCTGCCATATTAAACCCCCACCTGTTGACTCATGCTAATTTTTTCTATCTGATTTTCAAAAGGATTGCTATTGCAGGCATCATGCTGACCATCTACGATTGTTTTTTAACCTCATCATCTGATGTCTTACCTGTCTGTTCAGATTCTTGCTCTCCCTGATCCTCTATATCTTTCGCAGTGCTTTCAAATGTCTTATGTATTTCTTCTGTTTCAGTCTCAACCTGGTTCTTAACTTCCTGCAAGGTTGCAGTTGTATCCCTGACCTCACTCTCTATCTGTTTCTTAACGTCTGTTACTGCTTCGCGGATATCTGAGGTGGTTTCATTGAATTCCTCCTCAACCGAGTCTTTCACATCCTGAAATGATTTTTTCAGTTCCGCCAGCCCCTTTCCGAGTGTTTTCGCTAATTCAGGAAGTTTATCCGGACCAATCACGAGGAGGGCGACAACAAATATCACCATAAGCTCCGGCATGCCGATATCAAACATTTTTTATCTATTCCTCCTCATAAATCTTCTTAATTTTTTTCGTCTCCTTTGGATATATAAATGTTACCGTGAATAATACCCTTGATTCAGGGCTTCTATTCTTAAAATCATATCCGGCCCCAAATGTAGTATATATATAATCGGTAGTTTTTATCCTGTAGCCGATCCTTCCTTCTATAGAGTCGATTTTATCTGAAAAACTACTTTTCTTAACCTGTAATTCTGCAAGAAGCTTAAAATTATGTGAAGCGGCGAAGTCCAGTCCGGTCAGAAAAGAAACCTCATTCTCCAAACTTCCATTGCCGGGTTTTGCGTAAAAGAGATTCAAATGTCCATTAACAGGGCCTACCCTCTTGCTTATAATAAGTCCAACACTGTAACGTCCGTCTGTGCTTAACTGATCACGGCCTGAAGGCACAGATGCACTAAGGATATATGCTAAAGAGGGCCCATATTTGCCCTCATCAAAGAACCTGTACTTAAAACCAATAGCAGCATCTTCAAAACCGTCCGTAGCATCAGAACCGAGCACATAAGGAACGGTCATGCCTATTTCGAAGTTATCAGTAACTCCATAAGCAGTTTTAAAAACAAACCGGTAAAAATCCGGATCTATTGACAGTTCAGCGCCGGTAGCAATTGCAGCTTTACCCTTCGTTAAGCTTTCAGCGCTGAAGGTCGAAAATATGCCATAAGGATCAAGGGGTTGAAAACCTTTTATGTCAAAGCCATAAGAATTTGCAGAGAGGATGAAAAGAAATATAAGAGAGAAAAGGAAACACTTTTTCATGGTTAAAAATAGCAGAAAGAACCAAAGAGTGTCAATGAGATGATAGTTCATGCTCCTAAATAGATTGACAAAGATTACAACCTGAAAATATAATTAATCAAATAAATTCTCCCTTGTATTGGACGGGGATAAGAGGAGGGTTGTATGGCAGAAGGTATACTTGAAGCTACAACATCTAACTGGGAAAATGAAGTTATAAAAGCTCAGGGTGTTGTTATGATTGATTTCTGGGCTGCATGGTGCGGTCCATGCAGAATGATATCACCAACAGTTGAAGAATTATCTAAAGAATATATCGGTAAGGTAAAAGTTTTGAAACTTAATACTGATGAGAATTCTGAAATCGCCAGCAAATACAAAATTATGGGCATACCTACCATAATGTTCTTTAAGGACGGCGTTAAGGTCGATCAGATAGTTGGAGTGGTTCCAAAACAACAGCTAAAAGCAAAATTAGATTCTCTCCTGTAATGGATTTAAGTTATTGCCTGCAGCGCTTTTGCCGGAAAACTGCAAGGAAACAGTAGTATCTATATATGTTTGAATCCCTCACAGAAAAATTAGAATCCATATTCAAAAAATTAAAAGGGAAAGGCCTCCTGAAAGAAGAGGACCTAGAGGTCGCCCTGAAAGAGATTCGGCTTGCCCTTCTGGAGGCTGATGTCAACTTCAAGGTTGTAAAGGATTTTGTTCAAAAGATAAAGGAAAAGGCTATTGGCAAGGAAGTTCTTGAAAGCCTGACCCCGGGACAACAGGTTATCAAGATAGTCAATGAAGAGCTCTGCCAGCTGCTCGGAAAGACAAACAGCAGGATCCCCCTGTCACCCAATCCTCCAACCATCATAATGATGGTCGGTCTGCATGGCTCAGGCAAAACTACAACATCAGCGAAACTTGCGAGACTTTTCAAGAAGGAAGGCAGAAGACCTATGCTTGTGGCAGCCGACCTCCAGAGACCGGCAGCAATAGACCAGCTCATTGCTCTCGGCAGCCAGATCGATGTCCCTGTCTATTTTTCAAAAGACATAAAAGATCCCGTGACCCTCTGTTATGACTCTGTGAAAAAGGCAAAGGTTGATGCCATAGACATAGTCATCCTCGATACTGCCGGCAGATTGCACATCGATGAATCTCTCATGGCAGAGTTAAAAAAGATAAAAGACAGCGTTTCACCAAAAGAGATCATCTTTGTTGCAGATGCAATGACAGGACAGGATGCAGTCAATATAGCACGGAATTTTGGAGAGCAGATTGGCATTGACGGCATAATCCTCACAAAAATGGATGGTGATGCAAGGGGTGGAGCTGCACTCTCCATAATATCAGTGACCGGGAAACCGATTAAGTTCATCGGCACCGGTGAGAAGATCGAGATGCTTGAGCCTTTTTATCCGGACAGGATTGCGTCGAGGATACTCGGTATGGGTGATGTCCTCAGTTTGATTGAACAGGCACAGAAAACCTTTGACCATAAAGAGGCTGAGAAACTCCAGAAGACCATAATGGATGATTCGTTTACATTTGATGACCTGAGAGAACAGCTTCAGAAGATGCGCAACATGGGTCCCCTGGAAAACCTTATTAATATGATACCCGGCATGAATAAGATCAAAAATCTGGATATTGATGAGAGGGAATTGGTAAAGGTTGAAGCAATCATAAGCTCCATGACGAAAAAAGAGAAAAGAGACCACAACATAATCAACGGAAAGAGAAGGAGAAGGATTGCATTGGGTAGCGGCACTACTGTACCGAATGTAAATAGGGTTATAAAGCAATATATTGAAATAAAGAAAATGCTCAAGATGTTCAAAGGCAAGAAAGGTTTCAAATTACCAAAAGTCCTGCCTTTTTAAAATTAAACCTTAATTTTTTGTCATTCCCGCTTGTCGGGAATCTTTCTTTCCTGTAGTTCCAAATACAAAGATATATATTAATCCACATAAATATGATAAGAAGGATTCTGGACAAGCCAGAATGACGTAAAGTATTGTACATGAATACCATGTTGTTTCCTTTGAAAGACATAAAATTCGTTTTGCTCGATATGGACGGGACTCTCCTTGATAAATATTTCGATGATTTCTTCTGGGAACATCTTGTGCCTGAAAAGTATGCAGAGAAGCATAATATTACATTCGCCAAGGCAAAGGAAGAGCTCATGGGAAAATACAAAGCACATGAGGGAACGTTAAACTGGACAGACCTTGATTTTTGGTCAAAAGAACTCCATCTCGATATCCCGGCCTTAAAAGAACAGATCAGGCACCTGATTGAAGTTCATCCTCATGTTATTGATTTTCTGAAGATGATGAAAATCCACAAGAAGAAAATATTTCTGCTGACAAACGCACATTACAAATCTATCGAGCTGAAATTCAACAAAACACAGATAGGGAAGTATTTCGACTCAGTGCTTTCTTCTTTTGATGTCGGATATCCAAAGGAAAGCCTGATTTTCTGGGAAAAAGCTGAAAAACGTTTAGGCTTTGACAAAGATAAATCTCTCTTTATTGATGATACAGAGGAAATTCTTCATACAGCTAATAAATATGGGATCAAATATATTCTCTATAAAGCCAGGTCTAATTCAAAGACAACGCCCAAGGGTTCAGATAGTTTTTTGCATATTGTTGATTTCGATGAGTTGTTATGAGATCTTCTGAATTATTCGTTAAATGCCTCGAAGCTGAGGGAGTCGAATATATCTTCGGTCTACCTGGCGAAGAGAATATGGATTTCCTCAATGCATTAACCTCATCAAATTTAAAATTCATCCTTACCCACGATGAACGCTGGGCAGCCTTTATGGCAAATGCATATGGAAGACTCTCAGGAAGACCCGGTGTCTGTATCTCAACGCTCGGTCCCGGCGCAACAAACCTCATGACCGGCATCGCTAATGCCCTGCTTGATTTTTCTCCTGTGGTTGCAATCACCGGACAGGCAGGACTATCAGAGATGTACAAGGAATCACATCAGTACATTGACATTCTCTCATCATTTAAACCACTGACAAAATGGAATGCAAGGATAGAAAGTCCTGTAGTGATCCCGGAGATTGTAAGAAAAGCCTTTAAGACGTCATCTATGGAAAAACCGGGACCGTCTCACATCGAGTTCCCGGAAGATATAGCCTCGGTCAATACAGAAGGCTCGCCCATGACCCATGAACCAATAAGCTACCCAGAGCCTTCAGAAAAAGCTCTGTCTGCGGCTGTTTCCATGATAGAGAATGCAGATATACCGCTTGTCCTTGCAGGAAACGGTGTAATAAGAGGAAATGCATCAAAGGAACTGAAGGAATTCATAATGAACTACCCCGCAGCAGAGCTGCGAGGTATCTTAAATCTCCCTCCCTTGAGGGGAGGGGATTAAGGGGAGGGTGTTGAAAACATTTTCATCAAACACCCCCACCCTAACCCCTGGTCGCCTTCGGCGCCGCCAGAGGCGGGTAAACCTCCCCCCTCAAGGGGGAGG
>JBAQLU010000084.1:0-19819 GCA_049302065.1 Thermodesulfovibrionales bacterium
GTACGCACGGCCAAGCCTAGAACTTGCCTTCAGCGCCACCAAGTAACTTCTAAGTGCTCTCATCATTTGCCGCATAACGCCGTCATCAGCCGCCGGGCCTCCGACCTGAGAATTAAAGCAAAAAAGCGCTATCCCCGGTCGGCTGGATGAATTTGTTATGCCCTGATGATTTCATTCAAGCCTTCAACAATCTGATCCAATTCTTCAGGTGATACCCTGCCGATTCTTTTACCGATTCTTTCAACGGAAAGCGTCCGAATCTGACTTATTTTCACCCATGAACGTTTGGGCAAATCTGTAGTTTCCAATTCAAAGGTGAGAGGAAAACCGGCGCGTTGAGGCTGACTGGTAATAGCTACGGCGATTACAGTTCCGGAACGTTCATTAAATATGTCGTGACTTATAATTAAAACCGGCCGTATGCCTGCCTGCTCACGGCCCCGAACAGGATTTAAATCTGCCCATCTGATATCGCCCCTTAATATTTGGGCCATTGGCTCAAATCTTCGGACAAGCCTTCTTCTGCCATCGCTTTTTCAAAAGCAAGGTCCAGGTTGGAACATTCCTTAGCTAAACGGGTACGTTTCAATCGTTTCAGTTTTTCATCTACCGCTTCCTGTATTGCCTGACTACGGTTTTGAAAAACATTTTCACTCACAAGTCTGTCAATATCTTCGACAAACTGTTCATCCAACGTAATTGCTATTTTTGTCTTACTCATAAACCACCTCTGGTATTACTTTATATCATACCATTAAATTTGTCAATATTTCTTAGCATAACGAAAAACATAACCCGCACGGGCCAGAAGCCCTTGCGTACAAAGCAAACAAGCACTACTCCCGTGTCGGGTTGATGTGCTTGTTAGGAGGTTTTTGTGATTGATGGCGATTTTCATTTCATTTGTTATTTGGGTGGGCCGAGATGGTTGCCTGTTTGTCTGAAATGGCAGGCTTGGTTCTACTTTCCTGGTTCAAGTTCATTATTCCGAAAGCAGTTAAGGACAGAACGGCAGCGACAAAAACCCAAGGGACTACGTGACCGAGTATTCTATAAAATTTGGGAGTTGCTGTACTCCGCGCCACGATGGTATCCGGGGATGGTGCCGGTGCGCGACGGTACTCTAACGCTGTGCGAAATAGCAGACGATGATAACCCGCAAGAGCAAATAGAGCCAGAATTATTGAGGCAGCAAATAGAAGCCAAGAAAGCTGCAATAAAAAGATTACTTGCGGGACAACCGGTAGGAGTTGACTTCGGAGGCCGACTAAGAGCGTTAGGCTGGCGCTGGATAGGGTTAGAATATGTCTAAGCCAGGCGTAGTATTCTTTTGTACCTTCATCGATTATTTGACTCAAGATATTAAAATCATTTTGGGTCATTGTAGTCATTTATTTTCTCCTAACGAGATGCATGACCTGCACAGGCAAGCCCTTTGCCAACAAGAGTAAGTTTAAACCGTGTCAGGTCGATGCCGTTGTGTACGCCCGGCATGGGCGTGAGCTTATGGGGTGAAAGTCCCCTGTACGAGAACCGAAAGGTGTTCATAACTATGGATACTAACAAAAGTACGAGCCGAAGGCAAGGGCGATTCCGCGAGGAATGGTCTGAAGGAAGCCGGAGTGCAAACGTGCGAGACGACGGACAGGAACCGCATATAAGGCTTAGCCTCTGGGCGAGTAGGCACAACACGAACGAAGCCCATAGGTTCGGGGGCAGGGTAAATGCGGCGTTTGTGCACGGAAAGCTCACGTTCTTATCCGGGGAGATCTGTTTGTCATGCGGTAGTATCATCATGAGTAAAATCCGGAAGAGGTTCACCCGGTTGACCAAAAGAACCAGGCATACCCGCTTGCTGTTGGGCGGATATGAGTCCCGAAGGGAGACACAAAACAGACAGCTCCTCATGATGAGTCCTGCAGCGCCCTGTATGGCAACATATCGGGAAAGCATACAGAAGTCAGCAGAGGGCATAGTAGGTCGTAAGACTGAAGGCCCGAACGCAGAAATGAGTGTGGCGATTCCATGAGCTCTCATAAGGTGATGAATCCGAACGGAGGAGCCGAGAATATGAGGCGCGTCATGGAAAACCGACCCCTCGATCCTGTCACGGTTGAGTATGTCGCAAGCAGAGAAAACATGCGCAGAGCATGGAAACGGGTCAAGGCAAATGGAGGGGTTCCGGGAGTTGATGGTATCACTATCGGGCAGTTCCCCGCTCATGCCAAGACCGACTGGGTGGAAATCAAAACCTCTCTTCTGAATAGTGCGTATAAACCCTGTCCAGTCAAGAGAGTTGAGATTCCAAAAGACAACGGTGGAACCAGAAATCTCGGAATCCCCGTTGTTATGGATCGCGTGATTCAACAAGCGATCTCCCAAATTCTTACGCCTGTCTTTGATCCCCACTTCTCCGAATCCAGTTTCGGGTTCAGAGCCAACAGATCGGCGCACCAAGCTGTAAGGAAAGTGCTGAAACTTATTCAGAGAGGATATGACTACGCCGTGGACATCGACCTTGCGAAGTTCTTTGATACGGTTAACCACGACATTCTGATGAACCGGGTCTCCCGTAGAGTCAGAGATAAAGGCATTCTTTGTCTGATAGGCCGATACCTCCGAGCCGGTGTTGTCGTAAAGGGAAGGCTTAACCAAACGTCCAAAGGTGTGCCGCAGGGCGGGCCATTGTCGCCGCTTCTGAGCAACATCCTTTTGGATGATCTCGATAAGGAATTGGAGAAAAGAGGGCATCGGTTCGCACGATATGCCGATGACATCATCATCTTGGTAAAATCCAGACGCGCTGGAGAACGTGTAATGGCGAATATCAGTGTTTTCCTTGAGAAGAAACTCAAGGTAAAGGTCAACAGGGATAAAAGCCGTGTGATGAAGGCCGATGAGAGTTGTTTTCTTGGTTTCACCTTCACCCGCAAAAGGCTCACTGTCTCTGAGAAGGCTTGTACACGTTTCAAGTCCGAACTGCGCTATCTTACAGGCCGCAGTTGGGGCGTCTCCATGGAGTACCGGTACTGGAAAATTCGTACCTATCTTCAGGGATGGATGAACTATTTTGGCATCGCCGTGAAGTATAACGATTCAGTTGAGTACGATCATTGGGTGCGTCGTCGTATCCGTATGTGCTATTGGAAACAATGGCGCAGAGCGAGGAAACGAATCGGCGAATTGATAAAGCTCGGTGCTCCGAAATATCACGCTATCCTCACAGGGTTGAGCAGGAAGGGCTATTGGCATCTTGCAAAGACCTTATCTACGAACTGCGGTCTGGGCAATGAGTTTCTTCAAAGGCAGGGGCTTATTTCTGTACGAACACTGTGGATCGGAATTCACTATCCGGCTAAGGCCCGATAATTTCTGCGAAACGCCCCGTGCGGACCCGCATGCGGGGTGTTGTGGGGAGGGACGGTTAATTACCGTCCCTTACCCGATTATGAAATCTGTCCTATATTTTATTTAATACATTTTGAACAAGATATTTATAAAACTTTCTGCATGTCCTGTCAAAGGAAATCTGTTCGTATTCAGATAAGTCACTAATAGTAGGTCCATCAAAAGAATCAATAAATCTTGTCAGCAAAAGAAGGGAATCTTTATTTCTGTCTTCCTCATAAAAATTAATATGTTTAATTATATGTCCACCAAGCAGCCATAAATTATCAATATGTTCTTTTGTTGTTTTTGGAGAATAAGATGAATCTAATAACTGTTTGATAAACGGTTTCATCAATTTTATTATTTTACGACCGTACTCAACATCTTCCGTTATACCTGCCCAAGAATTTGGCCATTTATTGATTTCGTTTAATTCCATTTTTCTTTTCATAACATATTACTATAAGAACTTCCTCTTTACGGCAAAATCTATCACACCGCCTTGCAGGGAGTCAACAAGAAAATCTTTAAAATCAAAGAATAATAAAAAAATCACTTGACTTGATTTCGCTTTTGGTCGAAAATACCGGCAAAAGCGAATATCGCATATGAAGGGGATTTCTGCAAAATGATCGCAAAAGGGGTTTTGCCTGATTTTCAAGAATTTCTTCTTTCACACAAATTAGCTCCTGAAAAACACGTCCTTTTTCTCGCAATCTGGGTCAGCCGGTTCCTTGCTTTCAGCAATAGGAAGGGACAACAAGACATCGGGCTTACAGTCACGGAGTTCCTGAACTCCCTCGAAGCCAGGGAAGATATTAAGGATTGGCAAATCCGCCAGGCTGGGGAGGCCGTGCGCCTCTATCTTAATCACTTCAAAGGCGGCGAAGAGTTGAAAACACTGTCCGGAAAAGAGAGGCCGGTAGGACGCCTTTCCGACAGCCGAAAGCTCCTTGCGGAGATGAAGAGGCTGATCAGACTCAAACATTTTGCCTACAACACTGAACTTGCCTATCTTGACTGGGTTGAGCGTTTCTTTACCTATATGCGTGAGATTACGAAAGGAGACCCTGACGCAGACCTTACGCCGGAGGCTGTTCAGAATTTCCTAAGCCATCTTGCGATCACTAAGCGGGTTGCATCTTCGACACAGAACCAGGCGCTCTGTGCCCTTGTGTTTCTTTTCCGGGATGTGCTCGGACAGGAGCTTGGCGACATTTCAGGCATGGTGTGGGCCAAGCGGGGGAAAAAACTGCCGGTGGTGCTGTGGGTCGAAGAGGTAAAAGCGCTCTTCCAGCACCTTTCAGGCACTGCGCTGTTGATCGCACAGCTTCTATATGGTTCAGGCTTGCGCATCATGGAACTCGCCCGTCTGAGGGTCCTGGATATCGACTTCGGGGGCAATCTGCTCGTTGTGCGGACCGGCAAAGGAGACAAGGACAGATCGACCATTCTTTCCGAGGCGGTCAGGGAGCCTCTCCGGCTCCACATAGAAAAGGTAAAGGCCCTGCACGACAAGGACTTGTCGGCCGGGCATGGTGAAGTATATCTCCCGACCGCCCTTGCCAGAAAATATCCGAATGCTGCAAAAGAATGGAAATGGCAATATGTTTTTCCGTCGGCCAATCTGTCTGTGGACCCGCGGAGCGGCAAGGTCAGACGCCACCATATCAGCGACAAGGGCATCCAAAGCGCCATAGGGAAAGCAGTTAGAGAGGCTGGCATTGTGAAGCACGCTACCGTCCATACCCTCCGCCACAGCTTCGCCACCCACCTTCTGATGAAGGGCGTCAACATCAGGGAGATCCAGGCCCTTCTCGGCCATAAGAGCGTTGAGACTACGATGATCTATACGCATGTCCTGCGTGATATGACAAACGCCCCCCGGAGTCCGCTGGACGCACTTTACAAAGAATAAAACCAGGACACACTGCCGAAAAGAGTAAATTATTCGTACCTTCCAGGTCTTATTTATTGTATATTAATAACTTATGAAAAAAGATCTTGTAAAAATAATTGAGGCTTCACTGAGGAAACTCGGTGTTGAGGCGATACCTCCTATTGAGCTTGAAGTTCCGCCGCAGGAGTCTATGGGAGACCTTGCAACGCCTGTGGCAATGTCTCTCTCAAAAATACTGAAAAAAACTCCCCGTAAGATCGCTGAGGAAATTGCAGCCTCTGTTAAAGACGAACCTGTTCTGGAAAAAATCGATATCGCCGGGCCGGGATTCATCAACTTTACATTTTCTAAGACTTATCTTTATTCGGAAATAAAGCAGTTGCTGAGATATGCGAGCAGTTTTTTACGGCAGGATATCGGAAAAGGGAGAAAGGTCCAGATTGAATTTATCAGTGCGAATCCGACAGGCCCTCTTCATATGGGACACGGTAGGGGAGGGGCTACCGGTGATGCGCTTGCAAATCTCCTCAGTGCAGCAGGGTTCAGGGTTGAACGCGAGTATTATATTAACGATGCCGGCAAGCAGGTGAAACTCCTCGGTCTTTCTGTTTTTGCCAGGTATCAGCAACTGCTCGGAATAGAATACCCTTTGCCTGAGGATGGTTACAGAGGGGCCTATATTGAGGATATTGCAAAGGGGATTATTAATGATCATGACAACAGATACCTTCAGACACGCTTTGAGGATGCTGCAGAGCTATTTATTGATTATTCCTATAAAAGGATCCTGCACGGCATAAAGGAAGATTTGAGAAAATTCGGGATAACCTTTGATACGTGGCAGAGTGAAAGAGAGCTTTTCAGGGATGGAGAAGTAGAGAAGTCAATTGAAGACCTGAAGGCAAAAGGATTTATATATGAGAAGGACGGTGCGATATGGTTTAAGGCAACTGCCTTTGGAGATGAAAAGGACAGGGTTATCATTAAGCAGGACGGAGAATACACATATTTTACCTCTGACATCGCTTATCACAGAAAAAAGATAGAGAGGGCATACGATGAACTCATCGATATCTGGGGCGCAGATCATCACGGATATATCCCGAGGGTCAAGTCTGTTATTGCAGCCTTCGGCTATCCTGAAGAAAAATTAAAAGTTCTGCTCGTACAGATGGTCAGTCTCCTGAGGGGAGGGAAACCGGTTCAGATGTCAAAAAGGGCCGGAGAGTTCGTTACCCTGAGAGAGGTTATCGAAGAGGTTGGTCCTGACACAACAAAATTCATATTTCTTACCAGACGTCCTGACAGCCACCTCGAGTTTGACCTCGAAGTTGCGAAGACCCAGTCTGCGGAAAACCCTGTGTTCTACGTACAGTATGCAAATGCAAGGATAAACAGCATCTTTTCCCATGCAGACGAAAAAGGCATTGATGCAGATAAACTTGCTGATGCAGACTTTACCCTCCTGACCCGGCACGAAGAACTCAGGATTATCAAGAAACTCCTCATGTACCCAATGATTTTTGAAGGCGCTGTCAATACATACGAGCCGCACAGGATAACGTTTTACCTGCAGGAACTGTCAGGGTTGTTTCATCCTTATTATAATAAACACAGGGTCCTGGCAGACGATATCGAACTGGCCAGGGCAAGACTTGCCCTCTGTCAGGCTGTAAGGGTTGTTCTCAGAGAAGGTCTTGGGATACTCGGGATTACTGCCCCTGAGAAGATGTGATTGACATTTTCTTCTATATATTGGTATAAATAAAAACTTATGATACAGAAGACAGAAAAGATATGGATGGACGGCAGATTTGTTGACTGGGACAATGCCAATGTGCATATACTGACCCATACCCTTCATTACGGACTCGGCGTATTTGAAGGAATACGTTGTTATGATACAAAAAAAGGGCCTGCTATATTCAGGCTTGATGAGCATATAGAAAGGCTTTTCAATTCAGCGCATATATTCCTGATGGAGATCCCATTTTCGGAGAAGGAGATAAAAGACGCTATCATCAGGACAGTAAAAGTGAACAAGATCAGGGAGTGTTATATAAGGCCGCTTGCTTATATCGGTTATGGTGGGATGGGCCTGTATCCCAAGGAAAATCCGGTCAATGTATCAATAGCCGCATGGCCCTGGGGAGCTTATCTTGGAGATAAGGGGCTGAAAGAGGGCATCAGGGTCAGGACATCATCCTTTATCAGGAACCATGTGAATGCGAATATGACACGGGGTAAGGTATGCGGATATTATGTAAATTCACAGCTTGCAAAAAAAGAGGCTATAACAAGTGGCTATGATGAGGCTGTTTTGCTCGATACCGAAGGTTATGTCTCTGAAGGCAGCGGTGAAAATATCTTCATAGTCAGAAAAGGGAAGATGAAGACAACCCCATTGACCTCGATACTTGAAGGGATAACAAGGGACAGCATTATCCAGATTGCCCATGACTTCAAGATCAAAGTGACTGAGGAAAGGTTTACAAGAGATGAGCTGTACATTTCTGATGAGGCTTTTTTTACAGGTACAGCTGCAGAAGTAACTCCTATCCGGGTGGTTGATGGAAGAGTTATCGGAGCAGGCAAGCCTGGCGAGATAACGAAAAAACTCCAGTCCGTATTCTTTGATGTTGTGAAAGGGAAGAATAAGAAATATGAATCATGGCTTACGTATGTTAAATAGATAGGTATATACAATATAAAATAAAAGGAGCCTGAGATCTTCAGGCTCCTTTTATTTTTTTATGATCTGAATTATTTTTTGTGGCACTTTCCGCAGTTTTCTTCGGCTGATTGAGAGAATATTACCTTCCCGTCGTGTTCTTTGCCGTCATGGCATTTTCCGCAGTAGTCGGCGTTGCCATGATCCTCTTTTGTCATCTTGAAATCACCCTTTTTCATGGCGAATGGTTTCGGATGACAATCAGCGCATTTCAGCCCTGCTTTGGGTCCATGAATGTCGCCGCTGAAGACAATCTTGCCTGTGTCGCCACCGGCATACTCAACTGTCTTACCCGGAAGAACTGCCATTGCACTGCTCACGAAAGCGACAGCGATAAAGAGACTTAATAAAATTGTTGCAAACTTCATGTTTACGCACCCCCTTTCACAAAATATGATCAGATATCCAAATGCATTTTACGCATATAGTATGCCATTATATACCGGCTGATTTATAGTATTGGTATAAAAAAAAGTTTCCCAAAAAGAAACTAATCCTTATTTAAGGATAATTAATATAAAATATAATGTAAAAATGTTAGTATTGTCAAGGATGCCCTTTGCTGTTTCTGTTCTTATTCTGAAGACGAAAAGATGACATTTTGTACCCGTTTTCTTGAATTCTCAAGGTTGTTTATGTATAGTATGGTATAACTATGGCGATGAAGATCACAAAAGCAATTTTACCTGCTGGAGGGCTTGGTACAAGGTTTCTGCCGGCAACAAAGGCATCACCCAAGGAAATGCTGCCTATCGTTGATAAACCAATGATACAGTACGCGGTGGAGGAAGCACAGGCCTGCGGTATCGAGGAATTTATTATCATTACCGGGAAAAACAAGCGGGCAATAGAAGACCATTTTGATTCCGCTTTCAAGCTTGAAGAAAGCCTGAAGAAGTCCGGGAAGAAAAAGCTACTTGAGGAAATCAGCAGGCTGAACAACCTGAACTTCGCTTATATAAGACAGAGGGAGGCATTAGGTCTCGGACATGCGATATATTGCGCTAAGCCATTTGTTAAAGACGAACCTTTTGCAGTGCTCCTGAGTGATGATATTATTGAACCAGGGGCCAGTCTCCTGAAGGATATGATCAGCCTGTACAGGGAATTCGACTCGCCTATCCTTGCCCTGGAAAAGGTCCCTTTGTCAGAGGTGCACAAATACGGGATTGTAGATGGAGTAAAAGAAAGAGAAGGCATATATAAAATTAACAATCTTATAGAAAAACCTTCACCGGCGGGCGCGCCTTCTGATATGGCGATCATTGGAAGGTATATCCTTACATCTGATATTTTTGAGGTGCTCGAAAGTGTTCGACCGGGCAAGGGTCGGGAAATACAATTGACAGACGCATTGTTTGGCCTGCTGAAAAAACGCCAGATATATGGTTATCTATTCACGGGCAAAAGATATGACGCAGGAGATAAGCTCGGCTATCTGAAAGCAACGGTTGATCTCGCATTAAAGAACCAGGAGGTTTCCGAGCAGTTTAAAGACTATCTTATAAAGGTAGTGGGAAGAATAAAAAATTAATATAGAGGAGTTGCAATGGTAGAAGCGATTGATTCAGAACAGAAGATTGATAAGGAAATAGAGATACCTGATAATTTGCCGGTACTCCCTGTAAGGGATATTGTCGTATTCCCCTACATGATCCTTCCCCTGTTTGTTGGAAGGGAGATGTCCATAAAGGCTATTGAATATTCACTCAGCTCAAGCAAGATGGTTCTGCTTCTTACACAGAAAGATCTCAACATTGAAAATCCGACCCCTGAAGACCTTTTCTCTGTTGGCACTATCGCTCTTGTAATGAGGATGCTTAAACTTCCTGACGGTAGGGTGAAGATTCTTGTGCAGGGGCTTAGCAAGGCGAAGGCGCTCAAATACGAACAGACAGAGCCTTTCTTTACAGCGCTTATCGAGAAGATAGAGGACCAGAAACTCGAAAAGCTTACTATAGAAGATGAAGCGCTGGTAAGGAATGTTAGGAGTCAGTTAGAAAAGGCTGCCTCCCTTGGGAAATCAATACTTCCTGACATAATGGGGGTGGTTGAAAATATTGAAGAGCCAGGCAGGCTTGCAGACCTCATTTCATCAAATATCGGACTGAAAGCTGAACAGTCACAGGAGATGCTCGAGATATCAGACCCCATTAAAAGGCTCAAACGCATCGGTGAAGTTCTTTCAAGGGAGATCGAACTCCTGACAGTGCAGCAGAAGATACAGTCTGAGGCGAGGGGAGAAATTGACAAGACTCAGCGGGAGTATTTCCTGAGAGAGCAGCTCAAGGCGATACAGAAAGAACTCGGTGACATTGATGAGAGGGCAGAAGAGATAAGGGAATTCAGGAAAAAGATTGAAGAGGCAAAAATGCCTGAAAAGGTACTGAAAGAGGCTGAAAAACAGCTCAAACGCCTTGAAAAGATGCATCCGGACAGCGCTGAGGCAGGCACTGTCAGGACTTACCTTGACTGTCTGGTTGAACTGCCCTGGTCAAAATCTACGAAGGATAACCTTGATATAAAGGCAGCAGAAAAGGTTCTGAATGACGATCACTATGATTTAGAAAAGATAAAAGAGCGTATTTTAGAATATCTTAGCGTTAGAAAGTTAAAGGAAAAGATGAAGGGTCCAATACTCTGTTTTATCGGTCCTCCGGGTGTTGGAAAGACATCTCTTGGAAAATCTATTGCCCGTGCATTAGGCAGGGAATTTGTACGTATGTCTCTTGGAGGCGTCCGGGATGAGGCAGAGATCAGAGGGCACAGAAGAACCTATGTTGGTGCACTTCCCGGCAGGATAATACAGGGGATAAAGACAGCAGGCACCAATAACCCTTTGTTTATGCTCGATGAGATTGACAAGATAGGTATGGATTTCAGAGGGGATCCGTCCTCTGCGCTCCTTGAGGTGCTTGACCCTGAACAGAACAACTCATTTGCAGACCACTATCTTGCCGTACCCTTTGATCTCTCAAAAGTCATGTTCATTACAACCGGCAATCTTATGGACACGATACCGAGTCCGTTGAGAGACAGGATGGAGATAATCTATTTATCCGGGTATACAACCGAAGAAAAGCTTGGCATTGCAAAAAATTATCTCATTCCAAAGCAGTTGGATGAACATGGTATCAGCGCAAAGATATTGAAGATCACAGACCCGGGACTGTTCAACCTGATTTCGCAGTATACGAGGGAAGCAGGTGTAAGAAACCTTGAAAGACAGATTGCGAACCTTTGCAGGAAAGTTGCCAAGAAGATTGCCGAGGGCATAGACAAGGTCTTTGTGATTAATGCACAGAATGTTAGCAGGTATCTCGGTGTCCCGAAATTTTTGCCTGAAGAAGAGATAGAAAAAGACGAGGTCGGTGTTTCAACAGGTCTTGCCTGGACAGAGTCCGGAGGAGATATCATATATGTAGAGACAACAACCATGAAGGGGAAAGGTCACCTTACCTTAACAGGACAACTGGGAGATGTTATGAAGGAATCCGCCCAGGCTGCCCTGAGCTATGTAAGGTCCAAAGCAGAGACTCTCGGCATAAAAGAAGATATATTTTCAAAAATAGATATCCATATACATGTTCCGGCAGGCGCCATACCGAAAGATGGACCTTCAGCAGGTATCACGATGGCTACTTCAATAGCGTCAGCCCTGACAGGACGGCCTGTAAATAAGAATGTTGCGATGACCGGGGAGGTTACCCTGAGAGGAAAGGTGCTGCCTATCGGAGGCTTAAAAGAGAAGACTCTGGCTGCAAAAAGGATGGGGATCAAAAAGGTTATTATTCCTGAAAGAAACAAAAAGGACCTTGAGGATATCCCTAAATATATCAAAAAAGACATGGAGTTCGTTTTTGCTGAGACAATGGATGATGTGCTCGGGGCTGCTCTGAAGAAAGGCAAGGATAAAAAACCAAAGAAGTCAGTGAAAAGTCAAAGGTTATCAGTTAAAAAGAGAAAATAGATTGATGAACCAGGACTGTTAACTGACTGCTGATTATTGCTATGAAACTCTCCCAGGTCGGTGAGCTGTCCCTTTTAGAACAGATAAGAAGAAACTTTACCAATAAATCCCGCAATATTCTTGTCAGTATCGGCGATGATGCTGCTGTCCTCAAACAGGTAAATCAAAACCTTCTTGTAACTACAGATATGATGGTTGAAGGTGTTCATTTTGACCTTCATTTTATGACGCCATATCAGCTCGGATTCAAGCTGGTTTCGGTAAATGTAAGTGATATTTATGCGATGGGAGGGAAGCCACGCTACCTGCTCCTCAATATTGCTGTGAACCGGAACATTACTCTGAAATTCATCGATATATTTTTTGACGGTCTGAAAGATGCACTGAAATTTTATAATACGATACTCATAGGGGGCGATATTTCGTCTACTAAAGAAGGCATGACGGTTTCTGCCACACTCATCGGATATGCACGAAAATATATACAGCGCTCCGGAGCACGTGAAGGAGATAAAATCTATGTAACCGGTAACCTTGGAGATTCAGCCTGTGGTCTTGAACTGCTGAAGAGGATAAAAAGTCCGGTGCCCTTTATGAAAACATCAAATAGCAGGAAGCAAAGGGCGAGAGGTAAAGGCTCTTCACTGCATGCGCTAAATCTCAATCCCTTAAAGGGATTACCCTGGAATATTATTGAGCCTTTAATAAAGAGACACCTCATGCCGGAGGCAAGAGACCCAAAGAACTATGTTAAGGCTGCAACATCTATGATCGATATAAGTGATGGGCTTCAGATTGATTTATTGAGGCTCTGTACTGAAAGCAAGCTTGGTGCAAGGATATACGAAAAAAGCATCCCTGTCTCTTATGAACTTAAAAAAGCAGCCTCTTATCTCAACATGTCTGCAATGACATTGGCCTTGTCAGGCGGTGAAGATTACGAACTGCTGTTTACAGCCCATGGTGTGAAAAAAGTTAAGGCAATATACATCGGAGATGTTATAAAATCAGGAAACATAATCGTTGATAGTTCAGGGAATGAGAGAATATTTTCAGCAGAAGGATATCAGCATTTTGGAGTGAAAAGATAATTAATGAATAAATTTCAGAAGATTGCTTTGATAGCAGGGGCTGTTATTCTGCTTCTATTTTTTGGAAAGACAATTACAAAAATCGGATTCAGTGCGATTGGCTTTCTATGGAAAGGAATAGCTGTAATAGTCGCAACGTTACTGATTATCTCATTTTTGAAAAAATTAGGAAAAAAGAAGTGAAAGATTTTATTCTGGTACCGAAGGCCGGACTTGAACCGGCACATGGTTTCCCACGAGGGATTTTAAGTCCCTTGCGTCTACCAATTCCGCCACTTCGGCATTATTGATTTTAAAGGATTTTCAGGCATCCGGTCAACCATTCATTTTGCAAATGTAGCAGAATTGTAGCAGTTATCGAGCACTTCAACGCTTGATCTCAAACTTTCGGGATAGTGATGTGCATATCTCATGGTCATTGTAATAGTCTTATGCCCGAGTAACTCTTTCACCTTATACAAATCTACTCCATTTTGAACAAGCCTTGTTGCAAAAGTGTGTCTCAGGTCATGAAAGCGAAAATCCTTTAAATTTACTTTTTCAACGACCTTATCAAATGCATGTCTTACGCTGCTTCCTGATATCGGAAAAACTCTTCCAGAGATATCCCTGACGTTCATTTCCTTGAAGAGATTAACAAGAGTATTAGACATAGGGATACTTCGCATTTCCCCGTTCTTTGACTTTACAACTCTAATGAGTCTCTTAAACAGATCAACATTTTGCCATCTCAGATCAAGAATTTCACCTCTTCGCATACCGGTATGCAAGGCAACCGTTAGCAACGATCTCAGCCAAGCAGGATTTGTTGCTTTCTCTAATAGAAGTTTTTCTTCTTCCATTGTGAGCCATCTGACTCTTGCATTTCTGTTACCAACTGAAAAAGATAATCTGCTTACCGGATTATCCTTGCACCATTCCCATTCCTTGATAGCAACATTGAACATTCTTCTAAGTAAAGCCAATTCCTGATAAACTGTAGCAGGCTTAACAGATTTGAGACGCATGCTCCTGTACTCAGCAATAACCTTTGTCTTGATTTGATAAATCACATAACCTGAAAAGAATGTGAGAAGTGTCTTCACAGTTCGTGAATCTCTTGAGTGAGCATGTTCTTTAAGGTATTTATCTGTCATGGCCTGAAATTGAATAGTCTTTGCTTTTGCTGTCTCAAAGTATCTGCCTTCTACAATATCAGTAAGAACTTTTGCATAGAGCTTTTCCGCAAGCTTTCTGTTATCAGTCTTGAAGGATTCCTGAATCCTATTCCCCTGATACGATATTCTAAACCAGAAGAAATTACCTCTCCGGTAAAGTCCCATATTTACTAACCCCCTTTCCTGGGACTTCTGGCCTGGGTAAAAGGATTATAACTTGAAGCAGATTTTTTTTTACAGGACTTAATCCAGTTCAGGACATCTTCAATGTCGAACCGAAGAGCACCGTTGATCTTTATACAAGGTATCTGACCAAGTTCAGCCCACTGATAAAGCGTAGAAGGCTTGACTCCTATCATTTCCGAAACCTCTTTAATTGTGATCAGCTTCATATTGTCGTATATCCCCTGATAATGCACTAAAACAATGATTACCGGCTTTGCCAGATGCCCTACAAACCATTTTCTCAGACCGAGCCATATCTACCTATACCCCTAAAATGGCTCTCTCTCTTTGAACCATTCAGTCACATCAGATATGTAAGTCTCTTTTATCTGTGCCACAAGATTCACATTCCGAAGTGCTTCAAGTTGTTTTCTAAACTTCCTATTCACTTGTTTATACATGATCTGCATAACTCCGCAGGGATTACTGCAGCTCAGTTCAATGAAGTTGAGTCTGTCAAAATAGGAAACTAAACCTAAGGGATTTTCTTTTAATTGCCTGATATTAATTTTTGGTCTGCTTATTGCAACCTCGAATCTTGTCAAGTCCTTAAAAGATTCAAGAAGTGTCTTTTCTCCTTCAGCAACCTTCAGGTCTTTTTTAATCCGGTTTTTTATTTCATTAAGTTTGTTATATATCCTTACCTTTGGATTTTTACCTGCATAGATAGTATCTTCGATAATCCTGAAAGCCTTAACACCTTTTACGTGAAGCATTGCAATGATTGCCTTAACATTGATATCTGCAATATCAGCAGCAACATCAATTCTTGAAATCTTAATATCTTCTAAAACCACTGCAGGGTTATTGATAATGGAAAAAATATAATTTTCCATTTCAGTATAACAGTCGAAATATTTAGGATTTAAAATGATATTTGTAAATGGCATTCTTGCATTTGTGGATTCCTTAAACTTGTGAGGATAATAAAGAACTCTTGCCTTATCCAGTTGACACATATACCGATACATATGTGATCTGTGGGTATCTTCAGTAATATTGCCACGTTTTTCTATGTAATCCTTATCAGGTGGAAAAAGAAGTGTTAAACTCAGGTAATCTATCATGTTAGTAACGTATTTGCTGGTGATTACTCATATCCAGCAAATACCCCTGACTCTCAGCTGATTCAGTTCCGATATCGGCTTGTAACCCCTCTACAACGCCTGACAAGGCGAAAGGGGTGCGGGTGCCTGCCCATCCAAGCCCCCGCTTGGAAAGGGCAAGCACCCGCCTGTACTTTAACGTGACGCTATCTAATATCAATATCAGCATGGTCTGGCCTTAATCATCGAAAAGCTTCTTGTTCCTCAAATATTTGTTTAAAACTACTTCGCGCGCAGCTCTTTCCAAATCAACTTTAGGTTTATTATCGCTTTGGCAATACTCCCTAAACTTTTCCTGATTGTCTTCTACATCCCTAAAAGGGCCAAGACAATCCATAGCCCTTTGATAAGGTGAAAGCATGCACCAATCGTTTTTGTAGCAAGAGGAGCACTTCTTCTCAACGAGTAATTGATATTCCTTTTCGTCGTCCATTCTTTTGTATCCTTACCTCAAATAAAAAAGCCGAGAATCTATGGGTTAATTCCATAGAAGCTCGGCTTCTTTGTCTCTTACAGACTTCTTTGCCGCTTTAATTAATTACTACATATTATTTTAAGCTGTCCACATTCCCTGCACTTAATTTCTATAGCTCCTTTAATAATGGAAATTACCATTAGCCTACACTTTACGATGGTATCACTGTTTGTCCTAATAATCATGGCAGCCCCGCAACGATTACACTTTATTCTGTGCATATTGAGCAGAGCATTTATAGTTGTTTCGATACTCACTTTTTACTCCGGCCTTCAATGTCTTTGTGAAGAGATTTTTCTACCTTGTCCAGTTCATCCTTTATCTTTACAAATGAATCCTTTTCAAAAGCCATTGAGGTGAAATAGAAAGAAAAGGTCTCAATTACATTTTTCAAATCCGACACGATACATTTTTGCTCCTCTTTGTCAGAGGTTTTAAGCTTATTAAGATTTTCCGCAATAACTTTAGCTGCAGACAAGAAATGTCCTGCAGCCTGTATTTTGTACTCCTCATTAATCGTATCAATGTGCACGATAGTATTTTTTAAAATTGAAGGAATGGACTGAAGCATGAGGGTAGGGTGAAGGTGAGGATTCGCACGGTTTAACGGATTCAAAAAATCAGACACTAATAAAGGGATAAACTCTTCAAACTCTTTTGTTATCTGAGATTTTTCAGCTTCGCTCCAGAAGGAAGGCAAATCTTCTTTCGCTCTTTCCAGAAGGGTTTCAAAATGTTTTCTGGTCAACTTAAAATTATCATCTGTATGAGATTCAATATATTCAGAAAGAGACACGCCTTTTCTCTTAGCCTCTCTTTGAATGAACTTCTTGAACTCCTTTGTTACCCTTATACCTATGAATTCATCTTTTGCCATTTTGTCATCCTTTGTTTGTAACGTGATACATTTGTTTAACATAGTAAAACAATTATCTGGGATATGTCAAGGGGGGCTAATTATTTAATTAATTAATGGATTGATTAGCTATTTTAATAGTTTGTGGACTTCACCGCGCTACTCAACGCATTTTGATTGATCGAAACAATGAAGATTTTCAAGAGAAACACATCTATCTTGAAAACATCGTGAAGTTTAAGATATAAAGTTCTCTTGAAGATTCAAGGGAAAATTCTTGACAGTAACTGTGATTTTTCAGGAGCATTGACCCACCTGAGGGGTTAGATTTTCAGGAGCATTGACCCACCCCTTTTTCACCCTCATTGACCCACCTTTTCAGGTCTATTGACCCGCCCTGTGAAGGTCGGATAATCCCGGTGTAGCGACACAGATAAAACAGACATACTACCTCCTTACAAAAAAATCGACAGGGAGGCAGCATGGCAAACAAGGAGTACGCCGTGATTGAGATTTTGGATGTTTTAAGAAGGCAGCAGGCGGGGGATGGAATCAGGACAATAGCAAAAGCAACGAACATCGCACGCAATACGGTACGCAAATATATCCGGATTGCACAGGAGAAGGTGCTTGGGAACGAGACTAACGCAGACCTTGAAGATATCGCATACGCAGTGTTCAGAGAAGTCCATAATAATGACAATGCCGACGATGCGAACACCAGAGATGGCATCCTCTTACCGCATAAAGAAAGCATTACCGCATGGCTTGATCGTGAACGACTCACACTGACCAAAGTACATATCAAACTATTAGGGCTTGGAGTCCAAGCAAGTTACAGTTCCCTGTATCGTTTTGTGCAGGAGCATGCAGGATTCAACGGCAACAAGGGAACCGTGCGTATGACCGAGACAGAGCCTGGGGAAGTGGCAGAAGTCGATTTTGGTCGACTCGGATATCTTTTTGACAAGGCGCTAAACCGGATGAGAGCGCTGTATGCCCTCGTGGTTACGCTCGTATTTAGCCGGTATCAGTATGTGTACGTAACACGTAAGCAAGATCTGCCGGCGCTCATAGGAGGAATAGAGGAGGCCTGGGAGTTTTTCGGAGGTGTCACCCGTCGTCTAATAATCGACAACATGAAAGCGGCGGTAGTAAAGTCAGACCGGTATGAACCGATATTCAACCGGACTTTTCTGGAGTACTCGCAATACCAGGGCTTCATAATAGACCCGGCAGTTGCACGACATCCGCAGGGGAAGGCGACCGTGGAGAGACAGATACCGTATGTACGGGAGAACTTCTTCAAAGGAGAATCGTTCCTCGATTGTGAGCATGTTCAGAGAGAGGCCGTGAAGTGGTGTACGACGACGGCGGGAATGAGAATCCACGGGACAACGAGGAAGAGGCCGAGGATCTTTTTTGAAGAGCAGGAGAAGGCGCTCCTGCTGCCGCTAAAGGAAGAGCGCTTTGACGTACCCAAATGGGGCCGGAGCAAAGCGCACCCCGATCACCATATTCGCACCGGCAACGCCCTGTACTCGGTACCCACAGAGTACATCGGTAAGGAGTTGGATGTCCGTGCTGACAGCAAGCTGACGCGCATCTATCACAAAGGTGTCGTGATCAAAACCCATCCAGTTATGCCCGAAGGCAAACGATCTACCGATTACGAGGATTATCCGAAGCACAAGACATCCTATGCGATGAGGAACTGCGATTACTATATCGGGAAAGCAAAGGAGATGGGAGCTCAGTGCGGCAGTTACATGGAGGAACTGCTTTCGGGGGACTTCCCCTGGAGCAAACTGAGGCAGGCACAAAAGCTTATACGGCTTTCGGAAAAATACGGAGCGGAAAGGATGGAGCAGGCATGTAACCGGGCACTGTCATTCAGTCTTATTGACGTTTACCGGCTGGAGCGTATCGTCAAACAGGCCTTCTGCAAAGAGGCATGCGCTGGGAAAGGAGGTGAGGAAAGCAGAGGAATCGTCATCCCGGCCCGTTTCGGACGGCCGGCAGAGTATTTCAAGCAGAAAAAGGAGGAACAAAAAACACTATGGGAATAACCAATGAACTAAAACAGACGTTAAAGCGCTTACGGCTTTCCGGGCTGCTGGCTACCCTCCCAGACCGGGCGGCCTATGCCAAGGGGACAAAGCTCTCCTACGCAGAGTTCCTTGAACTTCTCCTGAACGATGAGATCCAGAGGCGGCAGGATACCACAGTGGCCAGAAGACTGAAGAGCGCATCGGTGGATCTCGACCAGACATTCGAGAGATTCGACTGGGAGGCCTCGATCACCGTGGATAGGGACAAACTTAAGGACCTCTTCAGCCTTGAGTTTATCGGCAGAAATGAAAACATACTCATCTGCGGCCCTGTGGGTGTGGGAAAGACTTTTATCGCCAATGCCATCGCCCACAGCGCCTGCAGGCGCGGCTACAAAGTCCTCATGCTCAGGGCAAGTACGATGTTCAAAAGGCTCCTCCAGAGCAGAGCTGATAACTCATACGAAAGGGAGCTCTTAAAGCTGATAAGTCCGGAACTGCTCATCATAGACGACTTCGGACTTCAGAAGCTTACCGGGGAACAAGCAGGTGATTTCTACGAAGTGGTCATTGAGAGATACGGGAAGTCCTCAACGGCCATTACGAGCAACCGTGACGTGCACGAGTGGATGCCGCTCTTCGACGATTCGATCATGGCTAACTCGGCCCTCGACCGCATCGCTCACAATGCACATCAACTGGTCATAGAAGGGGAAAGTTACAGAAGGAAAAAAGAGCCCCAAAGGAGGATAAAAGTATAGGTTTGATTATGTTCACATCAATATGGTAAAAAATTGAGGATAGGAATGCTACACCTGGGTCAATAGGTGTGAAAAACAGGTGGGTCAATTAGGCTGAAAAATGACA
>JBAQLU010000085.1:0-2380 GCA_049302065.1 Thermodesulfovibrionales bacterium
TTCGGATTCGCCATTTGCCCTTTACGGAACGATCAGGCCATGACTCGATCTCTGACCCCTCCCGGTTCCCTATTTTAGAGCAGCTTTCCCACTTATGTCTCTGTCCAGTTTTTCCCGGCCAGCTCTCTTGCACGAAAAATAACTTCTTTGGCCTTATATGGAAGAGGTGTTTCAAGTTTAATTGCAAGTCTTATTTCTTCTAAGACTGCAGAAGGCGGATGGGGATTGTCTTCAACTTATATTGTTGGGAACCCCTTAGATACCGCCCTTGCCCTTCAGGCTCTGAAGGCGGTCAATTATTCCGATCAAACAATCATCCAATCTGTAATCAATTATCTCCTTTCTACTGAGAACTCTGTTGGTGGATGGGGGTTCTATCAGGGAGATGAGAGTAATGTTTATATGACGGCATTAGTTTCGATGACATTGCAGCAATTTCAAAGAACAACATCGATTGCAACTGCAATCAATAAGGCGGCATCGTATCTTATCGCCCATCAGAACGCAGACGGCGGTTTTGGAACGAGCGATTCTACCGTTTACGAAACAGCCTATGCATATCTGGCTCTCATCGGAGTTACCACCAACGCGACAGTACTCAGCAATGCAATCAATTACCTTACATCAACTCAACTTACTAATGGCTCATGGAACGATGATCCATATTCGACTGCATTAGCATTGAGAGCACTGGCTACTGTCAAACCGAATCTCTCAATTTCATCAAATGACATCACTTTTTCAAACCCAACCCCAACGACAGGAGAAACGATTACCATCACGGCAAATGTAAAAAACACAGGCACTGCACAGGCAGACAATGTATTACTCCATTTCTATGACGGAGATCCATCGGGAGGAGGACTTCTCATCGGAGAGACAACAATTGCATCGATTTCATCCTTTGGAAGTTCTACTGCAACCATTACTTACACCATCCCCACCGCATCTTCAAAAACGATCTTCATCAAAATCGACCCATTGAATACGATTGACGAACTTGATGATACAGACAATATCGCTTCAAAAAACCTCACCTCCTCCACCCTTCCCGATTTAAGCATAACCTCTGCTGATATAACAATGTTCCCTCCTTTTCCGGAATCACGGCGAGACGGATGTCTCTAATGTACTCGTAGAAGTATATGATGGTAATCCTTCAAGTGGAGGGGTAAAGCTTCCGGGTGAAACAATTATCGGGAGCATTCCTGCCGGCGGTGAAGCGGATATAGTGGCGGTAATAGAGCCGGAAAATGTGAGAGAACCATGGAAAGACATTTACGTTTTAATAGATCCACAGAATAATATTGCTGAAACAAATGAGACAAACAACACAGCCTCAAAGAGATTCACCATAGGAGCAAGCGTTGATTTAAGCGTTTCATCAGATGGAATTACATTTAATCCCACGAATCCAAGGGAAGGCGACACTGTGGAGATATCCGCCAGAGTAAATAACACAGGTTACGGACAGCCCCAAAATGTGCTGGTAAGATTCTATCTCGGCGACCCCAAGCTTGGCGGGACTCAGATAGGTTCTGATATTGTTATTCCATCAATCCAAAGCGTTGGAAGTTCAGCGGCAAACATCTCATGGACAATCCCAACAGCAACAGGAGGCAACTTGCATAATGCTTCTGTCCTTCAGGATTTGAAAACATTATTAAAAATACAAATCTGTGACCTTAAATATGGCATTATTTTTTGCATGAAATATTCATTAGCATATGCTATTATCGTGCATTACGCTTCCGGAGGGGGATAATGAATTCAAGGTATAATTTTATCATAAAAGTCATATCAATTATTGTTCTAATTTTTTTCACTTGGACATTTGGAGGAGCGTTTGATATTGCCTATGCGATAAAAAACAGTAGTCAGCATACAGTAGACGGTAGTCAGGGAAACCCAACCAAAAACACTCAAAAGGCTAAAACACCAAAACCGGAGGAGAAGTTTCAGAAGGCGATTGAAGATATAGAGGCAATCCTTAATGACTCTGCAACAGAAACAAATACCAGGAAGAACAAACTCAAAGCAAAAAAATCAGAAATTGAGGGACTCGATGTCGATATCAAGAAACAGTTTGCCGAGACAGAAAAGAGGCTGAAGAATGAGGGATTACCGCTGGAGATACTGGAGAGGCATTATAACTTTGTAAAGAACTATGACAAAAATCTCAATGAACTCAGGAATAATCTTGATCAAATAGACAAAGGAAAAGACAAGTCAGAAACTGATAGTGCGATAGAGAAGACAAAGAAATTCCTTGAGAAGGTAAAGCCACCGAAGAAACATAAACCATTAGACCCGAACAAACTGCCCCATAGAACAATGGAGCCGGTATTCACAGACCCAAGGACATCCCCAGAGCAATTCA
>JBAQLU010000086.1:0-2171 GCA_049302065.1 Thermodesulfovibrionales bacterium
GTACGCACGGCCAAGCCTAGAACTTGCCTTCAGCGCCACCAAGTAACTTCTAAGTGCTCTCATCATTTGCCGCATAACGCCGTCATCAGCCGCCGGGCCTCCGACCTGAGAATTAAAGCAAAAAAGCATTATTCCCTGTCGCCTCGATTTATGTGTTAGGGCTCCCCTAATAATCTGTTTCTTAATCCATATCTTCCCATTTATATATGTCTTTATAGGTCGAATTGGCACCATTTCTTAAAAGCAAATCGACCACGTCTTTGTGTTTATAGGCCTGAGCATAAGTTAGGGCGGTATAGCCATTAAGATCCTTTGCATCAATCTCCGCCTGTGCAGAAAGTAACAATTTAACTATTTCGGTTCTTCCCCTCTGCGCCGCGGACATCAAAGGCGTACGTCCTCCTTGATTTTGTCTATTCACATCTGCTCTGCCTTCAATTAAGGCCTGTGCGCAAGCAGGCCGATCTTGTCCTATTGCTAACAGCAAAGGAGAAAAATAGTAAAAACGCCAGTATGAAATATTTGGATCTGCGCCATTACGAAGAAGTATTCTGATAATTTCAGGGTCATTGCCCCTCACTGCATTAAATAAGGGTGAGTTGCCAAATCTATCTTGCGCATTTAGATTTGCGCCTGATTTAATAAATAAATTAACGAGATCGTGATAACTCCAAACTGAGGCAACCATCAAGGGCGTCTCATTATCCTTATTCCTCGAATCCACGTCAGCCCCGATGAGAATCAAACAATGAGCAAACTTTGAATAGTCCTTATAAGTCGCAAACCATAGATAATATGACTTAAAAATGAAAAGTGTCGCTAATAAAAAAGCACCTACTGCCATTGAAATTCGAAAAATACTTGGCTTCTGTTTATTTATGCTTATTTTCATGATTTATGATAGATCTGAATTTTCTTTGACATCATCAGTCATTTATGTTGCCCTAATGCTGTCATCAGTCACCGGGCCACAGAGCTTGAAATTTCAAACAGAGGCTATTACCGGTCGGCTGGATGAAATTGTTATGTTCACTATCTTGTTTCAAGCTCAAGTATTTCTTTGTTATTCGTATTAAAGAAATGTCCTTTCTTTATATTTCTACGCTCTCCGGAATACTCTCGTGACAAACATAGCCTATAGGTAGCCCAATTAAATAGCGATACCTGACTAACAATAGATACTTTATCTTCGGCCCAATTTACAGTTACTATATGGCCAAGTCGCCTTTTGTTTCTATTTTCATCTGCGAGAATCGGTTTGTTAAGAACTCCAACTAATGGATATGAAGTCACACCATAACGGATATATCGCCGAATCGTATCAAAAGCCCCTTGATACATAAAATCAGAACCTTGCCAATATGTAAGATAATTGAACCCAATTTTTGATATTGCACGAAATATCTTTCTATCTATTGTTCCTTCAACTTCGCAAAGCAAAGTGCGGATCGTATTTGGAGGAAGATATTCTCCTCCTGGATTAAAGGAGATACCTTTCTCGCTCAATTTACTTTCCAATATTTTAATGTCGATGCCGAAGGCTCGTATTCCATGGGGATGAGTCAGATCAAAGTTATTTTCTTCCAAATATTTCTTTTCAGGGAATTCATTAAACAAATAGTATTCGTACTCATCTAAATCAGGCTTTTTGAATCCCACCTGAGGGATAGGCTTGAGAATAATATTATTACTGTTAGCCGAATATTCTCGGCAAACAAATATGCCCTTTAAAGGACCTTCTACAATACGGATTAGTAGTCTACTCCTCTTGCCATAAGATTTATAATCATAAGGGTCCTTTACGTTGAATTCAAATCTCGAGTGTCCCTCATAAGTGTCACGGGCTAAGTCAATCTCTAAATTGTCTCCAAAGTATTTATTGCAATCATCGCAAACCACCCTGTTTAAGGTGAAATTATTCTTGAATACTCCAAAAGATTGCGGTATGACATGCTCCGTTTTTTTATATGAGGTTTCAGGTTTATATTCTAAGCAATATATGCATTTCGTCATAATAAAACCTTTGAATTACCAGAAAATATAGACATAACGATTACATCAGCCGGGAGCGTACCGCAAAAGTGAAAACAAAAAACGCTTATTGCGACTCGGCTGGATGTTTTTGTTATACGTTTCCATATCTTTTAAATGGAGGTTCCAAGTGACAGACA
>JBAQLU010000087.1:0-1509 GCA_049302065.1 Thermodesulfovibrionales bacterium
AAAGGGAGTAAAGAAGTAATTGAGAAATACATAAGAAGTCAGGGGAGAGAAAAAGATATTGAGCAGCTTAGGCTGTTTGAATTTTGACTTTGACGCCCTGCGGTCTCTGCCGCAGGGTTCTTCACTATGGCGAGGGACAGGCTGCTTCTTACCGGTTTTGTGGTTTATGTAAAGATCGTGACAATGCCCGTGCCTAATGAGAAGACAGCCGGCAGAGGTGATTCTTTTTATCAATTCTTTTCTTTTCAAAACGAGAGGGTGAGCTCTTTAACTTTATGTTTTTCCGGAACATCCTCCATTGTCATAAGCATGTATGCATCTTTCATGTTTTCTTCAAGTTCTTCCAGTGTCTCGCCTTGTGTCATTATTTCAGGATGTGCAAGGAGTTTCCCCAACCAAAACTTTTCACCTTTCCAGTAAATCATTTTTAATTTAGTTTTCATTTTCTCACCTCACAGGGCATATTCAATAAAATTATGATAGCACAAAGAGGTAGATTCGTGATGATATTCATATCAGATTTGAAGGAATTGCTGGGCACGCTCAAAGATGAAGAGCTGACCCGAATTTATCCCTACCTTTGTCAATTTCTCTGCGGCAAATGCGCGGTCACAAAGTGCGAATAGTACGATAACTAATACCAACAACTTTCCTAAAATGACTAAAGGTTTCCTCATATTTATCCTCCTGTTTATGCCTAACGTTCAAACTCACTGGCGCAGCGAAGCGGAGTTCAGTGCAGTGTTTCGTTATGCTTTACTCTTTTTTACTCTCTTTACCCAATATTCAGGTTCTCTATTCAATTGCATAACTGCGATTATTATTACTTCCTCTCCAATAATTTGATAAATCACCCCATACGGGAAACGGTTGGTTAAACACTTTCTTGTGTTTCTTGAGAATTTAGACCATGCTGATGGGAAATGGATTATTCGCTGAATTGTTGAAAAGACTTCTTTGGAGAATGCCAGCCCAAGTCCTTTTTGGCATTCTTCAAAATAATTTATTGCTTCAAAAAACTCTTCCTTCGCTTCAGGATGGAAAGAGTAATTCATTTGCGGTACTTTTTATGAATTTCCTTAAATACTTCATCTCCGGGAATGGTTTTGACTTTGCCAGTTTTGATCTCACTAACCCGTCTTTCAGCTTCCTTTGCCCATAATTTGTCAATTTCTTTTTGAGAAGGATGCAGGCTATTAAGAAGTTTTTCAATGAGTGCAGTTTTAATGTCTATAGGCAAAGATTCGACGGTTGAAATTAGCTTGATTGTTTCTGTTGTCATAATATATCACCTCTCTTTCGATATTTTAGCATAACAAAGAGTTCTCCGGGAGCGCGCAGTTTGAGCGATCAGGTAGAGATCAGCTTAAGCAAGGTCAGGTCTTGTTTCTTGCATAATCTCATATTCCCTTATTCACCATCCTGCTTACCGTTGAGTAATGTATCCCCAGATAGTCAGCAACCTCTTTCTGGCTGTATCCATATCTCTCTACAGCCTCTTTTGCCTTT
>JBAQLU010000088.1:0-40005 GCA_049302065.1 Thermodesulfovibrionales bacterium
GATACTGGTTATTATCTGATGTCTATACAGGGGAAAGGTTTGTCGATGGAGTTATGAAGCATGAAACAAAGGTGCTTGAAAGGATGGCCGCCTAAATGCTTTTTACACACCTATTGACATGACTCCGGTCAGAGACACTGAACCCGCAAAGTATCACTTTTTACAGCACCCTTACCTGTGCCTCTATTATCGAAAAGCGACTTTTATTTTTCATCGACTATATAGTCTTTCAATTTTTCCTGCAGAGAATCAGGCCATTCCTCTTTATAGAGAAATGCATCGACCTCTTCTTTTGTAAGAGTCTGTTTGATTTCTACAGGCAGACTTCTCAATGCCTGCATCTTTCCAGGATCCGGTTTCCTCTTTTCCATGAAATCTCCTTGAAATAAAATAGTTTATTAAATAGAGTCTGTGTATAAAGTACTATTTTGTCATTGTCCGGCTTGACCGGACAATCCAGAACCTATTGAAAATACTGGATTCCCCGATCAAGTCGGGGAATGACGGATTACGTAAAACATAGTTTATTAAATATTGAGCAGCTTCATGCCTCTGCCTAAATGATAGGCTTTACGTATCGCACCATTGACGAACTCCTTTGCCTTTCTGACTGATTCAAGAGGAGAATGTCCAAGGGCGAGGAGGGCTGTTAAGGCAGCAGAAAATGCACATCCGGTACCATGGTATTCTCCTTTTATTTTTTCACCTTCAATAGAATGAAATTCTCCATCATAGTAAAGATCAAGGGCTATACCCTCAAGGTGTCCACCGGTAATGACGACAACATCAGTGCCCATACTTTTCAGAACCTTAGCCGCCTCTTCCATCCCGTTTCTGTCTTCAATCATGATGCCGGTTAGAACAGCGGCTTCATAGATATTCGGAGTGATTACCTTTGATAATGGGAAGAGCTTCTCTCTGATTGAATCCAGTGTCCCGTCATCAACAAGGCTCATTCCGGAAGAAGAGACAGTGACAGGGTCAATAACAAGGTTTTGTAATGAATATTCCCTGAGAATCTCAGCAAGAAGATCAGCAGCCCATCTGCTGTAGAGCATCCCTGTTTTTAAGGCATCAGGCTTAATATCAGAAAGGAGTATGCGAAGCTGTTTTTCGAGAGTATCTTTTTCAACAGGAAGTATGGAATCTACCCTTTCCGTATTCTGCGCAGTTATCGCAGATATGACAGACAAGCCGTGAATGCCGAATGCCCTAAAAACCTTCAGGTCTGCCTGGAGGCCTGCGCCCCCGGTCGGATCAGAGCCTGCTATGGTTAGCGCTGTTTTCATGGAATCAGGTAAAGATTAGGCAGGGAATAATATTTTCGTTCATTCTCGGTCGTTCCGACCTCCGAGGTTTTTGCCTCTTTATTACCATAAATTCTTTGTTTGACTATCGGCAAAAAAATCCACTCAAATATAATTCCCTGCCTACTTATATAATTTCTTCCTCTCACTTTCTTTTCTTTAATGCCCGCTCTACTGTCCTGATCGCACAGAACTCTCCGCACATGCTGCAGACTTCCTGTTCAGTTGGCGGGACTTCAGACCGCCATTTCCGTATCTTTTCAGGATCAAAACTCAATGCTATCTGCCCATTCCAGTCGAGATTTTTTCTGCATTTTGCCATTTTTCTGTCGCGATCAATAGCGCCGGGGACGCCCTTGGCAATATCTGCTGCGTGTGCTGCAATCTTCGATGCAATAACCCCTTCCTTTACATCCTCGATATCCGGAAGCCTGATATGTTCTGCCGGAGTGACATAGCAGAGAAAGTCAGCGCCTGCAGCGCCTGCAATGGCACCGCCTATTGCTGCAGCTATGTGATCATATCCCATGGCAATATCAGTCACGAGCGGGCCGAGCACATAAAACGGCGCACCTTTGCAGATCTCCTTCTGGAGTCTGATATTGAGTTCGACCTGGTTTAAAGGCACATGGCCCGGCCCCTCAACGATTACCTGAACACCGTATTCAAGCGCAACGTCCCGTAATTCACCAATCGTCAGCAGTTCTTCAATCTGGCTCCTGTCTGTTGCATCTTCAAGGCATCCCGGACGCAGACCGTCACCGAGGCTTAAAGTCAAATCGTATTTTTTTGCGATCTCCAGGAGTCTCTCATAATGTTCGTATAGCGGATTTTCCCTGTCATTATAAATCATCCATTCAAGGAGGAATGATCCGCCACGGCTCACGATATCCAGAATTCTGCTATCTTCTCTCAGCCTTTCTACAGCTTTTCTTGTAAGGCCGCTATGGACTGTGACAAAATCAACACCTTCTTCTGCATGTCTTTCAATAACTTTGAACAGATCATCATGGGTCATTTTTGAGATTGTACCATGGGTCTCAGCAGCCATAATTGCAGCCTCATAAATTGGAACTGTTCCAACAGCGATAGGGGATTTCTTTAAAAGAAGGTTCCTGAGATCCCTGATATGTCCGCCTGTTGAAAGGTCCATGACAGCATCAGCGCCGTATTGGACGAGCACATCAAGTTTTTTCATTTCGTCATCAAAAGAAACCTTATCTTTTGATGTCCCTATATTCGCATTGATTTTTGTGCTCAGACCTCTGCCGATACCGATAGGCTTTATATCGTGTATTTTATTCCTTGGGATAACAGTCACCCCGGTTGAAATATCAGAGGCGAGGCTCTCAGGGTTTACGCCTTCAGAGACAGCCGCCTCTTTTATTTCATCAGTGATAATGCCTTTTTTTGTTATTTCTATCCTTGTCATTTCAGCAACCTCAAGAATTCTTTTGTTGTTTGTTTGATGTTTTCTGCTGTAAGGATTGCAGATATTAATGCAATGCCGTCAGCGCCAGCCTCTTTCACTTCTTTAACCTTGTCAAGTTTTATCCCCCCAATCGCCAATACGGGTATTGATATCCGGGATTTGACTTTACTGACGGAATCGATACCGACCGGGTTGCCATACCTGAGTTTTGAAGGCGTCTCATAGACCGGGCCGAGAGTTATAAAGTCTGCACCATCTCTTTCCGCATCGATAGCCTCATTAATGCTATGGGTTGAGACGCCAATCATAAGTTTATCGCCTGAGATTTTCCTCACCGCATGAGGCGGTATGCTGTTCTGCCCGAGATGAACTCCATCTGCGCCTGCAGAGAGTGCAATGTCAACTCTGTCGTTGATGAACAGTTTAGCATCATATTCACCTGTCAATTCTCTCATCCAGACCGCCATTTCCAGAAGCTCCTTAACCGATAAATCTTTTTCTCTTAACTGAATGTATTTGGCGCCTGCTTCAAGCGCACTCTCAATTGCGAAATACATTGAACACTGCGCCTTGAACAGTTTCCTGTCAGTTATGAGATATAACCTGAAATCGTGAGTCAACATGTCAAAACACCTGTTTTTATCATGTCATTCTGGCTTGTCCAGAATCCTTCTTCAGAAAGATTCCCGACAAGCGGGAATGACAACAAAATAACGAATAAATTCCATGTGAATTAATGATCCATGACTATTGATTCTCATAGCATCCCCTCTATCGGGCTGCTTGCCGTAGCGTAGAGTTTTTTAGGGATCCTTCCTGCCTTATATGCAAGTCTTCCGGCAATAACAGCATGTTTCATTGCTCCTGCCATTGCAATCGGGTCTTTTGCGCCTGCTATGGCGGTATTAATCAGTACAGCATCACATCCGAGTTCCATGGCTATGGCTGCATCAGATGCTGTCCCAACACCGGCATCAACAATAATAGGAAGCTTTACTGTCTCGAGGATTATCTTTAAGTTGTAAGGATTCCTTATGCCGAGACCTGAACCGATAGGTGCGCCGAGCGGCATAATTGCAGCAGCACCGGCGCCTTCAAGTCTCTTTGCCATTATGGGGTCATCGTTTGTATAGGGAAGAACGATAAAGCCCTCTTTAGCAAGGATCTCGGTTGCCTTCAGAAGTCCCAATGTATCCGGGAAAAGGGTTTTTTCGTCTCCGATCACCTCGAGTTTTATAAGGTCAGAAATGCCTGCTTCCCTTGCAAGACGCGCATATCTCAATGCATCTTCAACAGTATAACAACCTGCAGTATTCGGTAATATTTTATATTTACCGGGATCAATATAATCGAGCAGATTTTCAGACTTTCTGTCAATGATATTAACCCTCCGAACAGCAACAGTCACAACATCAGCGCCTGAGGCTTCAATAGCTTTTTTTGTTTCTTCAAAATCCTTATACTTTCCTGTCCCTACCCAGAGACGGGATTGAAATTCAATGCCTCTAATAATTAAATTATCATTCATCTTTCTTACTCCCTTTCTTTTTAAATAAAGGGTTCAGGGATTCCAGGATTCAAGTGAAAACCCTTGAACCCTTAGCCACTTGACCCCTCGAATCCTATTTTTATCATCCTCCACCGACAAAATTCACTATCTCGACCTTATCTCCTTCATGCAGCCTGAATGTTGAATGATCAGCTTTCCTGATTATGGACAGATTTACCTCCACAGCAACCTGACCGGGCTCAATACTAATCTCATTGAGGAGATCAGTTATGGTCCCTGCATTTGATGTCTCGAAAAATTCTCCATTGACTATTAGTTTCATAAAAACAAAAAACCGCATCCCTGAAGGGATACGGTCCACCTCCCATTCCCTACGACGGCATTGTCCGTATCAGGTTCAAGGGGTCTCTCCTGTATATACAGGAGACTCTCAGGCTTTTGGCCTCCCCCAAGGGTATACTTAACTATAGATTAAATTCTATTTTTCTGTCAATAAATACCGCAAACAGGATGACATAATATGGATATATATTAAAGCAATAATTATGTCAGATTGTGGAGGGGTTTGTTATAAGCGCTATAAAGCAGGATGACGACTATCCGTAGAATTCTGACTTTAGTGAACGTTCCATGAGGTCTTTTGCAGCAAAATAAGGATCCTTGTCTTCATAGAGAACCTTATATATCTGTTCAATGATAGGCATCTCGATATTGTACTTTTTTGACAATTCAAAAGCAGATTCTGCAGTTGCCACCCCTTCTGCAACGCTTTTTGTCTGATCCAGGATATCTTTCAGTTTCATGCCCTGTCCAAGCTTAATCCCAACGGTATAGTTGCGTGAAAGCGGACTTGTACAGGTGAGCACCAGGTCTCCTATGCCGCTGAGCCCTGAGAATGTCCTTTCCTTAGCGCCCATAGCAACACCCAGCCTTGTTATTTCAGCAATGCCCCTTGTAATAAGCGTTGCCCTTGAATTATTGCCAAAACCAAGGCTGTCTGAGATTCCTGTAGCAATTGCCATGACATTTTTCAGTGCACCTCCTAATTCAACACCGGGGATATCATTATGTGTATATACCCTGAAACTGTTCATATTGAATATTTCCTGAAGCAGAAATCCCGTATTTGCATCTTCTGATGCAATGGTTACAGCAGTCGGCAATTTCCTGATCACCTCTTTCGCGAAGCTTGGACCTGAAAGGACTGCAACAGGGTGGTCAGAGATCTCTTTCAGTATCGACGAGACTGTCAGTAACGTCCCCCGCTCGATTCCTTTGGAGACACTGACTATAATGGCTTCATCCAGTAAAAAGGGAACTGCTTCTTTGAATACGGACCTTGTATATTGGGTCGGTACAGCATTTACGATGTAGCGGGCTTTCCTGACAGCATCTTCGATATTATGAACGGCCTTGATCTCATCCGGAAGTCTGATATCCGGTAAATAGGTGCTGTTTACCCGCGTTCTGTTTATTTCATCTGTGAGATCTGCTTCATGGACCCATAATGTTACGTCATACCCTTTATCACATAAAAGGTAAGCGAGTGTTGTTCCCCAGCTGCCGGCGCCTATGACAGAAATATAACTCATGATCTAACCATTACCCTGTGTTGAACCGGCACAAACGTAGACATATTACCTGATGAAGTCTGAAAAAGGGATATTTTTTCATGACATTTTTTGTCATGTGCCTTGTAAAATGTAATTTGTGTTATTAAATGTGTATTCTCAGGCATATCCATCTATTTTTGTAATTTCTCAATCTTTGCCCATGTGTCACGTAATGTCACAGTACGGTTGAATATCAGCTTGTCTTCAGAAGAATCAATATCTGTACAAAAATAGCCCTGCCTCTCAAACTGGTACACGGATCCGGGTTCCGCTCCTGCCAGACCTGGTTCAACACGGCATGATGTTAATGTTACAAGCGAGTCGGGATTAATATAAGATTTAAAATCAAGGCCTTCTTCAACATCATTCGGATCTGCCTTTGTAAAAAGATGATCATACATGCGCACTTCAGCTTCAAGGGCATGAGAAGCAGAAACCCAGTGAAGTGTTGACTTGACCTTACGGCCATCCGGTGAATCACCGCCTCGTGTTGCAGGATCATAGGTGCAGCGCAATTCCATTACCTCACCTGTCTGATCATCCTTCACAACATCAGTGCATTTGATAAAGAAGGCATATCTCAATCGCACTTCACGTCCGGGCGCCAGACGGTAGAACTGCTTTGGAGGATCCTCACGAAAATCATCCTTTTCAATATACAGCACACGCGCAAAGGGAACTTTCCGCGTCCCCGCGCCTGGATCCTCAGGGTTATTTATTGCGTTCAGTTCTTCAACAAGGTCCTCAGGATAGTTTGTGATGACAACTTTGAGGGGGCGCAGAACAGCCATAACACGGGGTGCACTTTTATTCAGATCTTCACGGATGCAATATTCAAGCAGCGCCATGTCAACGATGCTATCCCTTTTTGCCACGCCGATGCGTTCACAGAAATTCCTGATCGATTCCGGCGTGTAACCGCGTCTGCGTAAACCGGATATGGTCGGCATTCGCGGATCATCCCATCCGCTAACGTGCCTCTGCTCCACTAATTCGATAAGCTTGCGTTTGCTCAATACCGTATAACTCAGATTGAGCCTTGCGAATTCGATCTGCTGCGGATGATAAACATCCAATTCATCAAGGAACCAATCGTACAATGGCCGATGGTCTTCAAATTCCAGAGTGCAGATAGAGTGAGTGATCCTCTCTATAGAATCAGAAAAACAATGGGCGAAATCATACATCGGATAAATGCGCCATTTATTTCCTGTCCTGTGGTGGACGGCATGGAGTATGCGGTAAATGACCGGGTCACGCATGTTTATATTTCCGGAAGTCATATCAATTTTAGCCCGTAGTGTTCGCGAACCATCCGGAAATTCACCTTCCTTCATGCGCTCAAACAGGTTCAGGTTTTCTTCAGCGGTACGGTTGCGATAAGGACTCTCCGTGCCTGGTTCGGTAAGGGTACCGCGGTAATCTTTCATTTCCCGGGGACTCAGGTCGCAAACATATGCCTTACCTTTTCTGATCAGCTGTACAGCGAACTGATATAATTGCTCAAAATAGTCTGATGCATAGTAGAGCCTGTTATCCCAGTCGAAACCAAGCCACCTGACGTCTTCCTGAATCGCTTCAACGTATTCGACTTCTTCCCTGGTCGGATTCGTATCATCAAATCTCAGATTGCATAACCCTCCAAATTCTGCAGCAACACCAAAATTCAGGCATATGGATTTTGCATGTCCGATGTGGAGATAGCCATTCGGCTCAGGAGGAAAGCGGGTATTTACCCGGCTTTCGTATTTTTTTGCCTTGATATCTTCAGCTATAATGGCCCTGATGAAATTGATTGGTTGAGAAGAATCAGATTCTGTGGTTTTTGTTTCTTCTTTATCCCTTTTTTCCTTCATTGATTTCCTTTATCGCCCTGTCTATTCTTTTTAACGATTTTTCCTTCCCTACAATTTCGAGCACTTCAAAGATTCCGGGGCTTTCAGTCCTGCCTGTTATGGCAACTCTGACAGGCTGTGCAATATTCCCGAGCTTGGTATCCAATTTTTCAGCGATTTCTGCAAAAACCTTCTCGATCCCGGTAGAGGTAAAATTATCAAGCGCTGTGAGCGCCTCTTTTACCGCGGTTAAACTTGCAATGTATTTTTCATTCAGAAACTTTTCTTTTGCTTTTAGAGCATATTCAACATCATCACCAATATAATACCCTAATGACTGAGCAAGTTCCAGAAGTGTCTTCGAACGTTCCTGCAATGTTGAGATCGCCTTTGAAAGCCATTGTTCATTAAGGGTCCGGCCTTCTTCAATGATTTTATCTCTGATAAGAAATGGCTTAACAAGTCCGATGAGGCTTTCGGGTTCTGCTCTGATTATGTACTGACTGTTCAGCCAGAGGAGCTTCTCAGGATTAAAGACAGCAGCAGATTTCCCGACGTTATCAAAAGAGAAATGCTGTATCAATTCATTAATACTGAAAACCTCCTGATCTCCATAAGACCAGCCGAGGCGGACGAGGTAATTGACAAGCGCTTCAGGCAGATACCCCATTTCTTTATAGGCCATTACCGATGTTGCACCATGTCGTTTGCTGAGCCTGGCCTTGTCAGAGCCCAGTATCATCGGCAGATGTGCAAACAAAGGCACTTTGTAGCCAAGTGCGCTATAGATATGAATCTGTTTAGGCGTGTTATTTAGGTGGTCATCACCCCGAATAACATGGCTAATATTCATGTCAACATCATCAACAACTACAGTATAGTTATAGGTAGGTGTGCCGTCAGACCTCATGATTATAAGGTCGTCAAGCTGGGAATTATCGAAGACTGTTTCCCCTTTGATTAAATCGTTAACAACAGTCTGCCCTTCCTGAGGCATTCTGAAACGGACTGCCGGATTCCTGCCGTGGACTGGTTCTCTCAAATCCCTGCAGCGGCCGTCGTACCTGAGAGATTTCCCCTGTGCCAATGCCTCCTGCCTTCTCTGCTCAAGTTCTTCAGGTGAGCAATAGCAGTAATACGCCTTTCCTTCTTCTAAAAGCTTTTTACAATAACTTCTGTAAACATCGAACCTGTCAGTCTGTCTGTATGGCCCTTCATTCCAGTCGAGGTTGAGCCACTTCATCCCTTCGATGATCGAGTCTATATATTCTTCAGTCGAGCGGGTCCTGTCAGTATCTTCGATCCTCAGGATGAATATGCCTTTGTTATGCCTTGCAAAAAGCCAGTTGAAAAGGGCTGTTCTCGCACCGCCTATGTGCAGATGTCCTGTCGGACTTGGTGCAAATCTTACTCTAACCTGATCCAAATATAACCTCCTTTATTATCAGCAGTGCATAGTATTTTCGCTCATTCTCGTCCCTCATAAACTCGGGACTCCGAGGTTTTTGCCTCTTATATTAAAATTTATATGACTATCAGCAAAAAAATCCGCTTAAACACAATGCACTGCTTTATTCAAATCAGTCCCTGATCTGTTTTATCTCTAATTTTAAGACCCTTTTTGTCTCTTCGCTAACCCTGAATCTGTCATCCCCTCTGTATCCAACAACCCATATGATATCATTTGCTGATATAATTAAAGGAACCCTGTTACGCTCATCCCTTGGCACTTTCTGGTCAACAAAAAAATCCTGAATCTTTCTCTTCCTGCCGAAACCAGATGGATAGAAGAAATCGCCATCTGTCCTGTGCCTTACGAGCAGAGGGAGATCTAATTTATCTGCATCAAAAATGCCAAAGGCTGTCCAGAGTCCGGAATTCTGGTTACTGACTTCAGATCCCTGATCCTCAATAACAGAAGCCTTAATCAAAACTCCTGCCTCTTTTAAAATGGTATCACCGGGGACTGTTAATGTGCAGGCGGTCAATTGAACCGGAGGTTCTGATGTGAGTAAAATGGTTGAATATTTTTTTATTACTCTGATGCCTCCGGGAAGGTACACTCTGTCCCCTGCGTCCCCTCGTTTAACCAGCTCAATAATATCCTCTATATGGATAAAGCTTATTCCGCGAAGACCCTTTGTCTCATCTATTGCCCTGCGCAGGACCCTCCTCATAATGACCTTATCCATAATCTCAAACGGTGAAAGGAATAATTCAATCCGGAGGTCAGTCTTTCTGGTTATAAGCTTCATTAGAGTCTTGGTGACAATAAACTCAAAATATCTTTCTTCATCCCTGAATATTGCTGCGGTCTTTAAAAGGGTTTCAATGACAGCAGGGTTAAGTTCTTTGAGCATTGGCATGATAGAGAGCCTTATCCTGTTACGCAGATAGTCTTTTTTGAGATTTGATGAATCAATAATATATGCAATCTTTTCAGCATCGAGAAATCTCCCGATCTCTCCTCTGCCGATCTCTATCAGCGGCCTTATAATATTCCCCCTTACGGGTGGAATTCCGGAAAGACCTGTCGGGCCAGAGCCCCTCAAAAGGCGCATGATGAGAGTTTCAGCCTGGTCATCTGCTGTATGTCCCAGCGCTATTTTCCGGGCATTGATTTCATAAGATGTTTCATCAAAAATCCTGTAGCGCAATTGTCTCGCAGCCTCTTGCATATTGAGCTTCTGTTCTTTCGCCCAGGATTTTACATCAATGCTCTTTTGCATAAACGGCAGGTTGAGTTTCTTACAGATATCCTTGCAGAACTCTATTTCCCCGCCGGTTTCATCGGGTCTCAGGCCGTGGTCGATGTACAGTGCGGTTATATTGAGCTTAAACGCATCTTTCATCCTGTGAAGGGCGTGAAGGAGGCATATTGAATCGGGTCCTCCGGAGAGGCCTGCAAGGATTGTTTCTCCTTCTGAAATCATATCGTACTTCCTGGAAGTTGCAATGACTTTATCAATAAAATTCATGGCAGACACAGTCTTAACTCCATGCTTCTTTTTCTAATGTTCTGAGGTATTCTTCCCATTCAATAGGGAGGAGATATTTTTTCTTGCTATTACATTCCTTGCATGCAGGGACGACGTTCCCTTTGAAAGATTTACCTCCGCGTATGATTGGAACTACGTGTTCCATAGTAAGTTCTTTGGGATGCAATTTTTTTCTGCAGAAGTAACAGATCCCTTCAGCACATTTCCTCTTCCACCATTGAGATTTTCTGAGCTTCTGCGCCGCTGTTTTTTCTTTCCTTATCTCTTCTTCAGTAACGTTTGAAATAAACGGTTCCATAAATATATTTATTTAATCAAAGAATTTCTCGCAGCTCAGCTTCGGGGTTAGTGTTCTCCTTAATTCTGTCATTCCCGCTTGTCGGGAATCCTTCCGGAGTATTCGCTGTACACAACAATGCAGTAAAGCAAAGAAAGATTCCGGACAAGCCGGAATGACATCTTTGATACCTCGTCCCGAAAGCTTTCGGGACTGCGGCTGCAAGAACGCAGAAAAATACTTTTTTCACGAATGTTAGAACAATTTCCCGAGGTTTCCCAATCCGGGCAACTGTAATCCGCCTGTAAGTTTTGACATCTCACTGTTCACCATTTCCTGCGCGCGGCGTATAGCCTCATTTGCTGCTGCCAGGACAAGATCCTGAAGCATTTCTACATCATCGGGATTAACAACATCCTTCTCAATCTTTATTGAGATAAGCTCTCCTGCTCCATTTGCCACAACAGTGACCATGCCACCGCCTGCAGTAGCTTCAACAGTCTTTTTCTTTGCCTCTTCCTGCATCTCTGACATTTTAGCCTGGAGTTTCTGGGCCTCACGCATCATATCCCCGAGCATCTTCTTCGACATCTCATCCTCCGTTCACCGACCTTAATTCCATCCGTGGTAATGGTGGAATAAGGGGTTATAATCTATTCTTTCTCTTCTGTTACCGGAATTACATCCACGATCCTGCTTCCATCGAACAGTTCGAGAACCTCCTGAATCGCCGGCTCAGCCAGCACCTCTTCTTTGAGATCTTTTTTGAGAACAGCCTTTTTCTTAACAGTTTCAACTTCCAAACGGACTTTATTCCCAAGTTCTTCAGAAAAAATCTGTTCAATTAAACCTGCATTCTTTTTTATGGAATCTGTAAAAACTGAGTACCCTCCGTTAAGGGTTAAGACCAGTTTGTTCCCGGAAAGTCTAAAGCTTGCCTTTGATAATTTAGAGGCAAGAGGCGGATCCATCTTTTTTATGGCACTGTCCCATACATCATCACTTATTGTTTTCTCCTCTGAAACAGGAGGCTCAAATCCCTGTTTCACCGGTTCGGATAGTGAACTGACCTCTGTCCTTTCATCTGCCAACTCTATTTCGGCGGCTATCATTTCATCCCTGGTCTCTTTTTGTTCATCCTTTTTTTCATCCTTCTGAAATCTGCTCTTTGCATATCCTGTATCCGGAGCCAGTTTTATATATTCCTCAATATGTTCGATAATCTCTTTTACCGGTTTAAGACCGGTTAAAAAACTCACCTTCAAGAGGGACATCTCTAATGCAAGGCGTGGAGATGAAGCGTTTCGTATATCAATCTCTGCCTTCAGTAATTCTGCAAGCAGAAGGATAAGATGGTCTTCAGATGTCTTTGATAAAATATTTCTGATACTATCCATTTCCTCTTTGCTTAGATCAAGTATTTCCGCAGGCTTTGTTACAATACTTATAACGAGCATATCTCTGAAAAACTGAATGAGTTCCCTGGTAAAAGATCGTATGTCAGCGCCTTTCTCGATAAGTTCACCGGTTATCTTAAGTATCTCTTCCCTTTCTCCTTTTATCAGTGCGAGAGAGAGCTGAGAGAGAAGCCCAAAGTCTGTTATGCCAAGGAGATCTTTTATGTCAGATTCGCTTATTTCTGATGAGAAGGATGATATCTGATCGAGCAATGTGAGAGAGTCCCTCAGGCTTCCGTCCGCTGCCCTTGCAATCATATCAGTCGCAGAACCGGTGATGTTGATACCTTCGGCATCAGATATTTTTTTTAAGCGTTCCCTGATTTGAGAACTGGAGATCCTTCTGAAGGGAAGGTGCTGACAGCGGGAGAGCACCGTTGATGGGATCTTCCTGGGAGCTGTTGTTGCAAGGACAAAGACAACATGAGGAGGAGGTTCTTCAAGGGTTTTCAACAGGGCATTGAAGGCTGCGTCAGAAAGCATATGTGTTTCGTCAATGATATACACTTTATACCTGCCGCTTGAAGGAACATACTTAACCCTCTCCCTGAGGTCTCTGATATCATTAACGCTGTTATTCGAAGCGCCGTCAATTTCCATTACATCTAAAGAAGAGCCGTCTGTAATTGAGGTGCAGAATGTGCATATGCCACATGGCGAAGATGTCGGACCATCTTTACAGTTCAGGGCCTTTGCAAGTATCCTTGCTGCAGAGGTCTTGCCGACACCTCTCGGACCTGAGAAGAGGTAGGCATGTGCGATCTTCCCCTGTTCCAGGGAGTTTTTCAGGACGCGTATTATCGGTTCCTGACCGATAAGGTCATCAAACCCCTGTGGTCTCCATTTTCTGGCAAGTACTAAATAGCTCATATCCTATCCCCTTGTCTTTCTCCAGCCTGAGAGCGGCTACCTCCGGCACCCAGGAAAAATGCTTACCGCTGCTTCCTTCCGGACCTGACGGGGTTCACACCCACCTGCTGCGAAGGGCCGTTCCCAGGCTGCAGAAAGACAAAATGGCGGAGAGAGTGGGATTTGAACCCACGGTACGGTATTAGCGTACACACGATTTCCAGTCGTGCTCCTTCGGCCGCTCGGACATCTCTCCATAAGTTCAATTTAAAAATCACCGAAGCTTTGCTTCAAAATCAAAGAGATATTTTTTCTTCTCATGTCATTCCCGCTTGTCGGGAATCCTTCCGAAGAGATAATCGCTACCCTTAACAGAAGGCGAAATCCCGAAAGCATTCGGGACGGACAAGCCGGAATGACAATAAAGAGAAAAAACTTCATATTAAGATTAATGAAAAGGCGAATATAAAATCAAGGCAAGTCCTTTCTATGGAATGACATCTGTTCGAATTTTATATTGAGAGAGGAGTTTGTCTATTCAGTAACTCTCTCACCTTTCCTAAAAGTTCGTTTGGAGAGACAGGTTTGAAAATTAACTCAGAGCCTTCTTTTAATATCCCTTTCCCCCGGACGATATCGGCAGTGTAACCGCTGATGAAAATTGCTTTCATATCCGGCTTGATTTTCTTTATTTCATCGTAACACTCCTTTCCACTCTTTTTGGGCATAATTACATCAAGAATAAGGAGTTGAATGGATTCTTTGTTATCGGTAAATACCCGCATTGCATCAAACCCATCTATTGCCTCAATAACTTTATACCCATACTTTTCCAGGACTCTTTTGGTCAGTTCTCTTACCTGACTATCGTCCTCTGCCAGGAGAATTGTCTCTGAGCCTTGTACTGTTAAAGGGATATCTGCAAGTTGTAACTCTTGAACCGCTGATTGGATCAAAGGCAGATATATTTTAAATATTGTGCCTTTGCCAGGTTCACTGGCAACAATGATGTATCCTTCATGCTGCTTGACGATGCCATATACCATTGCAAGGCCAAGACCTGTGCCTTTTCCTGCTTCTTTGGTTGTAAAAAAAGGCTCAAATATCCTTTCTTTTGTCTTACTGTCCATGCCTTGCCCTGTATCCTCAACTGATATTAAGGCATAAGTTCCAGGTTTCCCATATCCATGAGCAGTTATGAAGTCATCATGAAAATTCACCAGATCAGTTCTGACAGTCAGACGCCCTCCATCAGGCATGGCATCCCTTGCATTAGTGACAAGGTTCATTAATACCTGATCTATCTGAGAAGTATCCGCCATTATAATCAGGTCCCTGTTCGTGATCTGCAAAGAAAGCTCGATATCCTCGCCGATGAGTCTGAATAAGAGTTTCCCAAGAACTTTTATGATTTCATTAAGATTTACTGACTTAGGGCTTATGATCTGTTTTCTACTGAGGGTAAGCAGAGCCAATGTCAGATTAGCTCCCCTTTGAGCTGCATTCAATATTTGTGTTATATCATTTCTCAATGGGTCATCTTTGTTCATTTCCATCTGTAACAAGTCTGCGTATCCGATGACAATTGTCAGGATATTATTAAAATCATGTGCGACACCTCCAGCAAGCTGACCAACGGCTTCCATCTTCTGTGCCTGATAGAGCTGGTTTTCGAGACTTTTACGTTCTGTAATGTCATGAATGATGCCATGGTATCCCAGGATGTTGCCCTCTTTGTCTGTCCTTAAAGTAGAAGTGAGAAGACAATCAATCTCTGCCCCGTCTTTTTTGAGTAATGTTACCTCAAAATTTTTTATTGAGCCATGCTGTTCTATCATTTTCTGGAATGTATCCCTGTCTTCAGGATGAGCGTATAACTCTTTTGCTTTGAGTTTGAGCATCTCTTCCCTTGTATATCCGAAGAGATCCAGAGCAGATTTATTGATTTCAACAAAGCTTCCCTCTTTGGTGGTAATGTAAATTGCATCTCTGGACTCCTGGAAAAGGGTGCTGAATTTTGCCTCAGTTTCATGGAGAGCTTCAAGGGTATTCTTTTGAGATGTCCAGAGGTATTCCAGATGACAGTATTTTTCCTCAAGTTCCTGCATTTCCAGATATTTTTCTGAGAGGTCATTAAATGTAACAACCGCACCTTTCAACTTTCCTTTTTCTATAATTGGAGTGCTCAGATATTCGATTGGAATGCTGGTGCCATCCCTTTTCCAGAATACTTCATTAGTCCCCCGGTAGGTAATTCCGTCTTTATAAGCTGCATAAATTGGGCATTGTTCCTCCGGATAGGGAGTCCCGTCCTGCCTTGAATGGTGCACCTTATGATGATGAATCTCACCGATGAGTTCTCCTGCCTCATATCCCAGTATCTTTGCAGCCACTGGATTGACAAACATAACCCTCCCTTCCAGGTTCAAACCGAAAATGCCTTCACCTGCTGCCTTCAGAATCAGTTCATTTTGGAGGTTTAACCTCTCGATTTCTTCTTTCGTCTGTTTGTATTCATTCATGTCACGCATTAAGGAACGGCATACAAAAAAGTAAATCACCGGGAGGGAACATGAAAGTAATAAAATAGCGTGAATAAAAGCCCATGTCCATGTAATAACGGGCAGGTGAAACGAAAGATAATACATTACCAGTGCATCAGAAGCAAGAATGGATAACAATAGTATAATGAGAAATCGAAACGAAGAATACGGAGTCCCGGTTTTCATTACACGGTGCCTGGTGAAAGAGGGTAAAATATATTTAATGAGCAATTCACATTCAGATCCGGATCAAAAAATCCATTGTAAACAAGCATCTTTTGTAAACGGATGATTTCTCATCAGTCTCATAAGTGGTAATGATAGTGAAAAAATTAGAATCATTGATAAAACAATTCATTTCATCACCCGAGGTAAAAATATATTTCTAAAACTTATATTATCATTTTCCCTCTTGAAATAGCATTTTATATGTATTACCATCCTGTTTCAGCGGGAGATCTGAACAGCCAGTGAAAAAGGAGAAAATGGTATAGATTTTGCTTGCTAAAAAATTATCTATTGCTAAATTATTTAAACATTAATTATTATTCTTTCATTCAAATTGAAAAAATGAAACACAGTTTTAAAAAATATAATACGATATATATATATTGACCATGCAAAAGAAGATAAAAAAATGAAAGCTCATGAGGTTGCGATAATATTAACAGGATTTCAAAATGAATTCTGTGCGCCAGATGGAAAGTTGCATGGGTTAGTCAAAGATATGTTAGTTTCCAATAGAATTATTCCGAATACCGTTGATTTTTTAAAACGCGCTCAGAAAAAAGGGATTGCCTGTTATATTGCTTCTATTGTATTCACTCAGGGATACCCCGAACTTAACAATCCTGTTGGAATTTTGAAAGACATAAAAAAAATCAATGCATTTCAGAAAGGGACAAAAGGAGCTGATGTAATAGATGAACTGAAGCCTTTTGAGCATTATCTGACAGTAGTGGAAGGTAAAACAGGGTTAAGCTGCTTCGGCAATACGAATCTTGATAATTTCCTGAAAGATAAGGCAATCAGGACAATAGCTATTGCAGGTTTATTAACCAATGTGTGTGTGGAATCCACTGCAAGAGCAGGTTACGATGTGGGGTATGAAGTTATTGTTTTAAGGGATTGTACAGCCTGCAGATCACGAGTCTGGCAGGAATATTCAGAAAAGAATATTTTCCCGATGTTTGGCAGGGTAATGGACCATAATGATTTTTTGGATGAAATAGAATAGATTTTATAAGATGTGCCAATCCTAAGACAGTTTCTTTTTCAAAAGATCGTTCACCATTTTGGGGTTCGCCTTACCTTTGGTTAGTTTCATCACCTGACCTACAAAAAACCCGGTAAGTTTTTCTTCTCCTCCCTTAAACCTTTCAACCTCAGCGGGATTTTTTGCAATGACATCATCCACTGCCTGTTCTATTGCTCCTGTGTCACTGATCTGTACTAACCCTTTCTCTCTGACAATAACCTCTGCATTTTTACCTGTCTTATACATTTCTTCAAAAACTGTTTTAGCTATCTTTCCGCTGATAGTTCCGTTGTCCATGAGTTTCAGCATTTCAACAAGCTGTTCCGGTTTCAAAGGACAATCTTCGATGGATCTGCTCTCTTCGTTTAAGAGTTTCATTAAATCACCCATCACCCAGTTCGCAACATTTTTTGGTTGGCCTCCAAGGATTACTGAACCTTCAAACCAGTCAGCAATCGGCTTATCACATGCAAGAAAATCCGCGTCGTTTGCAGGCAATCCATATTCCGAGACAAATCGCTCTATTTTTATGTCAGGCAATTCCGGGAGGGATGTCTTTATCCCGTCAATCCAATTCTGGTCAACGATAATTGGCACGAGGTCCGGCTCCGGGAAATAGCGATAATCATGAGCCTCTTCCTTGCCTCTCATTGATTCTGTAATGCCTCTTGAAGAATCCCACAGCCGTGTCTCCTGAATGATCTTGCCGCCATCATCCAGGACCTTTATCTGCCGTTTTATCTCATAATCAAGTGCCTTTTCAACGAACTTGAAAGAATTAATGTTCTTAATCTCTGCTTTGACGCCCAGTTCTTTTTGACCAAAAGGCCGTATAGACACATTCGCATCACACCGTAGAGAACCCTCCTCCATATTGCCATCACATACGCCGAGATACCTCAGGATCGTTCTGAGTTTTCTCATATACTCAACAGCTTCACGGGGACTTCTGATCTCAGGCTCAGAGACGATCTCCATGAGCGGGACTCCTGCCCTGTTTAAATCAACAAAACTAAAGCTTCCCCCGCCTTCATGTATGTTCTTACCGGCATCTTCTTCCATGTGGATCCTCGTAATACCGATCTTTTTGATATTACCGTCAACAATTATCTCCAAAGATCCGTGTTCACATATCGGCAACTCGTATTGACTTATCTGATAACCCTTCGGCAGGTCAGGATAGAAGTAATTCTTCCGGGCGAACCTGCTGTAAAAAGATACTGTACAGTTTGTCGCAATGCCTGTCTTTACTGCAAATTCGAGGGCCTTTCTGTTCAAAACAGGAAGTACACCGGGCATGCCGATACAAACCGGACACGTCTGGGTATTCGGTTTTGAGCCAAATTTAGTCGAACAGCCGCAAAATATCTTCGTGTCCGTCAACATCTGTGCATGAACTTCGAGGCCGATTACTATTTCGTATTTCATAAATTCGGTTTCCTCCTGTGCCAGTCGGAACTCTGCTCATAGGCATATGCGATTCTTAAAACTGATTCTTCATCAAAATTCTTTCCTATAAACTGCAGGCCGACCGGCAGGTTGTTTGATGTAAAACCGCATGGTACCGAGATGGCTGGTACGCCTGCGAGATTAACAGAGATCGTGAAGATATCAGACAGATACATCTTAAGAGGGTCGGAGGTCTTTTCACCGATCTTAAAAGCAGCGGTCGGTGCTGTCGGTGTAACAATGACGTCAGCCTTTTTGAATGCATCCTCAAAATCCTTTTTTATCAAAGTCCTTACCTGCTGTGCTTTCCTGTAATATGCCTCGTAATACCCGGAAGATAAGGAATAGGTGCCGAGCATTATTCTCCTTTTGACTTCAGCGCCAAATCCCTGCGACCTTGTTTCCATATACATATCCATCAAATCCCTGCCCTCTGCTCTGATGCCGTATTTTACCCCGTCATACCTTGCAAGGTTAGATGAGGCCTCTGATGTTGCGAGTATATAATATGTCGCAATCGCATGCCCTGTATGCGGCAGGGATATTTCGACAGGAATTGCGCCAAGGGATTCCAGTTTTTTGATAGCTTCTTTTACTGACTCTTCTATCTCTTTGTCCATGCCTTTGATAAAGTACTCTCCGGGAATTCCGATCCTCATTCCTTTAATGTCTCTGCCTATGGCTGCTGTAAAATCCGGTACCGGTATGGGAGCAGATGTTGAGTCTAAGGGATCATGTCCTGAGATGATACTCAATAGTATTGCAGAATCCCTTACATTTTTAGTTATCGGACCGATCTGGTCAAGGGACGATGCAAAGGCAACGAGGCCGTACCGTGAAACCCTTCCATAGGTCGGCTTCATCCCCACGACCCCGCAATAGGAAGCAGGCTGTCTGATCGAACCGCCTGTGTCTGAACCGAGTGCAGCGATACATTCATCAGCAGCAACTGCTGCGGCAGAACCACCGCTCGAACCTCCCGGTATGCTCTCCAGGTCCCAGGGATTCCGTGTTACATGAAACCCTGAATTCTCTGTAGATGAACCCATTGCAAATTCATCCATATTTGTCTTCCCGGTTAAGACATATCCCTGGTCAATGAGCCGTGCTGTTACCGTGCTCTCATATGGCGGAATGAAATTGGAGAGTATTTTAGAGGAGCATGTTGTCCGGATGCCTTTTGTGCACATATTATCCTTAATCGCAAGAGGAATCCCCAGCAAAGGTTTCATGCGGGGTGTTTCTGATGTGTCAGCCTTTTTCTGTGCCAGTGCAGCCATCTCCATCGCCTTGTCCTGCGTAATGGTCACAAATGCCTTGACCTTATTTTCAACAGCACCAATCCTCTGATAGACTGAACCGATAATGTCAGTAACTGAAATTTCTTTTCTATCAAGGAGGTTTCTTATCTCTGAAATGGTAAGTCTGTAAAGCTCCAATATCTCCTCCTGGTCCCGGCCTCAGGTTATGTGCGGTATGCACTATAACAAGAACTGAGTTTACTGGCCTGGGCTATCCTTTTTCTGATAATTTTCTGAAGTTCTATTATAGAATATTTCAGAAAATACCGGCATACAGCAAAAAGGATAAGAGTATCTGTGATGTTTAAAATTAGGCAATGTTATGCAGATAGATTAGGTATAATAGATTAATAAAATGCTTAACATTTTAATTACTAAGACGGCTATAAGTAAGGATACAAGACTGTCATTGCCCGACTTGATCGGGCAATCCAGAGAAAGGAACTGGATTCACCGGTCGAGCCGGAGAATGACAAACAGACAAAACCATGTCGCCATACTAACGGCCGCATGAGTAAATAGAGAAAGAGCAGAGCATGAAAGAAAACCTGGTTTCCATAATCGTCCGGACTAAAGACAGACCAAAGCTTTTAATGAGGGCATTGCAGAGTATTGCCGGCCAGACATATACATACATAGAAGTTGTGCTTGTGAACGATGGCGGTTGTGATCTTGATATTAAAGAACTGCAGGATATTCTTGGCGGTATACTCCTCAATTACATAAAACTCGAAAAGAATACAGGCAGGTCACATGCCGGCAATATCGGCATTGAGAATGCGCAAGGCGAATATATAGCTTTCCTCGATGATGACGATGAACTTTATCCTGACCACGTTGAGACGCTTGTATCAGTATTAAAATTGACAGAGTTTCAAATCGCTTATGCAGATGTTGAGATGATAATCAACCGCTTCTCTCCTGATGAAAAAGAGGTTGTCACTATGGAGCGGGTGACATTTTCACGGGATTGTTCATATCCTGAGATAATAATGTCAAACTATATACCTTTTAACAGCCTTCTTTTCCGCAAAGACATTTTTGAGATTACCGGGGTTCTGGATGAGGATTTTGACCTCTATGAAGACTGGGAACTCCTCATACGAATAGCAGAAAAATATCAATTATTTCATGTCAGAAAAATAACTGCTATTTATAATCAATGGAGCCGTGAATTACAGATTAATCAGAAAGATATCGAACATATGAAAGCTACACACCTTAAAGTGATAAACAAACACCGTGACAAAATCTCTAACGAATTTATCCTGAAAATATGGCAGGAATCCGAAGGAAAAGATGCCATCATTGCAGACAAGAACGCTATTCTGAAAGAAAAAGAGGCTGTTCTCACAGAGAAGATCAATTTATCTCCGCACTTCCAGCGCGTGATATCAGAGAAGGATACCAAAATTGTACAGCTTGAAAATACAGTAAACACCATCCATGAGACGCTTGGATGGCAGATTCTTGAAACCCTCAGGATGGATAGGGAGAAATATTTCCGTCCCGGGACAAGAAGGAGAAGGATATACGACTTGTTCGTTAAATCGGTCAAATATATACAGAGAAGCGGATTCAGACAGTTTCTATGGAAGGTGTTTCGTAAATATAATATGGCTGCATATCTGAAAGATAAAAATATTTATGAATCATGGATCTCAAAGAATGAACCTGATGCAACTACATTAAAATGGCAGATAAAACTGGCGACGGAGTTCAAGGTGAGGCCCAGGATAAGCATAATAACCCCGGTCTATAACCCTCTCAAATCAGCCTTTATTGAAATGATAGAGTCTGTTATCAATCAGACATATGATAACTGGGAGTTATGCCTTGCTGACGCCTCAACAGAGGCGTATACAAGAGAAATTATTGAACAATACAGGAAAAAATATGGAAAGATCAGGGTCAAATATCTCGATAAAAACTATGGGATAGCAGGAAATTCGAATGAGGCGCTTTCGTTGGCAACAGGGGATTTTATTGCGCTGCTTGATCATGATGATACGATTGCTCCCTTTGCGTTGTTTGAAGTAGTTAAATCCATTAATGACAACCCGGACGTGGATTTCATATATTCTGACAGAGATAAGATAAGCAATGACGGTAAAAGGTTTGAACCGTTCTTCAAACCGGCCTGGTCACCAGACTATCTGCTGGCACAGAATTACCTCTGCCATCTGAATGTCTTCAGAAAGACAATAATCGAAAGGATAGGAGGTTTCAGGCAAGGGTATGATGGTTCTCAGGACTATGACCTTGTGCTCAGGGTGACTGAGCTTACCGATAAAATCGTCAGTATTCCAAAGGTCTTATACCACTGGCGTCTTGTGACTGGATCTGCATCCGGTGACCCCGAGGCCAAGCCATATGCCTATGATGCAGCCATTAGGGCATTGCAGGATGCTGTAGACAGACGGGGCTGGAAAGGAACCGTGACTCGAGGGTTAACGAGGGGGCTCTACAGGGTAAGATTCCATGTCAACGGCAATTCAGACATCTCTCTTATTATCCCGACAAAAGATAAGAGTGATGTATTAAAAAAGTGTGTTGATTCAATTCTCCAGAAAACAACCTACAGTAACTACGAGATTGTTCTTGTGGATAACATGAGTGTGGAAGAAAAGACTTTCAGATACTATGAAGAGGTGAAGAAAATTTCAAGAGTAAAGATATTGAGTTATAATAAACCTTTCAATTTCTCCGAGATCAATAATTATGCTGTTTCGCAAACTCATACTGAATATATCGTATTCCTGAATAATGACACGGAGGTTATCACTGAAGACTGGCTTGAGACCATGCTCGGGTTCGCACAGAGGAAAGAAACAGGTGCCGTAGGAGCTAAACTGTTATATCCCGATATGACTATCCAGACAGCCGGATTAATTATCGACGAAAAAGGGAATGTATGGAGGTCGCATCACCGGCACCCGAGAAACAGCCTCGGTTACGGCGGACGCATACAATCCACCCAGAATGTTTCTGCTGTTGCAGCAGCATGCATGATGGTCAGAAGGGAAGTGTTTGATAAAGTCGGGGGATTTAATACTGAATATGTTGTGGCACATGGCGATATCGACTTTTGCCTGAAACTCAGGGAGAGGAATTACTTAATAGTGTATGAACCTCATGCTGAGTTATATCATCACGAATCCCTGACGCGGGGGTACGAAGATACTCCTGAAAAGGTCGAGAGGTTAAAAAAAGAGACACAGCTGCTTCTCAGAAAATGGGGGTATATGTTAAAAAATAAGGATCCGTATTATAATGCAAACTTAGGCATTAGCGGGCCTCTTTTTTCTGAAAAGGATTTCATAAATGTATGAAGAATAGCAGGAAAGTTTCTTTTATCATCCCGAACTGGAATCACAGGGAACTCCTTTACGAATGTATTGCGTCCATATACAACACAGGAGATGCCTTGTCTCATGAGATTATTGTTATTGATAATGCGTCAATAGACGGCAGTTCCAGCTATATAAAGAAGACTTTCCCTGAAGTGATCTGTGTCCAGAATGACGCTAACCTCGGATATGCAAAGGCTGTCAATCAGGGGGTAGCTGTAGCGCGGGGTGAGTTTCTATGCCTCATGAACAATGATGTAAAATTAATGGGAAATGCTACTGAACGCCTTTTATCATTTCTGACAGTGAACCCTGAGGCAGGGGCAGTTGCACCGCTTCTTTACTATCCTGATGGCAGGCTGCAGATTTCCTGCAGAAGATTCCCTACAGTAGGGTCAATCCTCCTTGAAAAACTCCATATTAATAAATTCGGTCCTTTAATGAAGCTGAAGCTTACACCGGAGGAGCATCTGTCGGGTGGGGAAGTATTGCAGCCTATGGCATCAGTGCTCATGATCAGGAAAGAATGCTGGGAAGCTGTAGGGCCCATGGATGAAAGTTTCCCCATATTTTTTAATGACGTTGACTGGTGCCGCAGATTATACAAGAATACCCGGTACAAGATATTCCTCTGTCCCGATGCAAAGGCAATCCACCATGAAGGCGCCTCTGTCAGAAGGCTGGGTTATAAAAAGAATTATGAATTGTGTAAAGGTCTCTTAAAGTTCTATCGCAAGCACTATCTATAGAGAGAATACTGTACTTCACCATGTTGTATCAACGATAAACTAATTAAAGTCTGTGTGCAAAGTAAATATTTTAACACCCTCCCCAACCCCTCCCCTCAAGGGAGGGGCATATTATAGTCCCCTCTTGAGAGGGGTAGGGGTGTGTAATCCCTCTCCCTTTTCTCCTCGTCCCGAAGGCTTTCGGGACTGAGTGCGGAGAGGGGAGAGGGCAAGGGTGAGGGCAAGGGTGAGGGTGTTTAACAGTTTATGGACAGACCCTTATTAATGATATGAAAAACAAAAAAATCCTGATGGTTATCCATTGCTTCTTCCCTGAAAGTGTGGGCGGATCAGAAAACTATACCCTGAGCCTCTCAAGGGAACTTATTGCGAGAGGATGGGAAGTAAAGATTATATCAGGCATTAAGGATCTCACCAGTAAGCGATACAGGGTAACTGAGAGCTCATATGACGGCATTAATGTCATAAAAATCAATAATCCGCCTGAACTGTATGCTGAATTTGCCGAACATTTCATGAACCCCAGGGTAGATGGCATATTTCGTGAAATAATAAAAAGGGAAAGTCCCGGGATCATCCATTTCCAGCATACAGCATATCTGTCATCACGCTTGCCCGAGATTGCCAATCAGATGAACGTTCCCAGCGTATTCACACTGCATGATTACTGGTATATGTGTTACAGGAGCCAGCTTATCAGGCCGTCAGAGGGGATCTGCCCCGGACCTTCTGAAGGGATTAACTGTTCAACATGTTATGACCCGGTGCATACACCGAATGTTTCAAAGGTGCCCATGTTCAACAGGATACTGCAACTCCCGATTGTGAGGCATATTGATTTAAAAAGGAGGTTGTCATCTGAATTCAAAAGGAAGATAAAAAACATCTTATACAGGAAGATATCGTCTCCATCCTATCATCCCGATAAAGATGCTGCAGCAGTACAGGAACACATAAACAGGATACAATTTATGAAACAGCAACTCTCATTCCCGGCATTTACCATAAGTCCATCCAGGCACCTGAAAAAGAGATATGAAAAAGAGGGTTTTCGCGAGATCCTTTATGTCCCTCACGGTTTTGATCCCAGGAATACAATAGACCATATCCCCTATAATGGAAAGCTTGTCCTGGCTTATCTGAGTAACATTGTTCCATTTAAAGGGGCGGACGTCATACTGAAGGAATTGAGATTTGTCAACAGGAGGCAGGATCTGAAGATCCTCTTCTACGGTAAAGTATTGGATGATATTTACCAAAAGGAAATTCAGACACTTGCAAAAGCATATCCGGATGCTGACATATCATTTATGGGGCCGTATTCAGGAAAGGATCAAGTGGCGAAAATACTGGCAAATGTCCATTTTGTCGTATTCCCCTCTCTATGGGAGGAAAACCACCCTTTAGTAATAGGGGAGGCTCTGCAATACGGGCTTCCGGTTATCAGTACCTCCCTCGGCGGCGCACCTGAGATGATTCAGGACGGGAAGAACGGATTTGTTTTCAACCCTTACAAAGATGGTGAATTTGCAAGAATTATTAATACACTTCAGGAGCATCCTGAACTGATACAGCAGGTAACAAAAGGTGCAGGGGAGACCAGGCTTGAATTAATTGATGAACATATTGATAAAATAGAAAGCCTGTATGAAAGAATATCATGATTTTTTGCAGATAGTATCTATAGTATTGTAATATCTAAAACAAGAACCTATGAGAGAAGAAAATCCTTTAGTATCCATAATTGTCAGGACTAAAGACCGGCCAAAGCTGTTAATGAGGGCTTTGCAGAGCATTGCTTCCCAGACATACTCGCCTGTTGAAGTTGTCCTTGTGAATGATGGCGGCAGTGATCTTAATGTCCCGGAGATCAAAAGCATCCTCGGTGATATCACCCTGAACTATATAAGGCTTGCGTATAACACGGGAAGAGCAAATGCCGGGAATATAGGCATCGAAAATTCCAGTGGAGAATATATCGGATTTTTAGATGATGACGATGAATATTATCCTGAACATATAAAAACACTCTTAAATTTTCTAAAAAACCGGGAGGATTTTGCAGGTGCGTATACTGACAGTGAGATATTCCTCAGAGAATATAATGATGATGGCCATATTGTCAGGGAACATAATGATGGCGTCTTCAGGTCCTGGGATTTTTCCTACGAAACATTGCTCTTCGAAAATTATATCCCGTTGATCTGTACTATTGTGAGAAAAGATGTCCTCCGGGAAATAGAAGGTTTTGATAATTCACTTGGCATGTTTGAAGACTGGGATCTGTTTATAAGGGCTTCCGGGAAGAAACCGTTCTGGCACATCAGCGAAGTAACAACAAAATATATTCAATGGAGCAAGGTGCACCAAATAGCTTTCATTAATTCGCCGAAGGCTCCTGAGTACTATCTGCAGGTCCTGTCTAAACATTCAGGAAAAATTACCCCGGAGGCAGTATACCGGTATTTTCTGATCAAGCAGGAAGAAATCACGTTGATAAAAGACAGGCTCCAGGCAAGTGATTTATCAAAAAATACATTGCTGTCTCAGAATATGGATTTGGAAAACCGGATCAGGAAGACTCATGCCAAAACAGACGAATTCAGGCGAAAACTGAATGAGGCGGAGTGGCAAAAAGAGGAATTAAGAGACACGCTGCGCGAGTCAGAAGAGGAAAAGGAGGGATTCCGGGAGAGACTGAAAGAGGTTGAGACCGGCAATGAATGGTTAAGAGGCAAACTGAATATATCCAGGACAGATAATAAAGAACTGCGCGACAGAGTCAAGGAGATGCAGGCGCTCATAAAGGAATTGAGTTCAAAGAACATTCATATAGAGTACCAATTGAGTCAAATGCAGGAATTGAAAGAAAAATTAAAGCATGAACAGGCTCAACTGCAGGATAGCATGGAACAACATGGTGCATTACAGGAAAGCCGTGACCAGGTTCAGGCGTTGGAAAGTGCGTTGCAGGAAATCCGTGGCCAGGCTGAGGCATTAGAAAGTGCATTAAAGGAAAGCCGGAATCAGGCTCAGGCCTTTGAGAGTGCGTTACATAAGAGCAGGACTCAGGCCAGGTCACTGGAAGGTGCTTTGCAGGAAAACAGGGAGGAGACTCAGGCCCTAAAAGGGGCATTGCAGGAGAGCCGAAATCAGGCTCGGGCATTGGAGGGGGCATTAGAGGAAAGCCGGAATCAGGCTCAGGCTCAGGCATTGCGGAGCGCATTGGAAGAGAGTCGGAACCAGGTTCAGATTTTCAATAAAGAATTGCAGGATAACCAGAATCAGATTTATCGTCTTAAAGAGGAACTCCGCAAGAAGACGTCATATATCGAAGAGGTACAAACAGGGATAGGATGGAGGATACTGGTCTATTATCGTAAAAACATAAGAAACAGGTTAACTCCTGTAGGCACAAAGCGCCGGATCGCTTATGACAAATTGCTCAAACGGCTCAAGTTCAGGGAAAAAGGACATCCTGAAGTTCTTGCAGAGGATCGCAAATCAGGATCACTCATAAAACAGGAACAGTTCATCGTCCCTGTAATCTCTGATAATGCTGTTGAAGCCATCAATATAAAAGTATCAGTTGTCATACCAACAAAGAATGCAGGTCAGGATTTCTATCATGTCCTTGAAGGTATCAGAAAACAGAAAGGCATACAGGATATCGAACTGGTCATTGTTGACTCAGGTTCAAAAGATGATACCCTTAATCTTTCAAAACGGTATGGTGCAAAAATACTTTCTATCGATCCCTCAGAATTCTGCCATGGAAGGACAAGGAACTATGGCGCTCAATTTGCAACAGGTGATTACCTTGTTTTTCTGTCCCAGGACGCAATCCCTGCCGGAGACACCTGTTTCTTCGACATGATCTGTGGTATGAACAATGATCCGCATATTGCTGCTGTTACTGCAAGGCAGGTGCCGAGAAGTGATGCGGACTTATTTGCATGCTGGCAGATATGGAACCATTATGAGAAATTCCTCAGATATAAGGAAGATACAGTCATATCCGTCGACCGGAAGACATTTGATTCATTGATCCCTTCTGATAAGAGGAGGGTTGCCCAGTTAGATAATATTTTTTCATGCATCAGAAGGGATGTCTTCAATAAGTTCAAGTTTAACGATCTCAAATACGCAGAAGATCTTGACCTCGGTCTGAGGCTGATAAAAAAAGGTTTCAAAATAGGTTTTCTCTCGTCTGTCGGCGCGATACATTCCCATAACAGGGAACCATTATATTATTTCAAGAGAAGCTTCGTAGACAGAAAGTCGTTAATCCATCTTTTGGAAGACGAACCGCTTAACTGGTTTGATACAGGCATAAGTTCTTTCTCTGAAATGATTCAATATGTCAGATCCGTATATCGGACAATTAACAATACCATAGGATATATTGCGCAGAGTGAAACGATATATACATCTCATTTAAGTCTTTTCAATTCATTCCGACAGATCATTCGCACGTGCCCTCCGGGAACTAATGGGACAGGAAGCAAGAACAGTATGCACTCGGTTATGGATGAACTGCTTGAGTTGACAGGAGGAGATGAAGCTGAAATTTCAGTACATAACGATGTAATATTGCAGCAATTCATGTCAGCCCTGGAGGTTTTTGAAGAGTATGTAACCCCTTATGAAAACGTTCATGAAACGATTAACGATATCTTATCCGCATTGCATAAACTGTGTGCTGTGGTGATGGGCTCCAGTATTGGTGACTATGCCGCATTCCATGAGGTCAGGAATGGAAAGGGCCTGAAATATAAACTGGACAGTATTTTTGGGGAAGGGGTATGAAGATACTCTTTGTTGTCCATGATTTTTTCCCGAAATTCTTTGGCGGGACCGAGCGTTATGTCCTGAATATGGCAAAACAGATGCAGAGGATGGGAAACAATGTAAAAGTCTTCACTTACGGTGTTGCCGATCCTCCCGTCGTATTCTCTTCTCAGAATAATATCTTGTACAGAACATATTTTTTTGAAGGCATCCCGGTTATCTGTATCAGGCATAAGGAGATCCCGCTTGATCAGGGTTACAGGATATCCGACGACATGTTAGAAGACGTCCTGACTATTCTCAGGACTGAAAAGCCTGATGTAATTCATGTAGCACATCCCATGCGGTTATCTGCCGTTTTAAGCGCAGCAAAGCTGATCGGCATACCTGTGGTTTTAACTATTACCGATTTCTGGCTCCTCTGTGTAAGGGGAAGGTTTTTCAAACCTGACTATTCACTCTGCAATTCCTCTGAAGGCAGTCAGAAATGTAAGCTCCAGTGTCATGTGGACGATTCAATTTTTGAACGGAATAAAAACGCTAAACAGCTTTTTGATTCAGTTGAAATCAGAATTGCGCCATCACGGTTTTTGATAGAAATATTCAGGGCGAACAAATGGGACAAGCCTATACATCACATTAACCACGGTGTTGATTACAGCTATGTTAAGCCTCTTCAAAGAATGAGGAGACCGGGAGAGCCTGTTATATTGGCATACATGGGTGTTGTCAGCAGATTCAAAGGCATCGACCTTTTAGTGAACTCTTTTAAAAAAGTCAAGGCCTCAAATATCAGGCTCCACATATACGGAAACTGTGTGGGTGATGATGGAACTATCGACCTTGTCCGCGAGGCGGAAATCGAAGACGTGAGAATCAAGAATATGGGACAATTCAGTCATGATGATTTGCCCCGTATATTGAATCAGGTTGATATTATCGTTACTCCTTCAACAACCCTTGAAAGTTACGGCCTTGTCGTTACCGAGAGTTTATCATATGGAGTGCCTGTAATCGCTTCAGATATTGTAGGAAGCGCATATGAGTTTATCAGGCATGGTGAGAACGGATTGATTTTCTCTATGCACAATCAAACGGAACTGATTGAGATCATCAGAAAAATCAGTGAGCAACCTTCTCTTATTAATACATTGAAAGCAAATATAACTCCTCCACCCCGTCTTGAAGAAGAGGCATTCACTGTAGAAAAGATATATAAAACAGTTGCACATTAGAATTGTCTGCCAATATGGAAAATCAAAAGATAAAGAGATATAAATGCAACAAAGAACTGAAGGTCGGAAACTCTACGTATAAAACCCTCGGCATACATTTTGAATATTGCACTTATTTTTTAATTAAAGGGGGGTTGAAAATCCATGACTCAGCCTGAATTAGGAAGAGGTTACATCGACTATCTTGAATATAGCAACAACCATTTAACTATAGCAGGCTGGATGTTCGTGCAAAGCAATACTTTTGACATGTTCCGTATAAAAATCAATAATGTTGCGATCGCTGATGCAACTCCGGTTCAAAGAAAAGACGTGCAGTCAGCATTCCCTTCCATGCCGAATGCCCTGCGATCAGGTTTTTCATTCCATACACCTGTTAAAAAAGAGTTGTTTGCTGACTGGGTTACTTTGGAAATAACCGGGGTCAGGTCAGGCATAGAAACCGGCAGGATAATTACCATTTACCATCCGGAGTTTCATTCCTCTTTGCCGGAACCGCCGGCTAACCTGATGCATCGTGTTGCTAATGTCGGTAATCCGGTCAGATACTGGTGCAGGGCATTGCATTATTATAGCGAATTTCTCAGGGCTATAAAGACTTACTCTGACATAAATTCGATCAGCTGTATGCTTGATTGGGGCTGCGGCTTGGTAACAAGTCTGTTTCTGAAGCATACGCAAATACATGAAATCCACGGATGCGATATCGACAAGGAAACAGTTGAATGGTGCAGTGAGCACTTGAAACCGGGGCAGTTTTTAGTCATTAACCCTTTCCCACCAACTGATTATACTGATAATATGTTTGATGTCATCATAAGTTACCCCGTCTTTCCCCATCTCCAGAGGGATGTGCAATTAAGCTGGGTACAGGAAATGAATCGTATTCTTATGCCCGGAGGGCTGCTCTTTGCTTCTGTATACGGTGATTTTGCAGCGTCTTTCACCCCTCCGCATATACAGGAGGAAGTGAAGAAGAACGGCATTTCAGACAGTTCTCTGGACCCGAACCTCGACGGTATCGCACCTGAGGGGTATTACCGTGGTGTATATCAGACCAGGGACTATACTGTCAGGGAACTGGGGAAATATTTCAGAGTGGTTGATTACCGGGAGAGGGTAATGGGCAACTTTCAGGACCTTGTGATTCTGCAGAAGAAAAGATAAAATGCTTCTTCCTAATAATCGAAATCAAAAATAGATATTCTGAAAATAGTGTTATAAAGCTTATTCGCGCTCTGCTAAGTAGCAATGTTTACACACATCGGGTGGTTGCCCCATTAATATTCCTTTTCTAAGATTCTTATAGGTTTCCCCATTCCATATTTTGCTAAATGAACTATTAAGCATATTGCCCATAAGAGGTTTATCATCAGTTGCAATACAACATGGTCTTATATCTCCATTAGTTTCTATCCAAGAACTGTTCCACAGATAAGGGCATTTTATCTTTCCTTGCGTTTTAACTTTGTCACTGACATTTTGTTTCTCATTTTCTTCCTCTAAAGTATAAAGAGGAGGTATGCTTAGATTAACCCCTAATTTACTTGCAACCTCTTTTGCCTCTTCAATTTTATCGTTCGCAAGTTTCTTATGAAAAATTAAAGACTCATCCCTTAATTTTGGTGCACAAATAACAATATGAGCACTACCTATAAAATCAGCTTGAAGTTCATGAGCGAGTCTAATAAAATCAGGAAATTCCTCTATATTTCTACGCATCAGGACATAGCTGAAACCCCATTTGGGTCTTTGAACGTCAGGCAACTCGTTTCTGTACTTATTAAACCTTGTAATATTAAACAGAACCTCATCATATTTTGCTCCAATACGAATTGATTCATAAGTTTTTTTAGTAGCACCATCAAAAGAAATTGTAAGTATTGATAAGGTATGAATAAGTTTCTTTATAATTTCATCATTGTTCATAAGAGTTGCATTTGATGTTATTTCTAATTTAATTTTATGCTTATTTACAAGGTCTAACGTTTCTATAATATTATTTGATACTAAAGGTTCACCAGAAACGCTAAAAATGACAGTTTTTAAAAACGGAAAACACTCATCTGCTATTTTTTTGAAAAGCTTAAAGTCCATGTCGACTAAAGCAGAGGGGTCAATTTTTGTATTTTGCCTGACACACATCCAACACCTTAGATTACATCTATTTGTCGTACCAATAGTAAGATTAACTGGCATAGCAACATTATCAATTTCTGTATTAATCATTAATTCCCTTTAAGAAAACAAATTTCAATTTCAATGCTTATTAAAAATTTAGGTAAAACTATTTGTTGGTAATCCTCATTTATTACAGAATACCATAATTGATACCAAAAACACCTTCTGGCCTACGTTTTATGGCAATAATTGCCAGTTCAAATTCACAAGCCTTTAATTCAGCCTTAGCTATGCTAAGTTTCGGTTCTCATTTTTTGTAAGCTATTCCTCGATATATTGAGACTGTTGAGCCATCGGTCATAACAAAGTCTTTCACGGGAGCATTATTTTTCAAGAGTTTTGTAGCAAGATGGTTTTTCGTGTTCGAAAAATCAGGACCCTGAAAACCCGTTTTTGTCATGATAAAGTAGCTTTCATGTATCAGCCGTTTGATGTCGTCTTCTTCATACGGCTTGTTTGCCAAACCCTCAACGATAAATTTTGAACTTAACAAGCCTTTTAATTGCCCCAGTTTTGAATAGAGCTGTAAGGTACATCCATTCAGGAAGTAATGGTCAAATGCTATGAAGACAGTTGTTGGTTCAATATTATCATGATTGAAGCTGTCCATATATTGCAGTATCGGCATAATGTCCCAATCTCTGTTATAGGGGACTGTAAGTCCATCAGTATCTTTGATAGCACATGTCATATGCAGCGGAATGAAGACAGGGGTGTTTTTATAATAAAATTCCTTATACCGGCATAATTCTGACCTGCTTTGGTAGGTGAAATTGAGAGCCCCTGCAATGAGAGAAATGACAATAATTGCATATCGCAGAGATTTTAAAGGTATGCTGATGATATGTGTCGCCATAATAATGGCGATAGGAGCGAGAATTGGCAGGGCATATCTTGCCCCGCCTTTATTTATTGATAATGAGAGTATGAAGTATCCGGATAGAAACCAGAGCCATAGTATCAGATAATCTTTTGAAAGCTTTTTGTCTTTCAGAAAAAGAAATGCGATTGCCGCTATGAGGAAAACAAACGTATAGATCACAGAAATGCCGTGCCATGAAATAGCCTTCAGGTAAATCGTCCAATTCTGGATTGAGAGCAATGACGGAACCCCTGAACTGTAAGGCTTTGCGCCCTCGCCAAAGCCGAATTCAAAGAGATACCAGAATATCTGTCTGAAATTAGGGACATAAAATAATGAAGCAAGAATCAAGGCTATGCTAAAAGATAAGATGATATTTTTACGAACTTCTTTTGAAGGTCTTTTCCTGATAAAAGTGTAGCCTGCATACAGGAAAGGGAAAACAAAGAAAATAATGCCCATGGTTTTTGTGAGGATTGACAGTCCCGAGGATATGCCTAAAAAGACCGACTCTTTACGCCTGCTGAATGAATCGCTCCGGATTAAGAATAAATAACTGAGAGCGGTCAGGGCGGCCAGGGGAAACTCAAAGAGGTAGTCCCTTGAAGCAGCTGTTACTGTCGGAAATGTTGCAGTAATGAAAACAGCAAGCATAGCTGCCTTTCTTCCTGCGATTTTTTCTGTTATGAAAAAGACAGAAGAGAAGAGGATAAAAAGGTAAACAGCATTAATCAGATATGCTGCGCTGATATTTGGCCCAAAGATGATAAAAATGGATGTTCCAATTGCCGGGAACAGCGGGCCATGGTAAGGATCCTGCGTCATGACTGTTTTGAGAAATTCAGAAATATTGCCATTCCACAGTGCGTCGTAGTTGTTCAGACTCATATAGATATACCATGCTGGATCCCATGGCGGCGGAAGGTGAGAGATATTCTTTTCAATCCATAGATAATTGATGAGAGTATAGAGTATCGAAAAGGCTAAAAGCGCTGACAGAACCAGCCACGTCTGCTTTTTATTCATTCTACCTGCAAAAATAAGGGGGGAGAAGATTTCGAATTCCCCCCCCTTATATCGTTTATTGGTAAGATTGCTTATAGTGTTATCTCTTGAATAACTGCACGGGTGTTTACATCATCGACAGGTGTTTTTCCTGCTGACGTGATCTTGAGCCTGACATTGGTACTAAGTTCAGGTGCGAAGATGCCGATCCCGATATCAACTTTCTGTCCTGATGCGGATTGCGGGACACCGAACATAAAGGTCTCTTTGATAAATTTGCCTTTCAGTTCAGTGAACGGTTTATTTTCGCAAAGATCATGATCGTTTCCAGTGATCTGTTTTTTGTTTTTATCCGACAAGATAACAAAAGCCTTGTTGTAAGGGCCAAGTTCATTCAGAAGTTGCCAGTAATAGGAAATTTTCAGTTTATTGTTCCCCTGCTTGTTTACAGTTATGCCCAATAATTTAATCTTGTCCCCATAATTGACCTCAACAGTCTTTGCTATATCGCCGGGCAGGGCATCAAGAATCTCGCACTGGCCAATATTCTTAGGAGGAGCAACTGAGGGTGCAGGTGCGGATGCTTTTTCTTTACAACCGGACAGAATGCCTGAAGTTGAGGCTAATAAAACAAGCATTACAAAGAAACAAAGGTTTTTCTTCAGTAAGGCTGTGATATTTTTGTTAATCATCAATCTACCTCCAAATAAAATTTAATAGAAAATATAGAAAATATAATAGAGAGTTGTCAACGATAATCGTTGACGAGATTTATAAAGGAATAAAGAAAAACCTCTGATCCATCACTCATGCTAAATTTCCTGGCAGGAGTTTTATCTTTCAAAATATTTTGCACTATTTCATTATTCCCGTTAGAGAATACCGGACCCTGGAATCCATTCTTCGTTATAATGAACTCTTTTTTGTTCATAATCTTTCTGATCTCATCTTCAGGGCCGGGGTTGCCGGGTAATTTTTCGAATATGAAATTGATGTGAGAGACGCTATTTATCTTATCTATTTTCTGATACAGCATGAGCGTGTTTATATTCAAAAAGTGATGGTCAAATGCGATAAGGACATGGACAGTACGTAAACGTCCTTGAGCGAGATTTTCAATGGCGCGTGTTATTTGTGTCACATCCCAATTTTTATCATGTGGCAGAAGCACTTCTTCCTGCATGATACAGCTTGCGTGCAAGGGCTCCAGGACATCCACTCCCGCAATGGAAAACTGTTTGTATCGGCATTCGTCAGAGAGCGTATGGTAAGAGTAATTTATAGCCCCGATTAAGACAGCCAAAATAATGATGACAGATTTCAGGACTCTTCCACTCATCTGCATGATATGAACAGCAAGCAGAGATGCAAGGGGGACAAGAATGGGTAAAGCATATCTTTCTCCGCCTTTGTTTGGAGAGATTGATAATAATATATATCCGGTGATGAACCAGAGCCATACAATCCGGTAATCTTGTGAGAATCGCCTATCCCTGAAACAGAAAGCAGGAATTGCAGTGCCAATAAAGATAATTGCATAACCGTATGACATGCCTTTCCCTGCTATATGCTTGAGGTATATCGCCCAGTACTGGAATGAAAACATATCAGGCATCCCGAAATTGTAATTCTTTGACCCCTCGCCAAAACCGTAATAAAGGAGATATTTGAGTATCTCGTTGTAATTGAGGATAAAGAAGATCGAGATAGTTATAAAGAAAACAGAAAGAAAATACAGGATGTTCTTTCTTGCGGTTGTTGTGGTAAGAGATCTTGCAAAAATGTATATGGCATAGAGGAAAGGAAAAACAAAGAAGACAATGCCCATGGTTTTTACAAGGACTGATAACCCTGCACAGAATCCGGAGAGCAGGGAATACCCTCTGCATTGAAATGAGTCGCTTTTGAGCATGAAGAGATAGCTGAGGGCGGTCAGGGAAGCGAGGGGGAATTCAAACATGTAATCCCTTGAGTACGTTATTATTGCAGGGAAGGTCACGGCAAGAAAGATAGAAAACATCGCTGCTGTCCTGCCGGCAAGCCTGTCTGTTATAAGGAAGAGAGAAACGAGAAGAATGAACAGATAAATAGAATTGGCCAGATAAGCAGTATGGATCCCCGGACCAAAAAGAATGAAAAAAGGCACAGTGGTGACAGGGAACAGAGGCGCGAGATTTGGGGCCTGTCTAATGACAGTTTTTATAAACTTGTGAATATTTCCGTTCATGAGGGTGTCATAGTCATTCAGCCCCATATAGATATAAAATGCCTGATCCCATGGGGGCGGTATATGCGAGAGATTATCCTTTATCCAGATATAATTGATAACAGTTAAGATGATCGAAAGGGTCAAGAGGAGGGTGATTAGATATAGAGAATGTCTTTTTTCCATAAAAACTGCTATATTTTATACGAAAATTATCATTTCGTAAATGACCGGATTCCGGGTCAAGCCCGGAATGACACTAAAAAAAGAATTGCAAATTTATTTCAATATGCTATTAATCATCGGAGATCTTAAAAGGTATTTATTTCTGTTATTCTGGCTTGTCCAGAATCTTTCTTCACTTGCAGAAGGATTCTCGCCTCGGCGAGTCGCTGAGGTGACCCGACAAGTCTACGACTCGTAGAGCGGGAATGACAATCTAACGCATCAATCATTGGAACAGAGTTCGCTATGAGTATTTTTTTAGTGAAATAATGTCATGAAATTAAGCATTGTTGTGCCGGTCTTCAATGAAGAGGCGGTCATAGGTGCTGCTGTTGTGAGTCTCTCCAGACCTTGACACTTCAAAATAACCCTGCTATTCTAATTTGAAATAACTATTTGGCAGGGATATTTATGTATATTCAAAGGGAATTGGAACGGACAATAAGGAAGTATCTTTCTACTCCTGAAATAATAGCAGTCATTGGCGCCAGGCAAGTAGGGAAAACGACTCTTCTGAGACATATACAGGAGGGCATTAAAAAAGCCTCCTTTGTCACTTTTGAAGATCTGGAAGTAAGAGCGTTATTTGACAGAGACATTAAATCATTTATTGAACTTTATGTAAAACCTTTCCGATGCACCTTTATTGATGAATTTCAGTACGCGAAAAATGGAGGCCAATCTCTAAAGTTCATCTATGACACCGTTAAAGATAAGAAGATATTTATTTCAGGCTCGTCAATTCTTGATCTTACTGTAACGACAGTAAAACATCTTGTGGGTAGGATATTCTCTTTTACCCTCTATCCTCTCACATTTCAGGAATATCTGAGTTACAGAGACCGAAATCTTTATCAATACTATCTGAAGACAGTAAGATCTCAAAAAATAGACCCTGTTTTGCAAAAAAATTTCAGTGATTTACTCAAGGAGTTCATCGTTTATGGTGGTTATCCACGTGTTGTCATTGCTAAAGACGATAATGAAAAGCAGGAAATTCTAAAGAGCATTTTTAATATATATCTGTTACGAGATGTCCGGGATATCCTTGGTTTAATAGACGACTATAAAATGTTCAATCTTGTTAAGGCATTGTCTTTACAGGTTGGCAATGTAATTTCCTATGAGGAGCTTTCTGCCTTTACTCAACAGCGTATGTTAGCGCTCAAAAAGCATCTTAATCTGCTGGAAAAGACCTATGTTATCCATTTGTTAAGACCATTTTTTACAAACAAAAGGACAGAACTCGTGAAGAATTCAAAGGTCTATTTTTATGATACAGGTCTCAGAAATGCACTAATCAACGATTTTAAAAATCTGGATTACAGGCAGGATAAAGGTGTCTTATATGAAAATTTTATATTCTCTGAATTGATTAAGAATAATCTGACATTGAAATACTGGAGGACGAAATCAAAGGCAGAGGTTGATTTTATTGTCAATGACAAAGTGCCTGTTGAGGTAAAGTCTTTACTGTCAAAACCTGTAATTGGTAAATCCCTTTTTAGTTTCATAGAGAAGTACCATCCCGAAAAAGCATTTGTATTCAACGAAAAGATTTTTGACTCACTCGTAGCAGATAAAACTCTTATTCAGTTTCTCTATCTCTTTTCCGCTTTTCAGACAGATAGGTCACTTCCCGGTACATCTCGGTGAAAATGAAAACCTTTGAGATTGCTTCCAACGAATCAAGTCAGGGGTTGCAATAACAGACAATGCAGGGGGTTTTATCGGCAATTCAGGGGAATAGCTAAAGTGGTTCTTATGACAAAAATTGAACATCCTCATTGACTTTTTTTGGTTCTTTCTTAAACTGAGTGGGTAAAGTTCCTCTCCCTTGAGGGGAGAGGGTAGGGAGAGGGTGATTAAATCAATGGCAAAAGTATTAACGCACCTTGCAAAAGGCCTCAGGAAAAGATCAACTGATGTGGAGCAGCTATTATGGAGCCGTCTACGGGCAGGCCGATTTGAAGGTATGAAGTTTAGACGTCAGCACCCTATTGGACAGTATATCGCCGACTTTGTTTGCCTTGAAAGCAAGCTAATTATTGAATTGGATGGCGGTCAGCATGCTTTGCCGGACGAAATCCTGAAAGATAGACAAAGAGATGCTTGGCTTGAAAAAGAGGGCTACACCGTTGTGCGTTTTTGGGATAATGAGGTTTTGACGAATACAAGCGGAGTTCTTGACGCAATAAGGGAGAGGCTTTATAGGACACCCTCCCCTCAATCCCCTCCCCTCACCAACAGTAGGGGCCTTAAGCCAGGGAGGGGAAGTAATTACCCAGACAAAATGAGAAAGAACCATTATTTGTAACTGTGAGATACCTTTTACCAATAAAGTATATATTATGAAACTAAGTATCATCATCCCGGTTTTCAATGAAGAGGCGGTAATAAATACTACCCATAAAAAGATTACCGCCCTTTTAGATTCATTGACATGGAAGGAAACTATAGGCGATTATGAAATCATCTATGTAGACGATGGTTCAGAGGATAACTCTCTGACTCTCCTTAAGGCATTTTGTAAAGAATCACCAAGGATCAAGCTTATCTCATTCAGCAGGAATTTCGGACACCAGCCTGCATTAGCTGCTGGCATCCTTCATTCCTCAGGCGGTGTAGTTGTGAGTCTGGATGCCGATCTCCAGGACCCGCCTGAACTCATTGAGGAAATGCTTGCCAAATACAGAATAGGGAATGATATTGTCTACGCAGTAAGAAGGGAAAGGGATGGCGACACCTTTTTAAAGAGATGGACCGCAAGGGCATTCTACATGACAATGAAGAAAATGGGCGTGAACATAGTCTATGACCACGCAGATTACAGGTTAATATCAAGGAAGGTTGTTGAGGAGTTCAGGAAGATCAGGGAGGTGAATCTTTTCCTTCGCGGTATTTTCCCTTATTTAGGGTTTAAACACGAAATTGTTTATTACGACAGGCAAAAAAGATTTGCAGGTGAAACAGGGTATCCTTTACGGAAAATGCTCTCTTTTGCATGGGAGGGCATCACATCGTTCAGCAGTGTGCCGCTCAGGTTAGCCTCCATTACAGGTTTCATAATATCCCTCGGTTCAGTTGGGCTTATCTTATGGGCGCTCTATGTAAGACTCTCAGGCAAGGCAATCCCCGGCTGGGCCTCTATTGTCATCCCCCTCTTTTTTATAGGAGGCCTGAATATACTTTTCCTGGGTCTTATGGGTGAATATATAGGGAAGATTTACTCAGAGGTGAAAAAAAGACCCCTCTTCATAATCCAGGAGAGACATAATATTAATGACGATTCAGAATAATTCTGCCTTGCAAAAGTTATAGAATTTGAGTGAAAATACTGATAAAATTAATGAGTGAATTCCTCGAAGCTGAGCTTCGGGGTTTCCAGTTATTCCCTCCCCCTTGAGGGGGGAGGGTTAGGGAGAGGGTGATTGATGGAAGATAAATTCAACACCCTCCCCTTAATCCCCTCCCCTCAAGGGAGGGGAGATTTAAGATACATCGTCCCGAAAGCCTTCGGGACTGCGGGGTTGTTCATTATGCTTGAAGCATGGGTTTTGTTTATGAAGTT
>JBAQLU010000089.1:0-7722 GCA_049302065.1 Thermodesulfovibrionales bacterium
AGTTTACATCATACCATGTCAAGCTATATAGCTGTATTTACTGGCTACATTAGAAATGTTAAATCACCCCTAAACCCTTTTCTGTTCTACATTTGTAAGTGATTTGCTAAAAGAAGATGCGTCAAAAATCAAAATGAACCTGGCTAACCGCAATCTGTTAAAATGATCGAGAACTCGGTACTCTCAAGTTATTAATTATCAATAAAAGAATAGTAAAGTATTGAATAGCTTATTCTCAAAATGCCTGTAACAGATGGAGAGGGTTTTGGGGGACTGATTTAGCGTGTAGAAAACTAAAAAGCGACCATTTGTTGTGGTCGCCCTAATTTGTTCGGTTGCCGACTGATTTCTCAGTCAGGCTTATGGTAATACCAAGTGACTTTATTATCATGTGTCCTACCAAAAAAGTCAAGGGCTTCCTGAACCTAAGATTTTCGATATAAGCTATTATTTCGGCAATTCTATATCTTCATATCCCTTGCCAACTCCAGCCAAGAATCTTATGCGTTCTGGTTTCATTCGAATAACAACATATTTAGGGTCAGATGGGTCTTTGTAATATTTTTTGAGAATAGGAACGGCTTCATACAGTTTCAACTTGTCATCATTATTGGTGCTAATTATGCAAGGTCCTGCAATCCTTAAGTGTTTTCCTTCCCTGTCGCTGAAGCAGTATTCGGCATAAGGGACTTTCCTGAGTTGAAAGACTTTCTCTCTCCCATCTCTAGTTGCAGCCCAAAGTTCATTATCCATCCATACACAGCTTCCCATAGGTCGAACCCCTACCTTATTGCCGTCACTTGTAGCAAGAAATCCCCAGCCGACTTCTTTCATAAAACTTTTAACTGTTTCTAAACTCATCTTTGCACTCCTTTCATTGTTTAAAAAACTTACTGCATTATCATACTACTAAAAACACCAAGATATTATAGCCCCCCTAAGCTTCTTTTTATAATTAACGATAAGGCACCTTCCAATTATCTGCATTACACGTATCATGTTAAAATGACTAAACACAGGTAAAGGTTTTTCATGAAAAGCGACAAAATCATAGATGACATTAAAACAGAAGTCCTTGAATATACCGATGCGAATGGGGCTGAATACTATATTGAACACTTCGAAACTACCATAAAGGTATCGGAAATTGATTCTTCTAAACAATACAAAGTAGCCTGTGAACCATGTAAGAAATATGGCAAGAACTTGGCATGTCCTCCATACAGCCCAACTCTTGGGGAATATATAAAAGATTGCAAGACAGCTAAAGTGATTTGCTATAGAATTCCTCTCGAACAATTCCCTGAAATCATAACAGAAGAAAGATACCATGTTGCTTTTAGGAAAGTACGGGGACTACTCACAGATGAACTTCTGCGATATCGTAAGAAAGGTCATATTGTGGCTGGGTCAGGAACGTGTCTTGCCTGTGAACAATGTGCTATTGAATTAGGGAAAAAGAAGTGTAGGCATCCCTCTAAAAAGATTTACAGCCTTGAGTCTATGGGGGTAAATGTAGTCTCTCTAACGGAGAAAGCATTCGGGTTTAAGCTTGAATGGAGTCGATGTGATAGTGCTGCCGATTTTGTGTCGGCAGTAGGGGCTGTTTTTTATAAGTAAATGTAGAACTCTTAATTCTTTCTTTCTTTCCCCTGCTCTGATACACTTCTCTTGCCCCCTGTCTAAAAAAGGTTTCTTGGCTTTTCTGGAGGGGTTTTTGATTGTTCTGAAACAGGGCAGCTCTCTGTAGGTGGATACGAAGTAGAAAAAACGTTTTGTGCCCTACTTGTGCCCTACTTTTTTTGGGTAGGTCTAAGCATTGATTTTTAAAGGAATTTTTTGGTCGGGGCGAGAGGATTTGAACCTCCGACTCCCTGCTCCCAAAGCAGGTGCGCTAGCCAGGCTGCGCTACGCCCCGAATGTCTGCTTTCAGTACTTCATGATATCAAGGTAATCAGAGATATCTTTCTCTTCGCCACCCTGTGCCTTCAATTTCTTTTCTTCAAGGTCTTTTATTGCCTTTTCCTTATCTCCGCCATAAAGAGGGTCGAGTTCTATCGCACGTGCTAACGCGCGTGCAGCATCACCATATTGGCCCTTGGCGTTATAACAGAGGGCCAGTCCATAGTAAGGCATATAAAAGTCAGAAAACCGCTTCAGAGCCTCTTTGTAGGCATCTAAGGCATCATCGAATTTGGAAGTCTTATAGTATACCATGCCGAGATTATTTAATGCCATTGCTGTATTCCTATACTGGGGATTTAATAGAGCCAGTTTATATGCTTCGATAGCCTCGTTGTATTTCCCCATATTTGCATATGCGCTGCCGAGGTTATTGGCTGCCTCGGATAAGTTTTTGTCTATCTTGAGAGCTGTCTGGAAATGTTTTATTGCATTTGCATTGTCTTCAAGTTTTTTGAGATATACGACGCCAATCGCATTATGGGCCTCTTTGTCATTTGGATTGAGCTCCAATGCCTTCTGAAACTCTACAAATGCGGGCTCAATATTATTATCATTGACGTAAGATACACCCATTTGAAAATGTGCGTTAGCTTTATGGATTGCATCTTCTGATACCGTGGTCGCACAGGCGCTGAAAAAGACTGCAAGAAGAAAAATAAGAATCAATCCTCTATTCATTTTATATACTCCTGCAAAGAAATTTTAAATCTACTTAAAGGTATCAGAAACAGTCAAACAAGTAAAGAGGGAAGAAACCTTTTGATATATCTCCTCCCAGGTAAGTTCCCGAAGGTCAAGTTCGAAACCCTCGGGGAGGAATCTCATCCTGTCTTTTACTTTTTTGCTGAGTTCAAAAATATCCTTTGGTTCTATCTTTGTATCGGGCGAGAAGAGTACAGTTATCTTTCCATGAACATCCCGGACCTTTGTAATGAGCAGCTTCCTTGCCATTATTTTCAATCTCATAATATCAATAAGGTTTTTTACCTCTTCAGGGACACTGCCGAACCTGTCTGTTAACTCTGAATCGATTGTCTTTAAGGCATCTTCTGTCTTTGATGACGCAATCCTCCTGTAAAGGCTCAATCTCAGGGTCATATCATCGATATATTCCTCGGGTATAAATGCATTAACCCTTAGATTGATAGAAGGTTCGAATTCTTCTTCGATCTTTATCCCTCTTAGCTCAGCCACTGCCTTCTCCAGCATCTCCATATACAGGTCGAAGCCTATGTCATGGATATGGCCTGATTGTTCAGCACCGAGGAGATTGCCTGCTCCCCTGATCTCCAGGTCTTTCAGTGCGAGCCTGAAACCTGCTCCGAGATAACTCATCTCCTGTATCGCCTGCAGCCTCCTTTTGGCCTCTTCTGTAATAATGTCCTCACCGGGAATGAGAAAATATGCATAAGCTCTCACATTCCCTCTTCCTACTCTGCCCTTCAGTTGATAGAGGTCGGCAAGTCCCATCATGTCTGCCCTGTTGATGATAATGGTATTTGCTGTTGGTATATCAAGCCCGGATCCGATAATGGCAGTTGAAACAAGCACATCTGTATTTGATTCATAAAAATTTAACATTGCCCGTTCAAGTTCTTTTTCTTCCATCCGGCCGTGTGCGACTGCAATCCTCAGTGAAGGCATAAGCATTGTGAGATAGCCTGCAATCTTGTATATATCTTTTATTCGATTGTGTACAAAAAAGACCTGTCCGTTTCTTTCGAGTTCTCTCGTTACAGCATCTTTTATGAGTGACTCGTCGAATAGAGACACGATGCTCTTTACAGCAAGCCTCTCCTCCGGAGGAGTCTCAATAAGGCTCATATCCCGTATATCCGACAATGCCATGGAGAGTGTCCTTGGTATCGGAGTTGCAGTCAGGGAGATTACATCAACACCCTGTTTCAGTTCTTTTATCTTCTCTTTCTGCCTGACACCGAACCTGTGTTCCTCATCAATGACAAGCAAGCCGAGCTTATGAAAATATATATTTTTTCCAAGAAGGCTGTGGGTCCCTATCAAGATATCAATATCGCCGTTTGATAAAGCCCTTATTGTCTCTTTCCGGTTCTTTGCCGCTTTGAACCTGCTGAGATAATCTATCCTGACCGGGAATGCAGAGAACCTTGTTTTGAAATTTCTGTAATGTTGTTCACAGAGTATCGTAGTTGGTACAAGAAGAGCCACCTGCATGCCATCATATACAGCCTTGAAAGCAGCCCTCATTGCAACCTCTGTTTTTCCATATCCCACATCACCGCATACAAGCCTGTCCATTGGTTTTTCTGATTCCATATCCCTTTTGATATCTTCAATTGCCTTTATCTGATCAGGCGTTGCTTCATACGGGAAGAAACTGTCAAATTCCCTGTGAAGTTCAGTGTCATAGCTGAATGGAAAACCCTTGTATACCTTCCTCCCTGCATAGAGCGTAACAAGTTTTTCCGCCATGTCCTGAATCTTCTTTTTAACCCTCTCTTTTGTCTTTTGCCAGGTTTTCCCTCCGAGTCTGTCAATCTTTGGAAAGATGCCCTCTTCAGCGTGGTATTTGCTGATCTTGTTGATGCCCTGCAATGGCAGATACAGCCTGCCGCCATCGTATTCGATTTGCATGAGGTCTTCTTTGACGCCTTCTATGCTCTGCCTTACAAGACCATGAAATTTTCCGATGCCATGGTCTTTGTGGACAACAAAATCTCCCGGAATGAGGTCATCAAGAGATGTAAGGAGCCCTGAGACCTTTGATTTTTTGATAGGCCTGTAACCGGGCCTGCCTCCAAATATCTCTTTTTCAGTCAGGATCAGCAGTCCGGGAAGATGGAGGCCTGATGAAAGACCGCCGATTGTTATCGAGACAGAGCCTTCGTATTCAAAGATATTCTCCCTGTCTATAAGCGGAGCAAGAACCCCTCCGTCTCTCAAAATATCTTTCAGCCTCTCAGCCTGACCTTCTGATGAAGCAATGATCGCTATCCTGTTTTGTTCCTCGAGAACCCTGATATTTCGGGCCAGATCATCTATATTTTTTCTCTCTTCCGGCATTATCCCGAGACCCTTTATAGGAAGCGCCCCTGCATCATAACCGGGTCCTTTGATCGAATAATGCGAAAAAAATATGACATCTGAGGGAAGTCCTTCTTTTGCCTGAACAGAATCTGAGACAAAGTATTTCACTCCGTCCATTAATCCAAATAGTGTTGTCCCTGTTAAATTGTCTGACGCAGGAAAGATCAGGAAATCAGATACATCCTCCCGTGATCTCTGAGTATCAATTTCAAAAAATTTCAGGGCCTCTATTTCATCGCCAAAAAATTCGATCCTTAAAGGCAATTCTGATGTTGAAGGAAAAATGTCGAGAATCCATCTGTGCCTGCTGAATTCTCCTCTGTCAGAGACAAGCGGAACGTATTTGTACCCGAACTCCTGAAGCTTATTTTCAAACTCTGACCTGTTTATCTCCATGCCTTTTTCTATGTGGATAACATTCTTCCTGATTTCTTCCCTTGACCAAACTTGAGATTGAAGATTCCTGAAAGAACTGACGAGAGAATCATTCCGTTTGAGAGAATAAAGCACCTTTGCCCTTTCGCCGGAAACAGACGGTCCATCAGGCTCCGGAAGGAAACAGACAGGGTCTATTTTGAAAGCTTCTCTGAAAAAATTAATATCCTTACAGAGTTCTTCAGCACGTTCCCCGGTTAATTCGATAGTCAGAAATGGCTGATCGTGCAGTGCAAAGAAGAAACCGGCAGATGAACCGGCAAGGTTGTAAATACGGGAGTATTCACCATGGCGGATATTTGATAAGCTGTCCGTGATGATGTTTTGAAAAGATGTAAAATTCATTGAAATTGTAACAACAGTTATAATATGGTAAATTATATAACTCTGAATTACATAAAGATGAAGCCGCAGTCTTCAGCTTGTCTGATTAATTCTCTGCTATGATGCATGTTAACACAGGCTGAAGCCTGTGGCTACAGGAAATCATGATGAATTATATCATAAGGTTTTAAATCACACATTACTTGAAAGGATAACATTATGAATAAGGTATTAAAACTTGGTCTTCCGAAAGGAAGTCTTCAGGAATCGACATTAAAGCTTTTCAGAAAGGCGGGATATCACATTTCAATCTCAAGCCGTTCTTATTATCCATCCTTTGATGATCCGGAAATAGAAGCCATGCTGATCAGGGCGCAAGAAATGGCAGGTTATGTGGAGAACGGGATCATTGACTGCGGTCTTACAGGCAAGGACTGGATTATGGAACAGAATGTATCTGTGCATGAAGTTGCAGAGCTTATTTACGCCAAAGAGGGTCTCAGGCCTGTTAAATGGGTCATTGCAGTCCCAAATGATTCAAAGATAAAAACAGTGAAGGATCTTAATGGAAAGCGCATCGCAACAGAGCTCGTTGGTTTTACAAAGAGGTTCCTGAAATCAAAGGGCGTAAAAGCTGTGGTTGATTTTTCATGGGGTGCGACTGAGGTGAAACCGCCTCACCTTGCTGACGCTATTGTTGAATTAACTGAAACAGGCGCCTCTCTTAAGGCGAATAATCTCAGGGTTATCGAGACTATCCTTGAGTCAAGCACCCGGTTCATTGCAAATAGAAAGGCATGGAATGACAAGTGGAAAAGACAGAAGATGGAGAACATCGTATTGCTCCTTAAGGGCGCCCTTGCCGCAGAGGAAAAAGTCGGGCTGAAGATGAATGTCTCGGCACAATACATGAAGCGCGTGATGAGCCTTTTGTCTGCCATGCATTCACCGACGATATCCGCTCTCTCTGATGAAGGTTGGCATGCCCTTGAGGTTGTGATAAATGAGAAGCAGGTGCGTGAGCTTATCCCGAAACTCAAAAAAGCAGGCGCATCAGGCATTGTCGAGTATCCGCTGAATAAGGTTATACCGTAGGAAGTCTGACAGTTTTTAACTTGCTATCCGCTTAAAACCCTGATAACCTTCAGGGCAAGGCCGATTATATTTCATTAGGCACATTTATGCAGAAAACAAACACCCTAAGAGATTTTCAGCCTCGGCTTGTTTCTTCCTGAAGTCAACTCCTGACCTATTGTCCTGAAGGGCGTTGAGTTCAACCCGAAATTTGCAAATGAACTACCCCGCAGCAGAGCTGCGAGGTATCTTAAATATCCCCTCCCTTGAGGGGAGGGGATAATTGGTAACCCCGAAGCTGAGCTTCGAGGAATTCTTTTGATTAAATAGATTCTATTTAATGATAAAATGAACGATATTATTTAGAATAATCATGACTATTATTGACAGTTTTTCATAAAAATAGTTGACAAGGAACATGGGAAAATATAATCTTTTATCAAAATATAGAGTCAGTTTAAAAATGAATGTTAGGCTTCGAAACGAATGCAGGAGGTTATAGTGATTAACAGAAACGTTGAGGAATACAAGCTAATCAGAAAAGAGATGATCAATCTCAAGGATTGCATTACTAAGTACATTGGCTATGTCTTCGCTGGATCCGGGGCCATGATATATGGTTTGGCAAAGACAGAAAGATATGCAGCTCCACTCTCGACAGCCCAGACAAATGTGGGTCCATCTCCATTCTCCGCTGAAGTGGTATTCATTTCCGCATCCTTTTCAATTCTAATATCACTAACTTGAGAGTACCGTATTCAATCTTTAAAAGCAACTAAGCGGCCAACCTAAAGGGGTTATTTTTACGGAAATCGATCCTATCGATGAGGAATTTCGCGAAAGTAGCCTCAGAAGGGG
>JBAQLU010000090.1:0-2678 GCA_049302065.1 Thermodesulfovibrionales bacterium
GATACTGGTTATTATCTGATGTCTATACAGGGGAAAGGTTTGTCGATGGAGTTATGAAGCATGAAACAAAGGTGCTTGAAAGGATGGCCGCCTAAATGCTTTTTACACACCTATTGACATGACTCCGATTTATTCGACAGCAGGGATCAATCAAATATCTTTGTTACTTCATCCCTGTCAAAAACAGGCAGTTCTAAAACCTCATTACCCCTCTTTATCTTTAGGCCATGTTCTTTTGGCAAGATTTTTCCTATCTTTGTGGCAGCTACGCCGTTATTGTTTAACGCCTCTAAAACCTTTTCGGTGTCACGAGGATTGACTGCAATGAGTAATGAACCCGATGCTATAAGACCGAGGGGATCCAATCCATAGTGCCTGCATAAGGCCTGACACTCCGGAAAAACAGGGATACATTCTTCGTTAATAATCAGACCCACGTCGGCAGCACTCGCCAACCTCAAAGAGACCGGTTGCCAACCCTCCCTCGGTAGGATCGTGCATGGAGTGAATCTCACCATGTCGTAGAGCGATTTCTGCTTCTTTGAGAACACTGATCCCGGGGCGTTCAATGAAGTCCTTGCACTTTTGAACAAAATCCGAGCCAAAGACAGTTTCCAGATCTTTTCCTTTTCGGCGCGCAATGACGGATGTGCCCTCAACAGCTATAGCTTTGGTGAGAAGTATATCATCTCCTGTCTTCGCGCCACTCGTAGTTATAAGGCCGTCTTTTTTAACCTCCCCAATCATTGCGCCCACTACAATGACCCTGTCAATACCCGGGGTAATTTCGGTATGTCCCCCGCATAAGGAGACACCGATCTCCTTACAGGCAGATGAAAGCTGCCGAAATATTTCCTCTACGAGTTCATCTGTTGAGTGCTTCTCAGGCAGAAGAATTGACGTAAGGAGCCACAGGGGTTTTCCGCCCATAGTAGCTATGTCATTCGCATTGATTCTTACGGTATAAGTTCCTATATCTTCAGCAACAAATGTAATGGGATCTGTCTTTAGAAGGAGATACCTGTCACCCATATCGACAGCGGCCGCATCCTCTCCGATAGAGGGACCTACCTTAACCCTCTCATCTAAGGATATATAGGACTTAAGCATCCTTGCGAGTATATCTGACGGCAACTTTCCAACCGGAAATAACATAAAGATAAACCACCTCCTTGCAGACTAATTATATCTATTTACTTATCAAATTTCTGTGAAAGTTGCAATCAGCCTCATAACAAATCTCCCCGTCCTCATCTCAAGAAACTGGTATAATGATCGTTACGGGAGATAATAGAACAAATGCATCACATATTTTTTCAACATGATCGATGGCACAGTGTTTTTACAGAAACAGATGAAATAAAATGAAAATATTGCTTTCAACCGATGGCTCTGAATACTCGGAACGGGCAGCGAAGTTTCTGACACGTCTCAATTGGTCTTCGGATGACAATATCACTGTTTTTCACGCTGCATATTGGATCCCTTTTCGATACGATGAGGAGTTTTATCTCGGTACGCTCAAGGAGATAAAAAAGGAGATCGCACCCAGAATTCTTGATTCTGCGCTGGATATTCTAAAACCCGTTCAAGCAAAGCTCAGTGTCGCGATTGTAGAAGGTTCACCAGAACAATGCATCGTTGATGTAGCCGCCGATTCGGATATGGATATGATAGTTATGGGTTCAAGGGGAATAAAAGGCATCGAGTCAGTCTTTATCGGAAGTGTAACCAGGTCGGTTGCAGCCAACTCTGTTAAACCTGTCCTTGTTGTAAAACCGCCGGTATCTCAAAAACCCGGTAGGATGAAAATTCTTTTTGCCACCGACGGATCTGATTATTCCCGGGCTACTATGGAGTTCTTATCTTCCATCCCGTTTCCCGATGACACGGAAGTCAGGACATTGAACGTGATATGGTCGAACATATTTGACATTCCTGAAAGGTTTGTTATGGAAATAGATGAACGGATCAAAAATCTTGTGGCAGGTACCAGGAAAATGGAATTTACAGAATCTGAAAGGATTATCGAACTGGCCAGAGAGTATTTGAACAGAAGATTTAGAAATATAGGTGTGCTATCAAGAGTGGGAGACCCGTCGGCAGAAATACTGAAAACAGCGGACACAATGGATGCAGACATAATAGCTGTGGGCTGCAGAGGCTTGAGGGGAATTAAAGGGATGATGGGAAGTGTTTCAAGAAATATCCTGACCCATTCAACGAGTTCTGTCTTAATCGGGAAAACATATAAATAGTAAAGCATTCCACCAGCCTTAGGGGGTCATAACTTCACGAGGAAACGCAAGGAAATCCATCTACAAAGAAGACGAAGACAGAAGGATATTTCTTGAGGTACTTCATAGAGCAAACACCCGATACAACTGGCTATGTCATGCCTATTGCCTAATGAATAATCATTATCACCTGATCATAGAGACACCTGATGGAAATCTTTCTCATGGAATGAGGCAACTAAACGGAGTTTATACCCAGCTATTCAACAAGCGGCATAACAGGGTTGGTCATATATTTCAGGGCAGATACAAGGCGATATTAATCCAGAAGGAAAGCCATCTGCTTGAAGCAAGCAGATATGTGGTGTTGAACCCTGTAAGGGCAAAGGCAGTAAAAGATCCCGATGAATGGAAATGGAGCAGCTACCGTGGCACAGCAGG
>JBAQLU010000091.1:0-28662 GCA_049302065.1 Thermodesulfovibrionales bacterium
TCTTGCAAAAGTCCTATTCTGGTAGCCGCAGGCTTTAGCCTGCGTTTGTAAGGCACTGAAAACAAAGAAAACACGCAAACTAAAGTTTGCGGCTACATCATGATTGCAAGACTTTTGCAAGAGCCTCATAAGTTTGATTATAAAAGAGGATTCAAGTTCAGTACCTATGCGACATGGTGGATACGGCAGGCCATTACGAGAGCGCTGATTGATCAGACCAAAACCATAAGGTTACCGGTACATGTCGTGGAATTTTACAATAAAGTGCGCAATGCGTCAAAGGAATTGACCCAGCAGTTTGGAAGGGAACCTTTACCGTCAGAAATCGCGCAGAAATTAAGGGTTCCTGCAAAGAAAGTCGACGATGTTCTCAAGGCGATTCAGGATCCGATAACCCTTCAGACACCTGTAGGGGATGAGGATACGACACTTGAGGATTTTATCGGAGACAGCAGTGCTTCTCCATACCTTGATGCAGAGAGGAACAGGATTACAGAGCAGACAATAAAAGTCCTTCAAACGCTTACTCCAAAGGAGGAGGAGGTAATAAGGATGAGGTTCGGCATCGGGGTTGAGAGAGACCATACCCTTGAAGAGGTTGGAAGACATTTGTCCATCACCCGTGAACGGGTCAGGCAGATAGAGGTGAAAGCCATGCGGAAACTGCAACATCCGAGCAGACTAAGGGCATTACGGCTCTTGAATACGGCTTAATGATCATGACAAAAAGAAGAGAGTAACTTATATATTAAATCTGAAATTGATTATGTCCCCGTCCTTCACTTCGTATGTTTTTCCTTCCAGCCTTAGAATACCTTTTTCTCTTGCAGCATGCAGGCTTCCGGCAGACATGAAATCTTCAAATGAGATGACCTCAGCCCTGATAAATCCCCTTTCAATGTCAGAGTGGATTTTTCCGGCAGCAGCAAGGGCATGAGTATTTTTTCTGATCGTCCATGCCCTTACTTCATCTTCACCAACAGTCAGCAATGAGATAAGACCGAGGATTGTATAACAGGTATGTACCAGCTTATTCGATGCAGGTTCATCAATCCCAAGCTCATCAAGAAATGGTCTCTTCTCGTCGTCTGTTAGCTGAGAGATTTCCATCTCAATTTTTCCACATAATGCTAAAACAGGAAGTGACGGATAATTCGTAGATATGGACGACAGAAAATCTTTTGGCTGGTTGGTATTCAGATCCCTTTCATTGATATTCAGCACTACAATCTCCGGCACAGTGGATAAAAATTGAAAAGACCTCATTGCCTTATGCTCTTCTTCGTTGAATTCCACAGCTCTTAATGGCATTTCTTTCATAAGAAAATCTTTGCATTTCAGCAATAACTTTCTTTCTGATTCATCAGGCTTCTTTCCGCGCTTTTTGCCGTCTTCCATCCTTTCAAGACGTTTCTCAATAAGCTCAAGATCGCCAAAGATCAATTCAAGCTCTATTGTCCCTATATCCCGCAAAGGATCTATGCTCCCGCCTGAATGAATAACTGAGTCGTCTTCAAATGCCCTTACAACATGGACTAAAGCATCAGCATCTTTTATCAGATCGAAAACCTTCCTGTTTTGTTTAAGGTCGCCTTTTGTAAGTCCGACATAATCAATATATTCAATCGTAGCGTGTGTAGATTTTTTAGGTTTGAATATCTCTGAAAGCTTTTCGACCCTCGGGTCAGGCACTTTAACAATACCTATATTAGGATCCCCGGAGGTTGTCGAATATATTGTGGTCTCAATATCCTGACCGGTGAGGGCATTGAAGACAGTTGTCTTCCCTGAATTGGATAAACCGATAATCGCAACTTTCACTTTATTTTTCCTTTCTGAATGTTTTTAATGTGTTCATCAGCAATAACACACTAAAAACTTTTTTCTTATGCCCGAAGTTCTAAATTGGTCATCCAAAGGCGTTCTAAGTTATCCGGTCCCTCCGAAATAACGGCGTGCAAGCAAGCCGGAGAATTACAGGAAAGGGGTCTTACTTATGAACTCCTTGTGACGTTTAGCGAGCTTTTATCAGACAAAACTATCGTATCTTGTTAAATATATAATAAGTGTTATATTAAATATATACAATATTTAAATAAAATAACAGGAGGTAAAATGTTTTTAAGGAGAAAGAGACAAGGGGCGTTTAGAACTTCAGTAAAAGCACTTCTTATTTCAGGACTGATCGTTTTATTCAACTGCGGAGCATGGACATACTCTTTTGCAAGTGATTCAGGAATCTCTCAGCAGTCAATGGATATGTTATCAAAGATCGGTCAGGCGACTGCAGAGCTTGTTGGTGCAGTAAGACCTGCTGTAGTGAATATATCAATAACAAAGACAGTAAAGACACAGGGCGGTGCGAATCCGTTCCATGATGATCCTTTGTTCAGAAGATTTTTCGGAGATCAATTCAAGATGCCGAAGGAACGTAAATCCGCAAACCTCGGCTCAGGTGTAATTGTTGATCCGACAGGGTATATCTTAACGGCAAACCATGTAATTCAGGGCGCTGATGAGATAAAGGTAACACTTTCGGACAAGCGGGAATTTAAAGGTAAGATTGTCGGCAGTGATGCTATGACAGATATAGGGATTATAAAAATAGATGCTGATAGCCTTCCTACGATAAAGTGGGGAAACTCCGATACATTGAGAGTTGGTGAGACAGTGCTTGCGATCGGGAGTCCTTACGGCTTAAGTCAGACAGTGACCATGGGCATAGTCAGTGCAGTTGGAAGGGCTAATGTAGGTATTGCTGATTATGAAGATTTCATACAGACAGATGCTGCTATAAATCCCGGCAATTCGGGAGGAGCACTGGTGAACGTCAAAGGAGAGCTCGTCGGTATTAATACCGCCATTTTCAGCACAAGCGGAGGTTATCAGGGAATTGGTTTTGCTGTTCCGACGAATATGGCAAAGACAGTTATGGACAGCCTGAGAACAAAAGGAAAGGTGACAAGAGGATGGCTTGGGGTAACGATACAGAGCTTAACGCCTGATCTTGCAAAACAGTTCAATCTCAAAGAGGAGAAAGGAGTTCTCGTCGGGGACGTTGTTGAGGGAGGCCCTGCAGAAAAAGCAGGCTTGCAAAGGGGTGATGTAATAATAGAGTTTGAGGGAAAAAAGATAGAAGAGCCAACTCAATTGCGCAACATGGTCGCCAATACCCCGCCTAACAAGGAAATAAGTCTGAAGATTATCAGGGAAAACACGATAGAAATAAAGAAGGCTACTATAAGTGAGTTGACCGCAGATATGCAGAAATCCTCAAAGGCTGAATATAACAACCTTCTGAATGGAGTATCTGTACATGAGCTGACACCCGAAATGTCCGGTAAACTCAGGCTTCCCAAAAAACTGAAAGGGGTTATTGTTTCAGATGTTGAAGAGGATAGTCCTGCTGCCATGATGCTTCTCCAGGGAGATGTAATACAGGAGATAAACAGACAGAAGATAACTAATGTCATGGAATATGAGAAAGTTGTCTCCAGAATAAAACCGGGAAGCGATATCCTGCTCCTTGTCTTCAGAGGCGGATCATCTCTCTTCATTACCCTTTCGGACAAATAATAGTTCATTAGATTGAGGGGCGGAAATATAAGGTCCGCCCCTTTCACAGCATTGGGGGGAAATTATGGCCGATCCATATGTTTTGGAAAACGGCTCGGAGATTGCTGTTATAGGCGGAGGTCCTACAGGATCTTTCTTCAGCATCTTTGCGCTAAAGATGGCAAAGATGATCGGAAAAGAGATTAGTGTCACTATCTATGAACCCAAAGATTTTACAAAAGACGGCCCCCTTGGTTGCAACAGATGCGGAGGTATAATCTCTGAACTTCTTGTCCAGACACTGGCTGTTGAGGGTATAAATCTTCCCGAGAAACTCGTACAGAGGGGTATCAATTCCTACAGGCTTTACACGGATCATGGAAATGTATTTATTGAAACACCGTCTCATGAAAAAACCATAGCTACAGTATACAGAGGAGGAGGACCGAAGGGGATAATCGGAAAGGACAAGGAAAGCTTTGATAGATTCCTCCTTGATCTGGCAGTAAGTGAAGGAGCGATTCATAATCCCGTAAAGATTGACCGGATCGAATATAAAAATATACGGCCTGTCCTCTATGCTAAGGGCCAGAAGATCCAGGAACCTGATCTTGTAGTTGGGGCTATAGGTGTAAAGAGCCAGACATACAAAATATTCGAGGATATGGGGTTTGGATACAGAAGGCCTGAGACTGTTACAGCGGCAATTGCAGAGATCAGTATGCACAGGAGCGCCATATCAGAATATTTTGGAAACTCAGTTCATCTGTTTCTTCTCCCGATCAAAGGCGTAAAATTTGCAGCAATGATTCCTAAAGGTACTTATATAACAGTTTGTATATTAGGGAAGAATATCGTCATGGATACAGTTAACAATTTCCTCGATAACAGGGTTGTAAAATCGATTCTGCCAAAGACAGAAACCTATACGATCAATTGCAGGTGCTTACCTAAAATGAATGTGAGAGCGCCAAAAATACCATTCAATCACAGGGTAATCTTATGCGGCGATGCAGGATCAACAAGGCTCTTTAAGGATGGACTCGGCGCTGCTTATATTATGGGTAAGGCTGCTGCAAAAACTGCCGTATTTCATGGTGTGAGTAAACAGCATTTTCAGAAAGAATATTATCCTGTCTACAGAAATATCATAATTGATAACAAGTTTGGAAAAATTCTCTTTGCAGTAACAGATGCATTCAAGGTTCATAAAGTATTAAATAAAAGCATGTTCAGAGTTGTTCAGAAAGAACAACTTGAGCCATCCTCTCCCAAGATACTGAGCTCTGTTCTCTGGGATATGTTTACCGGAAACGAACTGTACAAAGACATATTTCGCAGAGCAATAAATTTCCCCATGTTTTTTGATATGTTTAAGGGATGTCTCCGGATATAATAGTGATGTAATATGAAAGATGGTGAACTCGGTAGAGATTATGCTGAAGGGGAGATTATCTTCAAAGAGGGTGATGAAGGCGACAGGATGTATGTTATCCAATCAGGCAGGGTGCAAATAACGAAAAAGACCTCTTCAGGAGACCTAACGATCGCTACTCTCGGGAGTGGTGAAATCTTTGGGGAAATGGCTTTATTCGACAGGCTACCCCGTTCAGCAACTGCGGCAGCCCTGGATGAAACGAGGATTTTAAGCATAGACAAGAAAAAGCTTTTTCAGACAATAGGCAGAGACCCAACACTGGTCTTTAAAACTCTCGAATCTATGAGCAGGAGGCTAAGAAGGCTCGATGAAGAGTTTGCAAAACTAAGAAAAAGCAAGTTGGATATCCTGCAGATCTTTGTCAATGTTGATGAGACATGTAATTTTATTCTGGAAGAAGCAAAGAACTTCATTAAAGCTGACAATGGATCGATCATGCTTTACAGCGATGAGGAAAAGGTCCTGCTCATTAAGGCTGCTTTTGGAACAGAATGGAATCCAAAGACAAAGCTGAATGCGGGTGAAGGGATAGCCGGGGACGTTCTGAAAACCGGCAGGGCAGAACTCATCAATAATGTTTCAATGGATCCAAGATACAAAAAAGGGTCAGCACACATCAATTCTGTTCTCTGCGTTCCCATCAAAGGCAAAAACACACATTTTGGAGTAATAAATATGAGCAGGATTTCAGAAAACCTGTTTGTGATTGAAGATTTAAAATTATTACGTTTTATAGCCTTATATGCATCTATTGCAATCGAAAACGCAATGAATTTTACCAGGCTCAGGAATGTTACCGATGAAGTTCTCAGGCACGCTACAATGCTGGATATGTTGGGCTGATATCAATAAGAGACTGAACAACTGCCTTTACTGTTCAGAGATGGACTAAATAGAGTCTGTGTATAAACTGTTATTCCGATAAAATTTCGTCATTCTCGCGAAGGCGGGAATCCAGTCTTTTCAATGGGTTCTGGATCCCCCGGTCAAGCCGGAGGATGACAACCAACGACTTTATAAACAGACTCTAAATAAGTGGTATTGATATTGCCGGTTGATATTTATAAAATAATTACATATGAAAATTAAGGTTATTGGCTGTTCGGGCGCTGAATTCCCGGGACATAATGCACCCGGCTTTCTCCTCGATGACGAAATACTTTTTGATGCAGGGAGTATCACCAACATCCTTGATGAACAGGCACAAATGAAGATCAAGAGCATTTTCATTACCCATGCACATCTTGATCATATCCGGAGCATCCCGTTCCTCGCTGATAACATCATAGTTGGTAAAAAAAAGCAGCAGATAACAATCTTCAGTATCTCCCCTGTTATCAAAACGATCAAGAAACATCTCTTTAACAGCGCTGTATGGCCGGACTTTACGATCATCCCGAATCCTGATAATGCTATACTCAACCTGCAGGGGCTGAAGGTTGACAGGGGAATTGCAATAAACGGATATACGATTACCCCCCATAAAGTAAATCATACGGTCCCTGCAGTCGGCTATCTGGTTGAAGATAAAAACGGGAAGAGGTTCTTCTATACCGGCGATACAGGACCGTGTCCGAAGACATGGGAAAAGATGAAGCACAAACAGATCCACTGTCTTATTATCGATGTATCTTTTCCTAACAGCATGAATGAGCTTGCGTTAACGACAGGACATCTGACCCCGGAGTTATTGAAAAAGGAGCTCATGACGATGAAAAACATGCCTGAACGCATCTACATCACCCATCCAAAACCGCAGTATTTTAAAACTATAGGCTGTCAGATCGAGAGGCTGAAAATAAATAACATCAGGCTTCTGCACGACGGGGATACGCTTACCGTCTGATAATCCGAAAAATGCAATTCTGATATTGTAGCCGCAGCCTTCAGGCTGCGCCAATCAACGCAGGCTAAAGCCTGCGGCTACCAAATTTCAACCCTCATTGAAGGTGTACTATAACTTTTTGATAAGAGTCTTTTATAGGAGGTGAGTTATGGTATAATTCTTTTGCTATGAACATCAGGAAATTCGTTAGACCGAATGTGTATTCTTTGACAGCTTACTCTGCAAAGGATATCCCCTGCAAAGTGAAACTTGACGCCAATGAGAGCCCTTATTGTTTTACGGATGTATTCAAGACAGTCAAGTCTCTAAAGACAAACAGATATCCTGATCCTGAAGCAAGAGGTCTCAGGGAACTTATTGCAAGGGAATTCAGAGTAAAACCTGAAAACATCCTCCAGGGTAATGGATCTGATGAGCTGATTTATCAGCTCATTACCACCTTTGGCGGGCCTGTCCTCTATCCGGTTCCTACTTTTTCAATGTATGGCATAATCTCCCAGGCACTCGGGGAAAAAAGGATTGCGATTCCGCTCAATGAAGAATTCGACCTTGATAGTCAGAATATACTCCTGAGAATACGCAGAGAAAAACCGAGGCTGATCTTTTTAAGCACACCGAATAATCCGACAGGCAACTGTTTTTCCTCAGAAAAGATACTGAAGATTATCGAGGCAAGCTCATCAACATCTATTGTTGTGGTTGATGAGGCATATCAGGCATTTGCGAGTGAAAGAGGTTTTATCCCTTTTCTCAATGATTATGAAAACCTTATCATCATGAGGACATTAAGCAAGATAGGGCTTGCAGGTCTGCGGGTGGGTTTCCTGATAGCAAGGGAAGAAATAATCAATGAGGTCAATAAGGTGAGACTTCCATTCAATCTCAATTCCTTTTCGCAGGCAATTGCTGCTGAGATTATTAAAAAGAAGACATTATTGAAAGGGCATATAAAATCCATCATTTCAGAGAGGGGTAAGCTATTTAATGAACTCTCAAAAATAAAGGGGGTAAGGCCATATCCATCTGAGGCAAATTTTATATTGTTCAGAGTCAATGACCCTGATGTGGTTTACAATAACCTTCTCAGGAGGGGAGTGCTTGTAAGAAACATGAAAGGCATTATTGATGGTTGTCTCAGGGTGACTGTTGGTACCCCGCAGGAAAATAGACTATTTCTTAAGGCATTGAAGGATAGTTAAAAAACATGAGGTATAAATGAGAACGGCTAAGGTAGAGAGAAAAACAAAAGAGACGGATATCAGGCTGAGTATCGATCTTGATGGTGAGGGTAAATATGCTATAGACACTTCCATCCCGTTCCTTGATCATATGCTTTCATTAATGAGCAAGCATGGGCTTCTTGATATGAAGATAAAAGCAAAGGGAGATATAGATATCGACTTTCATCACACTGTTGAAGACATAGGCATAGTGCTTGGTAAGGCAATGAAAGAGGCGCTCGGAAATATGCAGGGGATTACAAGATATGGTCAGGCTTCCGTTCCTATGGATGAGGCGCTTGCCATGGTAAGTATCGATATCAGCGGAAGACCTTATCTGGTGTATAAAGTCGAGATACCGAAGAAGAGCAAGATAAAGAATTTTGACCCTGATCTTATCGAAGACTTTCTTCAGGCATTTGCGAGCAGCAGCAGTATAACCCTCCATGTTATAACTCCCTATGGTAGAAATACACATCACATAATAGAAGCCATATTCAAGGCTTTAGGCAGAGCGCTCAGACAGGCGGTAGCTATTGATCCGAGAGTTAAGGGTGTGCCGTCAACGAAGAAAGTGCTGGGATAAAATAGTAAAAAAGGGTTCAAGTGGTCAAGGGTTCAAGGATTCCAGTGAAAAGAAAAAGAAATGCAGAAACACTTGTACCCATGAATCCTCGAATCCTTGAACCCTTTTTGTTTTTATTATGAAGATAGCAATAACAGGGAAGGGCGGTGTTGGCAAGACTACGCTTGCATCTTTGCTGGCCCATATTTATGCAGAAGAAGGTAAAAGGGTTATTGCTGTTGATGCCGACCCTGACGCAAACCTTGCATCTGCCCTCGGTATCCCATGGGAAGAGGCAGAAAAAATCAGACCGATAGCAGATATGGCCGATCTTATAGAGGAAAGGACAGGGGCAAGGCCGGGAGAAGCGGGCGGAATATACAAACTGAATCCAAAGGTAGATGACCTTCCTGAAGGCATAGGCTATCGGCTGAAGGGGATTACTCTTCTGACGATGGGTAAGTTAAAGGCTGCAGCATCAGGGTGTTATTGCCCGGAAAACGCACTCTTGCGCAGCCTGCTGAAACATCTTATCGTTGACAGGAGCGAAGTGGTTATTGTTGACATGGAGGCAGGCATAGAACATCTCACAAGGGGGACTGCAGAGTCTGTTGATGTATTTATAGTGGTTGTTGAACCGGGCCAGAGGAGCCTGCAGACAGCAAAAACAGTTTTTGAAATGGCAAACGGTCTCGGCGTACGTAAAGTATTTGTCGTTGCAAATAAGGTAAGAGGTCCTGAAGATATCTCCTTTATAAAAGATAATATAAAAGGTGTTGAAGTTCTCGGGTCAATTGCCTTTAATGATGCCATTATGGAAGCTGATATGAAAGGCTCTTCCCCGTATCTCTGTTCCAGGGAAACAGTCAATGCAGTGAGGGATTTAAAGAAAAAGATGGAGAAAGAGTTGTAGTTCAGACTATGAAAATAGAAAAAATACTGGCAGGCATTGATTTTGGAAAAGATTCAGGGAGCGTGCTTGCGTATGCATCTCATTTTGCAAAGATATTTGGTGCGACTGTTAATCTCCTCTATGTAATCGACTATCTCACAACACCACCGGCGTATCTCATTCCTTATATAGAAGAAGAAAAAAAGATTGCAGAGAAAAAGATTAACGAACTGAAAAAGCAATTGAGTGACAGCGGCATCAGTTCAGAAACTGAAATTATTGTTGGAAGACTTCAGGAATCATTTGGAGCAGCAACGAAGAAAAAAAATGCGGATATGCTTGTCCTCGGTTTTATGTCGCATGCATTGAGGAGGAGCAGTTCTGAAAAACTTATTAAAAGCCTGCAGATGCCCATGCTCGTTATACGGGGTGCAAAGGCAGAGACTTCAAAAACCGGCGCCATACATATCGGGAAAATCCTCTGTCCAACAGATTTCTCTGATATGTCAGTGACGGCATTGAAAGTAGCCCGGGAATTGAAGGAGGTTCTTTCTTCAAAACTTGATGTAATCCATATTTCTTCAGACTATGAAATAGAGAAGATAAAGACGCTTGAGCATAAAGAAAGAGCAATTCAGGAGTTGCGTGAAAAGGCAAAAAACAATCTCGATGAGTTTCTCCATAATCACACAATTTGGGGGAAAGTGATTATAGGCGAAGGAAAGCCTGAAAGAAAGATAGTTGCATTTGCCGCAGAAAATGATACAGACCTGATAGTTATCGGTGCCCGGGGATTAGGTCTAATCAAAGGTATGCTCATAGGGAGTGTTACTGATGCCATCCTGAAAACGTCTCCCTGCCCGGTACTTGTAATACACTGATGCTTGGCGATATCATTTTCCTTCTCACAGGCCTTTTCCTGATACTCCTGTCTGCAGAGAGCTTTACGAACGGTGTAGAAACACTCGGCAGAAAATATTCCTTTTCTCAGGCGGTTGTCGGAAGTTTATTTGCTGCAGTTGGAACTGCATTGCCTGAGACAATACTGCCCATAGTAGCCATATTGTTTTATAGCGGCGAGTCAGCCAAAGATATAGGTGTAGGCGCAATACTCGGCGCCCCGTTTATGTTATCTACACTGGCATTTTTTCTCATAGGCGTAACGGTATTGGTATCGCATATAAAAAAGAGACGTAAATTCGAAATGAACATCGAGGTGCATTCCACAAAACGCGATTTAATCTTTTTTTTGCCCATGTATTCCGTCGCGGTCATAATGCCGCTTATAATCGGACAGTCTTTTTCCATACTTATAGCTATACTGCTCATCATAGGGTATTTTTACTATGCATACAGGACATTCAGAGGCGAAAGCGGAGATATTGAACATTCAGAAGAGATGTATCTCTGTAAGGTATTGAGAAAAATAAAGCTTATGAATACAGCAGAACCTCATCTCATACTGATAGTAATTCAGATAGCCGGTTCTTTGATCATTATGATAACGGGCGCTCATGAATTTGTTAAAAGCCTCGAGCATGTCTCGGTGCGATTCGGCATGAACCCCCTCCTCTTTGCCCTTATGCTTGCGCCTGTTGCAACTGAGCTTCCTGAAAAAGTTAACAGTATTACATGGACATGGAAAGGAAGGGATACCCTTGCTCTCGGAAATATAACAGGCGCCATGGTTTTTCAGTCAACGTTTCCTGTTACTGTAGGATTATTATTCACAGAATGGAAAATCACCGGAATGGCTCTTTTTTCAGCCGTAATAGCGCTTATATCAGCATCGGTGGTTCTCATAGAAATAGTTTTCAGAAAACGACTTACACCATATACAATGCTTTTCGGGGGAGGATTATATCTGATATATGCAATTGTTTTAATTGCAGGTAAAATCTGATGAAAAAAACCATAAGAGATGAAGTTCTCGAAAAAAGGGATCGGATTCCTCATGCTATAAAAGCAGAAAAAAATATGCTTATCAGAAATTCGCTTTACACTCTGCCTGAATTTCTATCTGCGAAGACAATACTTTTCTATGCGTCATTCAGGTCAGAAGTAGAGACGCACAGCATGATAAAGCAGGCACTCAAAGCCGGCAAGAATCTTATACTTCCCAGGGTTTACAAAGAAGGGCACAGGCTTCTGCTCTATGAATTAAAAGATCTGAGGGAATTAAATGCAGGCTTTATGGGGATACCTGAACCGTTTGTGCCGGATGAAAGGATCGTTGCTATTGATGATATCGATCTTGTTATTATACCAGGGGCAGCGTTTGATTATTCCGGAAACAGGCTTGGGTACGGAGCCGGATATTATGATTCCCTGCTTGCAGAGAGAAAAAGGGGAATACCGGTAATCGCCCTTGCGTATGAAGAACAGATAGTAGATTCAATTCCTACAGAAGAACATGATGTTAAGGTAGATATGATCGTTACTGAAAAGAGGGTGATAAGAATAAGCTGAATATGCCTTCTGAAAAAGACAGGAATTCCTGATAATCTATGGTCTGCCCTGATGCATTACTGAAAAGATTCTTATGAGTTTTGACATAGAAATATCGCAAATGCTAAAATGTGCCAAAATTATCATGTTTAGTATAATAATGATATGGACTTAAAGAAGATCGAAAAAGGCGTGAGGATGATTCTCGAAGGCATCGGCGAGGATCCTGAACGTTCAGGGATTAAAGAGACACCTGAACGTGTAGCAAGGATGTATGAAGAGATTTTTTCAGGTCTTGAAACACCCACTGAAGAACTCCTTAAAGCTATCGAAGGTGAAACCCATGACGAAATGGTTCTTTTAAAAGATATTCCTTTTTATTCCGTATGCGAGCATCACATGATACCTTTTATCGGGAAGGTTCATGTGGCTTATATACCATCCGGCGGTAAAATTGTCGGCCTGAGCGAGATCGTCAAAGCAGTTGAGGTGCTTGCCAAAAGATTGCAGGTTCAGGAACGTTTAACTACACAACTTGCTGATTTGATAATGAACAAGCTGAAACCGAAAGGCGCTATGGTTATTGTTGACGCGGAACATCTGTGCATAAGCATGAGAGGTGTTAAAAAGCCCGGAACACGCACAGTAACATCAGCTGTCAGAGGTATTTTCAGGAGCAAACAATCCACAAGAGATGAATTACTGGAACTGATCAAGAAGAGAGATTAGTTCCAGTAATTCATAAACCTAATTAAGAAAGGGGTAAGAACAATGTCAGCTACACTTATCAAAGGATCAGAGATATCAAAACAAATTAAAGAAGAACTTAAAGTAGAGATAGCTAAATTAAAAGAAAATAACAATATTATACCTGGACTTGCTACTGTTCTTGTAGGAGAAGACGAGGCATCAAAAGTATATGTTGGCGCAAAGGAAAAAACTTGCAAGGAACTCGGAATCTATTCTGAACGTATGGATATACCTGCGGCTACAACTGAAACGGAACTATTAGCTATTATCGAAAGGCTTAATAAAGATCCGAAAATTCATGGAATACTTGTGCAATTGCCCCTGCCAAAGCATATTGATGAAAAGAAAATTCTGTATGCAATAGATCCAAGGAAAGATGTAGATGCTTTCCATCCCGTAAACGTCGGCAAACTAATGCTTGGCGTACCTGATTATCTTCCCTGTACACCACATGGTATCCAGCAGCTTTTAATAAGGTCTGGAATCGAGACAGATGGTGCTGAAGTTGTTGTTGTCGGAAGAAGCAATATCGTGGGAAAGCCTATTGCCAATATGTTAATTCAAAGAAACAAGAAAGGGGCAAATGCAACTGTAACAATATGTCATACCGGAACGAGAGACATTGCATCTCATACAAGAAGAGCAGACATATTAATCGTAGCTGCCGGTAAGCCAAAGACCATCACTGCTGATATGGTGAAGGAAGGCGTTGTGGTAATCGATGTTGGAGTAAACAGGCTTGAAACCGGTTTAGTAGGAGATGTAGATTTTGAAACAGTAAAGGAAAAGGCTAAAGCTATAACACCGGTTCCTGGCGGTGTAGGGCCAATGACCATAGCTATGCTGATGTACAATACAGTGAAATCTGCAAAATTGCATGCAGGCAGCAATTCTCGGTGAAAAAGGAGTAAGATTCTTCAGTCACATACGTTCCTTCAGAATGACATTACGAAATCTTTTTTCTGTCATTCCGAACGAAGTGAGGAATCTCAATGTTTTTCAAATTCACCCAGAATTGCTGGCATGCAGGAATAAAGGTGAAGTTATAAAAAAAGCGTGTTATAATTAAATATATATATGTAAATAATATAAAAAGTTAGATTATAATGAAGGAATTATGCTATGTCACTGTCAGTTCTTCAATTCCAACCTGAACTCTCACAACCTCTGATACAGGAAGTAATGGACAGATCAGGTCAGAACCTGCTTGCCTGTTACCAGTGCCGGCGCTGTGCAGCAGGTTGTCCCGTAGGAGACGAGACAGGAGTGACTCCCGATCGTCTGATCAGGATGATCATATTAGGCGAAAGGGAGGAAGCCCTTAATAATCTTCTTGTCTGGAAGTGTGTCGCCTGTTATACCTGCGGTACACGTTGCCCGAACAACATACAGACTGCAAGAATAAATGAAACACTGAAGCAGATATCCAAAGAAGCCCATTTTGAACCGCTTTTACCAAAAGTTGCTGCATTTCATGATGCATTTTTAAGATCGACTTCTCACTTTGGCCGTGTCAATGAGCTTGAGTTTATGGGTTTATATGAAATGCAAAACGCAAAAAGAGAGTTAAAGCATGGCGGGGGATGGAAGGCTGTTGCGGATGAGATGAAAAACCATGCAAAACTGGGAATCTCGATGATGAAAAAGAAACGGATGCATTTTCAATTAAATAAAATTAAGAGACTCTCTGAAATAAAAAGGTTGTTTAAGAAGGCCAGGGATGAGGCAGGGGGCTGATATTTGCAAATAGCGTATTATCCGGGATGTTCACTCCATGCTTCTTCAGAGCTTTATGATACCCAGTGCAGGAAAGTACTCAATCAACTGGGGATAGAGCTGAAAGAGATTGAGGACTGGAACTGTTGTGGTGCAACATCAGCAAGCAAAACCGATGACTTTCTGGCTGTCGCACTCCCTGCCCGTAATCTGGGTATCGCAGATGCGAGCGGTCTTTCAGAGATGCTTATTCCCTGTTCATCCTGTTACAACCGCACATTGGTCACTCAAAAAATACTGTATGAAGATACTGAACTAAAGAATAAAATAAATGCAGAACTCTCCAAAAAGGTCGAGGGGAAGATAAGAATATCAAGTATCCTCGATATTCTTGTATCCAAAGCAAATTCAGGCGGGATTGCAGAGAAGTCAATAAAAAAACTGGAAGGCCTCAGGCCTGCATGCTATTATGGTTGTCTTTTGACGAGATTTCCCGGTGATATACCGATCTCTGATAACATTGAAAATCCCCAGGGAATGGAGACCGTCTGTAAGGTTCTCGGAGCGCGGCCTATTGACTGGAGTTACAAAACAGACTGCTGCGGGGCTTCAGCAGCAGTCAATGATACTGATACATCTTTGTTCCTTATGTCCAAAATAATAAAAGATGCTCTTGCAAGGGAGGCTAACTGCTTTGTTACTACCTGCCCGATGTGCCAGATGAACATGGACGCATATCAGGATCAGGTCTGTGAACGGTATGGAATCCGGAAAAAGTTACCTGTTTTTTTTATTACAGAGCTTCTGGGCATCGCCATGGGCTTTACCCCCCGGGAAATGCAGATGGATAGGCATTTTGTAGATTCTCTTGGACTCTTAAAGGAGTTGAAGCTGGTATGAATGAAAAGATTTCTTCTATAAAGAAAGGCTCTGTCCTGGTCGTTGGGGGTGGTATCGGGGGAATGCAGGCAGCACTTGACCTTGCCGACAGCGGGTTTAAGGTTCACATTGTACAAAAGGACCCATCAATCGGCGGGACTATGGTCATGCTTGATAAGACCTTCCCCACCGGCGACTGCTCTATGTGCATGATATCACCAAAAATGGTTGAAGTCGGCCGACACCTGAACATCGATATCCATTCATTGGCAGAGGTTGTATCGGTTGAGGGTAAGCCGGGGGATTTTAGGGTCAAAGTAAAGTGTGCTCCGCGCTATGTAGATCCTGATAAATGTACCGGCTGTGGAGACTGCGAAGTGAAATGCCCTAAAAAGGTACCCAGCGAGTTCGAGCAGGGGCTCACAGTGCGTAAAGCTATTTATTCACTGTTTCCCCAGGCTGTGCCTAATACCAGGGCTATTGATAAGGATAATTGCCTTTATTTCAAAAAAGGCCGTTGCCGCCTTTGCCAAAAGGCGTGCAAAGCTGGAGCCATCAACTTTGAAGATAAGGGAGAAGAACTTGAATTACATGTTGGAGCGATTATCCTTTGTCCTGGTCTGGACCGCTATGACGCAAAGGCAAGGGGGGAATTCGGACTCGGAAGATGGAAAAACGTAGTAACCGCAATCCAGTTCGAACGCATTCTATCTGCGTCAGGTCCGTATAAGGGTGAAATAAAAAGGCCTTTTGACGGAAGGCACCCAAAAAAAGTTGCATGGATTCAGTGTGTGGGATCCAGGGACTCTCATAATGCAAATCCATGGTGTTCTTCTGTCTGCTGCATGTACACAACAAAGCAGGCGATTATCGCAAAAGAGCACAATTCAGAAATAGATCCGACGATATTCTTTATGGAAATGCGTGCCTATGGGAAAGACTTCGATAAATATGTTGAACGTGCTAAAAATGAATATGGTGTGCGGTATAAACGTGCCATGATCTCAGCAGTTCGCGAAGAGCCGGGCACAGGCGATTTACTTCTCCGTTATGCTGCAGAGGATGGGAAGCTCGTTGACGAAACCTTTGACATGGTGGTTCTTTCTGCCGGTCTTGAACCTCATAAAGATGCGGTTGAATTTGCGAGGACTTTCGGCATCGAGACGAACTCATATCGTTTTGCAAGAACGGTTCCGCTCAAACCGGTACAGACTTCACGGAATGGAATCTTTGTCACAGGAACCTATCAGGGGCCAAAAGATATACCGGAAACAGTGATGCAAGGGAGTGCTGTGGCTGGTGAAGTTATGGCTCTTCTCTGTGAGGCCCGCGGGACAGAGACGGCAGCAAAAGAGTTCCCCCCGGAAAAGGATCTGACAGGAGAAGAACCGAGGATCGGCGTCTTCGTTTGCCACTGCGGAACAAATATCGCCTCTACTGTTGAAGTCGAAAAGGTTGTCGGGGCAGTGAAAGATCTACCGGGAGTGGTCTATGCAACGAACACGCTTTATGCGTGTTCACAGGACAGTCAGGAAATGCTCAAGAAAATTGTCAGGGAAATGAATCTGAACAGGGTTGTTGTAGCATCCTGCACTCCACGGACACACGAACCACTATTCCAGGATACAATTCGTGATGCCGGGCTGAACAAATATCTATTCGATCTTGCCGACATCCGCGAACAGTGTTCCTGGTGCCACATGGGACAAAAGGAAGATGCTACAAAAAAGGCAATACAAATTGTAAAGATGGCGATAGCAAAGGCGCGTCTCCTCGAACCTCTCAGAACCGATACTGTAGGAGTTACCCCTGCTGCAATGGTCATAGGCGGTGGAATCGCCGGAATGACTGCTGCTCTCTCATTGGCTGACCAGGGTTTCCATGTATCTATTATCGAAAAGGAAAAAGAGCCGGGAGGCCTGTTAAAGAATCTTTATCGCATACTGGAAGGAGATGATGTCCACGAATTCCTGAAAGCAAGGATAAAACATGTTCTATCACACGAACATATCAAGCTTTACACTGATATGGAGGTCAAAAAAACCGAAGGGTTTATCGGTAACTTCGAGACAACCCTTACGAATGGAGATGTAATAAAACATGGAGTCATCATACTGGCTTCCGGTGGTATTGAATATCAGCCGACTGAATATCTCTATAATGAAAGCGACCATGTAATAACACAGAGAGAACTGGAAAGGAAGCTTGCTATGGGAGAGAAGCCGAAATCCGGCGAACGGTATGTTATGATCCAGTGCGTGGGCTCCCGTGAAGAGCCGAACCAGTACTGCTCTCGCATCTGTTGCCAGGATGCAATCAAGAACGCCATTGCTCTTAAAGAGAGGAATCCTAATGCCCAAGTCTTCATACTGTACAGGGACATCCGTACTTATGGGCTGAAGGAAGATTATTACAAAAAAGCACGGGATATGGGTGTATTTTTTGTACGCTATGAGATTGATAAAAAACCTGTAGTCGAGAAAATTGGAGATAAGCTCAGGATCATGACCTGGGATTACATGCTGAATAAGGAATTGATACTCAATGCTGACTGGTTAGTCCTGTCGACCGGCCTGAGGCCGCATCCGACAACTGATAAAATTGGTGAAATGTATAAGGTCACCAGGAATCCTGACGGGTATTTCCTTGAGGCTCATGTGAAGCTTCGTCCGGTTGATTTTCCGAGCGAAGGAATCTTTGTGGCAGGTCTGGCACATGCACCCAAGAATCTTGATGAGACGATCAGTCAGGCATTGGCAGCAGCAGGCCGTGCAGGTGTGGTTCTCTCCAAGGAAAGTCTCGCTGTCTCAGGGATCATCGCAAAGCAAAGAAAAGATTTGTGTATGTCCTGTCTGAGCTGTTTCAGAGTTTGTCCTTTTAATTCGCCTTATATCGACGATGAGGGCAAAATTGCTCACAACGAGATCAAATGTCATGGCTGCGGAATCTGTGCAGGCATATGCCCGGCCAAGGCTTTTCAGGTGAACAGCTTCCGTGATGACCAGATACTTGCAATGATTGATGCTGCTGTGGAATGTGAACCCGTGATAAAATGATATTAAAGAGTATGATAAGGGAGACAGGGGGATGGTAAAAGAAGAGGAAAAGGTTCTTTCTGTCGAAAAACCTCACGAGATTTTATCAGGCTGGGAACCGAATATCCTCGCCTTCACCTGTCATTATTGCGCATTCGCTGCTGCTGATCTTGCCGGTGTGATGAGGCTCTCTTATCCGCCGGCTGTAAAGGTCATCAGGCTTCCCTGTACAGGCAAGCTGGACTATATCCATATCCTCCATGCATTCGAGCGCGGTGTGGACGGAGTTTTCGTGGCTGGCTGACTGCAGGGGCAATGTCATTACCTGGAAGGTAATATGTATGCAGCAAAAAGAGTTACATATGCAAAAAAATTGCTATCGACAGTGGGTATCGATCCTGCACGCCTGGAGATGTATAATCTCTCTGCAGCGATGGGACCAAAGTGGGCTGAAATCTGTACCGGATTTACAGAAAGAATCCGTAAACTTGGTCCCTCACCCATATGGCTTGCGGTATGCAGACAAAGCGGGATGAAAAGGAGTGAATTGAAATGATTGTCGGCAAGCAGAAGCCTTTTGAAGAAATCTGGGATATGATAAATAATTTTAAGAAAGTTCTTGTCTTTGGTTGTAACACCTGTGTTGCAATCTGTCATGCAGGCGGAGGCAAAGAGGCGGAGATACTCGCTTCCATGCTCAGGATAAAGGCTTCTCAGGAAGGTGTGGAAATGGAGGTTAAGCATGCTGCAATCGAAAGACATTGTGAGCCTGAATTTTTTGATCCTGCAATGGATGATGTTAGGACGTATGACATAGTGCTCTCTCTTGCTTGCGGCGTTGGAGTAAATTTCCTCTCTGAAAGAATCGGGAATATTCCTGTATGTCCGGGCATTAATACAGGGTTTTACGGAGCTGTTCCAAAGGCAGGTATATTTACAGAACTCTGCGCTGGATGCGGAAACTGCATGCTCCACTTGACCGGCGGGATATGTCCTATAGCACGTTGCGCAAAATCCCTCATGAACGGACCATGCGGCGGAACGAACAACGGCAAATGCGAAATAAGCCAGGATGTGGATTGCGCATGGTACCTGATTTTAGAGAGGATGACGAAACTCGGTACTCTGGAAAAACTGTCCGAAATTAAACCTCCCAGGGATTGGTCAACCGGAATATACGGAGGACCTCGTCGGATAGTATTGGAGCATATAGCAGACGTTGAAACACAGGAAGAGAAAAAAGAATCGTAGGGAGGGGGAAAGAGGAGATGAAAAGCGGAAGTAATCTGGAAAAGGTATTGGAAGGAGGCTATTTTACTGTAACTGCCGAGGTGGGTCCTCCAAAAGGTACTTCTGCCTCGGTCATTCAGAAGAAAGGTGAACTCCTCAAATCCTGTTGTGATGCAATGAACGTAACGGATAATCAGACAGCCATCGTTCGCATGTCAAGTCTGAGCGGCTGTGTTATATTGAAGCAGATGGGGCTTGATCCTGTAATGCAGATGGTGGTCAGGGATCGGAATCGAATCGCTATTCAGAGTGACATTTTGGGCGCCATTGCCTTAGGAATTCGAAATGTGCTCTGTCTTTCGGGTGACAGCCAGAAATTTGGCAATCATCCAACAGCAAAGGGTGTCTATGATATCGATTCTATCCAGCTCGTCCAGACCCTTAAGACCATGAGGGATGAAAAAAAATTTCTTTGTGGCGAGGCTATCTCTGGCGAGGTTCCTCTTTTTATCGGGGCAGTTGAAAACCCCTATGCCGACCCCTTTGAGTACAGGGTTAAAAGATTGGCTAAAAAGGTTAAGGCAGGTGCGGACTTTATTCAATCCCAGGCTGTCTTTGATGTGGTAAAGTTTATCAAGTGGATGGAGATGGTAAGAGATCAGGGACTGGATAAACAGGTTCATATTCTTGCCGGAGTAATTCCCATAAAGTCCGTAGGAATGGCGCGCTATATGAGGGATAACGTTTCAGGTGTAAGCGTGCCGGATGAGATAGTCACCCGTTTGGAGGACGCCAAGAATGCCAAGGAAGAAGGGGTAAAGATAACCCTGGAGATTATTGAGCAGTTGAAAGAGATAGATGGTATCCATGGCATCCATATTATGGCTGTAGCATGGGAAGATATAGTACCGGTTATTGCAGAGAGGGCTGGCTTACTGCCAAGGCCTATACTGTAACTTACTGAATAGGATAAGACTTTGTATCGAGCTTTTGGGCATAAGGAGGAAAATGATGAGTGCGAAAATATTGGTTGTTGATGATGACCCGGAAATCCGGGAAGCTATCAGCCTCATCCTTGAGGCTAATGGCTATAAGGTAGTCACTGCTCAGGACGGGATTGACGGCCTGAATAAGCTTAAAGAAGATAAACCTGATTTGATGATTCTGGATCTCCTCATGCCGAGGCTGGATGGTTTTGGAGTCTGCAAAGAATTGAAAGATCCCCGGTGGGCAAAATATTCCCGTATACCCATTATTATTCTGAGCAGTGTAAGTGAGGATGCCAGCAAGCGTCGTTATGAATTAGAAACGGGCGTACAACTTGACGTTGCTGATTATGTAGAGAAACCCATTGAGCATACCGTATTATTAGAACGTATAGGAAAAGTCCTCAAGAAAGAAGGCAAGGATTAAGGTGAAAGAGATGAGCGGAAAGAAAATCTTATTGGTTGATGATGATGCAGATTTTGTGGAAGCAACTAAACTTATTTTAGAAAGTAAATCTTATGATGTGGTTGTATCTTATGACGGCAAAGAGGGGCTGAAAAAGGCCCAAACAGAAGAGCCGAATTTAATCATTCTGGATGTCATGATGCCTGAAATGGATGGCTATGAAGTATGTGCTAAGCTCAAGTCTGACCCTAAATATAGACATATCCCCATTCTGCTGCTGACTGCAGTAGGAGAGTCTATACCCACAACAAGTTATACAAAGGAAATGGGCATGAAAATAGAGGCGGATGACTATGTCCCAAAACCCGTAGAGCCAATGGAGATTGTAGACAGAGTAGAAAAGCTGGTGAGAATTTCTATGGGGGAGAAAACTTGAGGGATTTTTTGAAGGGTGTCATTGCGAGGAGAGGAGTCCCGAAAGCTTTCGGGATGGCAATCTATATCATTAAAGACGAGATTCCTCATCCCGAAGACATTCGGGATTCGGAATGATAAAAGCGAAGGGTGCGGAATGACAATTTTTAAAGCTTTATCAGTAAAAATCGCTCAGTTCAGGATATATTTATGGTAGGGAACAGATATGCCTTATAGAGTAATGAAAGAATCTTTAAATGCTGTTATTGATAGCCTCTCCGACGGGATACTTGTCACTGATAAAACAGGTAAGATCATCCTTTATAACCAGAAGGCTGAGGCTTTGTTGGGCATAAAAGGAAAGACTGCTTTGGATCGGCCAGTTCATCACATTGGGAATAAGGTGCTGGTTGAACTTATAACTAAGACGTTGGCACTTGATCTGCCTTATCATACTGAAGAGGTATGCCTTATAGACATAAGTGATACAAGGCTCAGGGTTCATGTCAATCCTGTCAGAAATGAGAATGCATTACTCATTGGATCGGTAACTCTGCTTCATGATGTCTCACGGTTAAGTGCTATAGATAAGATCAAGACAAATTTCTTATCCATGGTTTCCCATCAATTAAAATCCCCATTAAGCTCCACTTTACTTCAGACATCTATCCTTCTGGAAGGGATAGTGGGAGATTTAAATGAGAAACAAAGGGATTTGCTTCAAAAGGTCAAAAATAGAATAAAAGGTATGGTCGATTTGATACATGATATCCTTGATGTATGCTTTGTAGAAGAGGGAGGATATCTGAAACAGATAGAACATCTGGATGTCGCTGAGATTCTGAAGAGGACTGTCGAGCTGATACAACCCCAGGCCCAGGACAAGAATATCGCCCTTCATGTAAAAATAGAGGATAACCTTCCTGTGATCAGTGGGAACAGAAGCAGTGTGGAGGCCATGTTTATTAACCTGATCAGCAACGCCATTAAGTACACGCCACCGGGAGGGAAGGTTAATGTCGAGATGGGTGAAAATGCACAGAACATTCAGTTAGAAGTATCTGACACGGGAATAGGTGTTGAAGACGTGGATTTCCCCCGAATTTTTGATAAATTCTACAGGATAAAATCCGATCTGACAAAAAATATCAGCGGTACCGGTCTGGGCCTTTCCATTGTGAAAAGCGTTGTGGATGCCCACTACGGCACCATCAATGTAGAAAGTAAGGTAGGAGAGGGCACTACGTTTACCGTTCTGCTCCCGGCAAAATAAGGGCTCTAAGGTGAACAAATGACCGAGAAAGCCATGCCTCCTTGTCAAGCAGCATGCCCGATTCGCACGGATGTGCGCGGTTATGTCTCCGAAATCGCGAGAGGCGATGCAGAAGGGGCGATCCGTATAATCCGTCGGGTAAATCCTCTGCCGTCAGTCTGCGGAAGGATCTGCACGCGGTTATGTGAAAAGGCCTGCCAACGTGCACAGGTAGACGAGCCTGTTTCGATAAGGGCATTGAAACGGTTTGCCGCAGATCAAACAAAAAGTCTGAAGCTCATAGAAAGACCTCAAAATTCATACAATGAAAATATCGCCATAGTGGGAGGCGGCCCCGCGGGTCTCACAGCAGCCCATGATCTTGCCTTGCTTGGCTATAAAGTGACAATTTTCGAGGCACAAAATGTGCTCGGCGGGTTACTGAGCGAAGGAATCCCCGAATATAGACTTCCAAAAAAGCTGGTGAAAGATGAGATTGATGATATATTATCGCTGGGGATCGATGCAAAGACCGGTAAGTCACTGGGCAAGGATTTTACTCTTGAAGGACTTCTCAAAGATTATCAGGCGGTTTTCTTAGCTGTCGGCAGTCAGAAAAGTTTATTGCCAAAATGTAAAGGCAGTGATTTAGCCGGGGTCGTCTCAGGCATTGAATTTCTTAAACATGTCAGCAGAGGACAGATACAGGCCTTAGGCGAGAAGGTTTTAGTTATCGGAGGCGGGCATACCGCAATCGACGCAGCACGGACCTGTATCCGCCTTGGATGTTCGGATGTTACTATTATCTATCGCAGGACCCTGGATGAGATGCCGGCTGGACCTGAAGAAGTCGGGGATGCCGAAAGAGAAGGGGTAAAGATGATGTATCTTACTTCTCCCGTTGAGTTTATGGGTGAAGGGAAGGTGCGCGGTGTAATATTTGTTAAGATGGAACTCGGAGAGCCGGATGCCTCCGGAAGGCGGCGTCCGATGCCGATAGAAAACAGCGAATTTGAATTACAGGCTGACACAGTGATATCAGCGATCGGTTATATCCCTGATGCAGAAACCCTTATACATAATGGATTAAACATAAATAAGAAAGGAACCGTGATCGTTCAAGATGACACGGGTATTACAAACATAAAGGGTGTTTTTGCAGGGGGAGATGTCGTGACCGGACCTTTGAGTGTCATTGAGGCAATGGCATCCGGAAGAAATGCCGCTGAAGCGATACACCATTATTTCCGCAATAGACCGGAGAAAGGTCTTGATCCTATTGTGGCGGTTCGATCGCTGGATGAAGATGTGGTCAAGCTGATCAATAAATCCGAGAGACAAAAGGTGCCTGATCTACCGGTGAAAGAGCGTAGCGATAATTTTAGAGAGGTGGACCTGGGCTATTCTCGGGAGCAAGCGTACAGGGAAGCGTTGCGCTGCCTCAACTGCGCGGCAGGGGCTTCAGTTTCCGAGACATGTGCAGCCTGTCTCAATTGTGTACGCGTCTGTCCTTTCGGCGTACCGGTTCCCGGAAAAGAGATTGCTGAAATAGATATCAGCCAGTGCCAGGCGTGCGGCATATGTGCATCGGAATGTCCTGCTTCGGCGATAAGTCTGCAAATCGATGGAAAGGCAGATTTTCGTCAGGAATTAGATCAGGTAATAGACTCCGCACGTCAGGAGACACCGGACATATTGGTAATCGGCTTCTATTGCAGATACGATTCGCCTATTGGCCCTCCTTTTGACAGCGACGAACTATACTGGATTGCAAGATGTTGTATGGGTGGCCTAAAAGAATTACAGATCCTTTATCCGTTTGAAACGGGCGTTGAAGGTGTCCTGGTGCACGCCTGCAAGAAAGACGAATGCCGTTTTAGAGATGGTGGCCGGTGGCTGATAGAGCATATAAAGAGGGCTAAAAGGATATTGCAAGAAACAGGCATAGGTGAAGACCGACTGTCTCTTGTTTTAGGAGAGGAGGAATTCACCAGTTTCAGAGAGCGACTTGATACCCTGGGTGTAAATCCATTACGCGATGGGAAGAAGGTGGGACCATGATAGTTGCAGAACTCAAGCCATTTGAGGAGATAAAGGAGATGCTGAAAGACTTTAAGAAGATTATGGTTCTCGGTTGCGGTACCTGTGTGACTGTATGTATGAGCGGGGGTGAGAGACAGGTTGAGCTGCTGGCGTTTTCTCTTAAAATGGCAAGGAAATTAGAAGGGAATGAGATCGTCACAGGAGAAAAGACAATATTGCGACAGTGCGATCCGGAATTCATCGATCAGATAAAAGATGAGGCCTCTCAGTATGATGCAATCCTCTCAATGGCTTGCGGCGCAGGTGTTCAGGGCGTTGCCATGAAACTGGAAGGTATCACTGTGTTACCGGCGATGAACACAACGTTCCTCGGTGTTTCAGACGGAAGAGGTACATGGGTTGAGGTGTGTGCGGCCTGTGGGAACTGCATACTTCACCTGACCGGCGGAATATGTCCTGTGGCAAGGTGTGCGAAAAGCCTCATCAACGGGCCTTGCGGTGGATCAAGGGGCGGATTGTGTGAAGTTTCAAAAGATAATCCCTGCGTGTGGCAACTGATTTACGACCGCTTGGTAAAACTCAATATGCTTTATCTTCTTAAGGGGATATCACAGCCGAAGACAAGGTCTGTTCATCCCCGAAGGATGGTAAGGGAAGATTTAAAATCAAAAAAGGAGCTAAAAAAAGGAGTATAAAGAGATGGGTTTAAGGGAGGCCTTAGATTCCGGCAAGTTCCTCGTCACTGCAGAGGTAGGTCCTGTTAAGGGGACCGAGACGGATGTCCTGCTGGAAGACGCAGAGCTTTTAAAAGGAAAAGCAGACGCCGTTAATGTGACCGATCTTCAGAGTTCCGTCATGCGCCTCGGTTCCATGGCAGTCTGCCATCTCTTGGTGGATCACGGAATTGATCCCGTCTTCCAGGTTACCTGCAGGGATAGAAACAGATTGGCACTCCAATCCGATCTGCTGAGTGCCTGGGTTTTGGGCATCAGGAACGTGTTGTCACTCACAGGAGATCACCCGACTCTGGGAGATCATCCTGATGCAATGCCCGTTTTTGATTTAGATTCCGTAAGCCTTTTAAGGGCAATAAGCAGGCTCAACGAAGGCTTTGATATGGCGGGAAACCAGCTTAAGGGTGCTCCTGACTTCTTTCCAGGCGCGGTCGTGAATCCGGGAGCCGACAATGAGGCTGCCCTGGAGATGCAGATCGTAAAGATGGAAAAGAAGATAGAGGCGGGTGCAAAATTCTTTCAAACCCAGGGTATATTTGATCTGGACCTCTTTGAAAAATTCATGAAGCGTGTAGAAGGCTTCAACACGCCGGTTTTGGGAGGAATCATCCTGCTCAAGTCAGCCGGTATGGCCAGGTTTATGAATAAGAACGTGGCCGGTGTATTTGTTCCTGAGCCACTTATTAAAGAAATGGAAGAGACAAAGGATAAGGTCAAAACCAGCGTCAAGATAGCTACTGAACTCGTTAAAGGGATGAAGGATCTCTGTCAGGGAGTTCATATTATGGCTATAGGCTGGGAGAAAAAGGTTCCCATGGTCCTGGAGGAAGCTGGATTGTAGTTGTCTTTCTGCGCGGTGCATCATCCTCGCATGCTCTGAGGTTCGAAGGCAAAATAGTATAAAGGATAATCCCTTTCACTTTTTCGGAGCCTTGTAAATTTAAAATACGATTAAGAACGCCATGAAATGTTAAAATTTAAATCTAATTCAGATAAATATCAGAAAGGATCAAGCATATAAATGAAAGTTCTCGTTGTTGACAGCGGTGGCCGGGGTCATTCGATTGCATGGCAGTTTAAAAACGACCCAAACGTGAAGGAGGTAATCTGTACTCCGGGGAATGCAGGGATAGCCCTGGATGTCAGGTGTGAAAACGCCAGGACTAATGAAGAGTTCCTCGATCTTGCCAAAAGAGAGAAAGTTGATCTTGTCTTCATAGGTCCTGAAAGTCCCCTGACAAACGGCATTGTTGACCTGTTTACAGCAGAGAAAATTCCCATTGTCGGTCCGCAGAAAAAAGCAAGTATTCTTGAAGGCAGCAAGGGCTATACCAAACTGTTATGCAGGGAAATAGGTGTGCCTGTAGCGGAATTCGAGGTATTTGATTCCCCCGAGAAGGCGAAGGATTATATCAATTCCGTAAAATATCCAGTTGTTGTCAAGGCAGATGGTCTCGCACAGGGGAAGGGTTCAATCGTTTGTTCAGATACCCAGGAGGCATGTAAGGCGGTTGATCAGCTCATGGTCGAAAAGATGTTCGGCGATTCAGGTCTGAGGGTAGTTATTGAAAAGAGACTATTTGGTATCGAGATATCTTTTTTTGTTTTTACCGATGGCGAGGCATGTGCGCCCATGCCGGTTGCCCAGGATTACAAGAGGGCCTATGATAATGATGAAGGCCTGAATACCGGCGGTATGGGATCATATTCTCCTCATCGCCTTGAAGGCGATGAACTTACCAAACTGGTATGTGAAAAGGTTGCCATGCCTTTAATAAAGGGATTCAGAGAAAAGGAAGGTATTCCATATAAGGGAATACTTTACTGCGGCCTGATGCTGGTTGGGGAAATCCCTCATCTCCTTGAGGCAAATGTACGTTTCGGTGACCCGGAAGCTGAAGTAATACTTCCCAGATTAAAGACACCATTGACTGATATCAGTTTTCAGATCCTTAACGGTGTACTCAGCGAGAAAAGGGTAGAATGGAGCCAGGATTTTTACTGCGATGTAGTAGCTGCAGCCGGCAGGACGAAACAGATGAAACATGGCAGGAGCAAAGGCTGGTATCCGGGGTATCCTGCACGTTACGGGAAAGGGCATCCTATTTCCGGACTTGAAAATATCCAGGATCCTGATTGCAAGATATTTTTTGCCGGCGTAAGTAATTCAGAGACAAAAGGTATGGTTACAGACGGCGGCAGAGTTCTCCATATTGTCGGCAAAGGAAAGACACTTCAGGATGCGAGAACCGTGGCATATGCAAATATAGACAAAATCCATTTTAATGGTATGCGTTACAGAACAGATATCGGCAAGGAATAATGAGGAGAATAAAATGACATTTCGTGAGAGCATCTGTGATGGTGTCCACATCATGGCGATTGGGATAGAAGAAAAAGTACCTCTTATCATGGAAAAGGCAGAACTTATATAGTATAATCTTTAAAAGTGGATGACAGGTTAGGATGAGAAAGAAAAATAATTTCGAAGATGACCGCAAATGGCACAGGTATCAGTTTTTTGGAAGTGCTACTGTTACTGTTTCTAAGGAAAAGGTTATCGTTCATGCAACTGTGGCAAATATTTCGTTTTCAGGATTGGGACTATATTCTTCTAACCCGGTAGGGAAGGGCAAGAAAGTAAATATTAAGATATCTTTTATCGATAAAGCCGGTAAAATGCAGGATGATACAATTTCAGGGAAAGTCGACTGGCAGAAAAAGTTTCAGAATATGTATCTCACAGGAATTATCTTTGATGATGAGCCTAATATTGTTCATCAACCAAGGCTTATGGAACATCTCTCCTGGCTTATTGATGCCAATAAATGGCCCCAGCCGTATAAAGATAAACGCATAGCAATAATGTAAATTAGCATTTTGTTTCCCTGAATGCTTTTGAAAGCCTTTTGATCCATATAGCGGGTTGAATCTAACGGACGGGTGCTGTCTTTTCCTTCTTGAGGAGTTCCTTCAGACGCTCCATACTCACGGGTTCCTTCTCGAATTCCATGGACTTCACAGCATTTAATCAAAAGAATTCCTCGAAGCTCAGCTTCGGGGTTCCCAATTATTCCCTCCCCCTTGAGCAACTGTGATTTTTGTCAAGGGATTTGTGGTGTTGGACAAGTTGAATAATCAGCTTGCCACGGGATTCGGTTTTTCATTATTGCATTGAGAATGACCAATAACTTTCTCATACAGGCTATCAGCGCTACCTTGGGCTTCTTCCCTGCTTCTACGAGGCGGCGAT
>JBAQLU010000092.1:0-20001 GCA_049302065.1 Thermodesulfovibrionales bacterium
GGGCCTCAGAATGACATTACGACACAGCCTCTTGACCGGGGGATCCAGAAGGCATTGAAAACACTGGATTCCCGCCTTCGCGAGAATGACGATTTTTATCGGAATCGTACTTTATAAACAGACTCTAATTAGAGTAAATCAGATTATAGGAACCCAAATGAAAAAACCAGAGAACCAGCAAGAAAAAGACAAAGAGACAACGAAAAGCTCTACTACTAAATTAATAAAAGAAATAACCAGAGCAGAGGGGATTATCAGCGCAATAGGAGATGGCATCAGCATTCTGGACAGGACATTCACGATTCTCTATGAAAATAAAATTCACAGTGACTTAATGGGAACCCATGCAGGTGAATTTTGTTACAAGGCATATGCTAAGAGACAAGGCATATGTGGTGGATGTCCTGTCGCTATTTCATTCAAAGATGGGAAAGCTCACACAGTGCAAAGGGAGCTACAAACTGATAAAGAAATAAGATATGCAGAGATTACCGCATCTGCTTTGAAGGATTCCACAGGAAAGATAATAGCTGGGATCGAAGTTGTAAGGGACATCACTGAACGCAAAAAAATGGTGAAGCTTACAGACAATGCACTTACTTTTAATAAAACAATTTTCGAGGCATCACCGATTGGCATCATTACATACAAAGCTTCAGGGCAGTGTGTTTCAGTTAACGAATCCATTGCAAAAATGGTTGGAGCAACTGTAGATCAATTGCTGAAACAGAATTATTACCACCTCGAATCATGGAAGAAGTCAGGTATGTTAGAGGTTGCGGAAGAGGCATTAGCTACAGGAATTGAAAAAAGAAAGGATGTTCATATAGTCAGCACATTCGGGAAGGAAGTTTGGTTTGCTTGTCGCTTTGTCCCTTTCCAATTTGAAAACGAGCCCCATTTGCTCGCGTTATTTACTGACATCACCGAGCGGAAAAGGGCGGAGGAAAAACTGAGTGAATCTGAAAAAAGATTTAAAGATATTTTTGATAATGCTTCTGATGGAATACTTTTGAGTGATCCTGAAACGAAGAGATTTTATTTGGGCAATAAAACGATTTGTGAGAAATTGGGATATAGTGAGGAAGAGATAAAAAATCTTGGGTTACAGGACATTCATCCAGAGAAAGACCTTCCTTACGTTACAGAACAGTTTGAGAAACAAACACGAAAAGAAATAACACTGGCATCAGATATACCGATAAAAAGAAAAAATGGAAGCTTTTTTTATGCTGATATCAATTCTTTTCCCATAACAATAGCAGGGAAACAATATATTGCGGGCATTTTCAGAGATATTACTGATCGCAAGCAGGCTGACGAGGAATTGAAAAAATCAGAAAGAATTTTATCAAGTTCATTTGCAGCCCTTGACGGATTACTCGTTATACTTGATAAAGATTTCCGAGTAGTCAAAAGTAATTGGAAAGACCATGATTTTGTCCCTGAAGAAGTACGAAGTGGTCATCCATACTGTTATGAAGTCTTCAAACAATTACAATCCCCCTGTGACTACTGTCCACCAAGGGATACATTTAAGGATGGTAAATTCAGGATATACGAAGATAAAAACCCTGTGGATGGAAGTTACAAAGAAGTCTCTGTAAGTCCAGTCCTCGACGAAACTGGCAAGGTAACAATGGTAATTCAACATGTGCGTGATATCACCGAGCGTAAACGGTCAGAACAAGTCTTAAAAGAAACCGAGCAAAAGCTGAGGAATATCATTGAGCACAGCAATGAGCTCTATTATGTTCATGATACCAACCAAGTACTTAGCTATGTAAGTCCGCAATCATTACAGGTTCTTGGCTACACTCCTGATGAAATGATGATCGAATGGACAAGGCTGACCACTGACAACCCGACCAACGAAAAAGGGATAGAAATTACTTTGGAAGCCCTGAAAACCGGAGTGAAGCAGCCACCTTATTTCTTAGAATTATTTAAGAAAGACAGAAGCAAGGTATTGCTTGAGATTGATGAATCGCCACTGAAAGACGAACAGGGAAATGTAATTGGTATGGTTGGTGCTGCAAGGGATGTTACTGAGCGTGTAAAGGCAGAAGAGGCACTGAAAAAGAGTGAAAAGCATATACACATGCTACTTGATTCCACAGCCGAGGGTATATACGGAATAGACCTTGAGGGTAATTGCACTTTTGTGAATGCAGCATGTCTCCGCATACTCGGCTATGATGATGAAAATGAGCTTATAGGGAAAAATATGCATGACTTGATTCATTATAAACATCCTGATGGTTCTCCCTATCCGGCAGAAGAGTGCAAGATATTTCAAGCCCATAAAGAGAACAAGAGAATACATGATGATACCGAAGTCTTTTGGCATAAAGATGGTTCAAGCTTTCCTGTTGAATACAGGGCTTTTCCTATTGAGGAACAAGGCGCAATGATAGGAGCTGTCATAACATTTCTGGATATAACGGAACGCAGGAAAGAAAAAGAATTGGAGGATATGAGAACAGAGCAAAAGCTTTTGAACAAAGAGGCACTGCTTCATTTAATGAAGACAAATATACAAGACCCGGACGAATTATGGAAATTCATGACATTGATGGGGTCTCAGATATTAGGCGTGGATAGGGTAAGTATCTGGTTCATTAACAATATGCGTTCAGCATTCATTTGTGAGGCCCTCTATATTCTGACAAAACATAGTTACGAGAAAGGCTTGAAAATTCAAGTGAAACATTGTCCGCAATACGCAGCTGTATTGAGTGAGAGCCGTATCCTGACCATAGAAAAAGTACTTGCAGATAAACGAACTATTGAACTTTCTGAAGATTACCTTATGCCTTTTGGAATAATCTCCAAGATGGATGTTCCTGTACTAAGGCTTGGAGAAGTAATAGGTATTATTAGTTTTGAACACACAAAGGAGAGGGGATGGACTTACGAGGATCAGGACTTTGCCATCTCCCTTTCTCACATAATCACTGCAAGTTTAGAGAATTTTGACCGTACAACAGCAGAGAGGTCTTTGAGGAACAGTGAGAAAGAACTTAAGAAGAGAGTGAAAGAGCTTGAAGAATTTTATGAAATGGCTGTCGGTAGGGAGCTAAGGATAAGAGATCTTAAAGAGGAAGTAGAAGAATTGAAAGAAGAGTTGGGAAAATATAAAAAATAAATTTATTTCGATTCGAAAGACTCCCTATGCGTAAAGCCCTATAATATTTAGTATAGAATGAACTTCTCAAAGAGTTTGATTTTTACCCCGTGTTTATTATCAGGTGTTAGAAACGTTTTTTTCCTTTGGTAGAAGCAAAATAATTTTTCTCAGCTTCATCTACTACGCAAAATGGATAACTTCAATGAAATGCGTATTATATCTGTAAATATGCAATCTCAAGGCAAGATCAAGTTTGTATTTTTCAGCTACAAGTCGCGGTGGAAAGGAATCAGACATATTAAAGATCAATAGGTGTAATTGAAAAAAAGAACGAGAAGGCTTGTAAATTATTATTTAATTTTTGATATCCCTTCGGAAGCTCGGACATTATCAGGAGATATTTTTATCGCTTTTTCAAAAAAAGCCTTTGCTTTTATCGGATAACCTAATGCCAAATAAACAAACCCAAGTTCGGCAAGATAGTCTGCATTATATGGTTCAAGTTTAAGGGCCCTCTTGATTGCCTTCTCTGCATAACGGAATTTATTCAGTTTCATGAGAGTAAGTCCATAATGATACTGATATTCGGCTATAGTGCTGTCATAATATACTGCTTGTCCAAAAAGCAGTTCTGCATCCTGAAAATTGCTTTTCTTCAAATGAGTTTTCCCTTCCTCAAATAATTCCTTTGCCTTATCCTGGTTTGAAAGCAACTTCGCAGGTTTGAGGGTCATTAGTTTGTCATATTCTTTTCTTTTTTGTGGATTTGATAACGTTTCATATCCCTCATAGAGATATGTAAAGATATCATTTAATTTGTCCTTGAGGACATCATCTGCAAGGCGAAAATGCATATCAGGATGGAATTTTTTTGCAGCTTTATAATAAGCTCTTTTAATTTCATGGATCGAGGCATATTTGTTGACCCCGAGAACGCAGTAATAGCCACGACGTTCATAATTATTATACATATTTTCTATCTCATCTCTAAGTCGTTGATCAATATTTTGCTCTTTGGTTTCCCCGAATATTTCATTTGCGATTTTATTAGACAGATCAAAGTCAGGTTTGCCTTCAGCTATTTCTATTATCTTTGCATTCAATAAGGCATATATAGTTTTAAACGCGCCGAAATCGTCTAACTGAGTAATTGACATAACTTCTTTAACAGAGGTCTTGCCATCGATGCATGAGATAATTTTTCTGCCTGAATCATCCAATGTTATATCCTGAAACAGGTCAAGAGGGTCTGGAGAAAAACAAGGGATGCTGTCTATTGAAGGAAGTTCATTTTCAATAAACTCAAAGTTATTTATCCTTTTTGTTCCATAATATATTATATTCGCTGCCGATAGTTTTAATGTAATTACTTCTTCAGTTGGTAAAGAAGCCTCTTGAAATTCAAACGAACCCTTCTCTAAGGCAAAAAGGCCCAGAATTATCTCCTCTACCTGATGTTTTACTGCTGCAACAAGTTCCATAGGCTTGAGATAGCCGAGTCTGACAAGTACAGCCCCCTGTCTTTGCTTAGTATTTTTCATCTCTGATACAGAATGATTGTATTGTTCGATAGTAATTTTGCCTTCTTTCAGAAGTAAATCTCCGAGCCTGTCTTCTTCCTGATTTGATGAAGAAAATATCATGTCCCCATTTTTGATATACACCTTTTTGATAATATCTTCGTTTTCGACTTTCAGGATGCCCGTTTTTTGGCTCCTCTGTAGTCCAATTAATGTGTCGGGAAGTCGAAAATCTTGAAGACGTCCCCTCAGTTTTCCGATATTCCCGATGCCGATTCTCAGTCCTGATTTATCACTTTTTGCCCATTTAACCTCCCCGGTAACACACATATCGGGCTCTTTTATAGAGAGTTCAACAATATCACCTTTTCTTATCCCGAAAGCTCCTTCAACCAGTGCGCTAATTCCGGACAACGAATAATCAAGTGTTCTTGCCTTAAAATATCTATTATTGAGTTTCAGGTCAAAATCCGTAATTTTCGAATATCGTTTGAAATGTCTTCTTTCTTTTGGATCCATGATTAATTAAGTAAAATCAAAAATGCTTACAAGATCTTTTACAATGTTTTCCATAGGTATTCAAACGCCTTATTTTCTTTTTTAAATAGTTGCCTGAGTGAATCATCGGGTAATGGCGGACTCAATAAATCTCCCTGCATCAGAGTGTTTCCATGCTGATACAAAAATAAAAACTGCTGTATAGTCTCAACACCTTCGGCAATAACCTGCAACTTTAAATTATGCGCCAATGCAATTATCGCAGTTATAATCGCATGGTCATCAGAGTCAATAGAGATATCCTTTATAAACGATTTGTCGATTTTCAGTATATCTATAGGAAATCGATTTAAATAATTCAATGACGAGAACCCTGTGCCAAAATCATCGATTGAGATTTGTACACCTATGGATTTCAGTTCCATTAAAAGTGCAATTGCCTGATCGGTTGTATCCATTAAAATACTCTCTGTGAGTTCTAATTCGAGGTAACGAGGCTCTAAAAGAGAGTTATTGAGAGCTTGTGTTATGGTTTTCACAAAGTTTTTTTGCTTAAATTGGAGGCCCGAGATATTCACTGTCACACGTATTTTTTTATGCCCTGCCTCTTGCCAGGATTTGTTTTGTTGACAGGCAGTCTGCAAAACCCATTCGCCGATAGGAAGAATTAAACCTGTTTCTTCAGCTAATGGGATGAAGGATGCCGCTGAAAGTAAACCCTTCTCAGGATGATTCCAGCGTAAGAGCGCTTCTGCCCCGACAATTTCCCTTTTTTTGATATCAAGTTGAGGCTGGTAATATAGCTGCAACTCTCCATTATCTAATGCTCTGCGCAATTGATTCTCAATAGAGAACCTTTCGACAGTAATGGCGTTCATGGATTCTGTATAAAATTGGAAATTGTTTCTCCCATTTCTTTTGGCATGATACATCGCTGTATCAGCATTTTTTAGAAGGGTAGTCGCATTCTCACCATTATAAGGAAACACAGCAATGCCGATACTGAAACTCACAAATATTTCATGGCCTTGTACTTTAAAAGATTGAGAAAATAAATCCTGTATACGTTGCGCCACTATGGTTGTATCTTTTATGTGTTTGACTTCTGTTAGCAGTATTGTAAACTCATCTCCTCCCAAGCGTGCTAAAGTATTTCTTATATCACTCTCCTTTACACGGGCAACGGTATCAGCCTTCCGCACATATTTCAATAATCGCTTTGCGATTTGCAGCAACAGATTATCTCCTATATCATGACCAAGCGTATCATTAATGCGCTTGAACTGGTCAAGATCAAGAAACAGTATGGCCATTTTTCGATTATACTTCTTTGCTGACTCGACTGCCTGTGTCAAACGATCTTGCAATAAATAACGGTTGGGAAGCTTGGTCAATGTGTCACGGTATGCCAAATGGGCAATTTTTGCTTCTGAATTTTTGTGATAAGTGATATCTTCACATGTTGTAACAATGCCTATAGGCTGTCCCTTGGTGTTCTTGACTACGTCAGACATTAATCTTACAGAAAAGATACTGTTATCTTTCCGCCTATTAATACTTTCTCGCTTCCATCTGGTTATAGATATAATTTTTTCTTTGGTAAGCGGATTCCAGAGTTTAGAAGGAGCAAATATTTTTATGTTTTTACCGATCAATTCTTTCACTGTATAACCATGCATATCTGCTTCAGCTGGATTGGTATAAAGAATATTTCCTTCAAGATTAGTAACGGTAACCCCGAGTTGCATGGTTTCTAATGCTTTTTTAAATAACCGGAGTGATTCGTTTGTCTTTTTATATTTATCTTTTATTGTTGATAGCCCTCGTAAAAGCTGAGATTTACTTTTATCTATATCTTTCATGGTTTTACTCTGCGTATTATTGTTTCAATATTTTAATATGAAACCAAACTATACTGTCTAAGTAGAGGATGAGAGGATCATAACCACCAAAGTCTTTGACCATTATCTATCTACCGTGCCTTCTTTTTTTTTGCTTTTTCCTCATAGACAAGTTTGTCAGCATGTTTTATCAGATCCGTCGATGTAATACCGTCTTCCGGATAAACAGAGAACCCGATGCTCATGTTTGTTCTCGGTGGAAGACTCTCCCATAAAGGTATTGCTGCGAATCTCAGCTTTTCAATCACCTTAACCGCATCTTTTCTGCCGGTCTCCAAAAGGAGAATGGCAAATTCATCACCGCCATATCTGCAAACATAATCTGTATCTCTCACGGTATTCTTCAGGACCTTTGCTACAGACATCAGAACCTCATCGCCTTTCAGATGACCAAGCGTGTCATTTATTGTTTTGAAATTATCCAAATCAATCATTATGTAAGAAAGAGCATGTTGATACCTTGCTGCCCTTTCGATTTCCTTATCAAAAGTGTCTGTTAAGAACCGATGGTTATAAACTGATGTCATCTCATCAATAATAGACAATTCCTGAAGTTTCCCTGTGAATAAGCAGTTTTCAATTGCCAGCGCCCCCATGTTTGCTATTATATTAATAATGTCTAAAGAATCCTTTGTGAGCACATTTTCCCTTTCAAAAAATATCTCAACTACTCCGAGTATACGGTGGGTACGCAATAAGGGTACAGCTATATAGGAACGATAATCATACAGAGTAGTTATCTCCCTCCATTTGGCAAAATAGTCGTCCCTGTATACATCTTCAACAATAAATGGCACCCTGTTTTTAACAGCTACGCCTGCAGGGATATTATTTACAGAGAAGTCGAATTTGCTTTTTATCATCTCGATATATTTTTCCGAAATGTTATAACAAGATACAAGACTGAGCATGGTGCCTTCGTCATTTAGCAGATAAAGTCGAGTAAATTTAACATGGGGCAGAAAACCTGCCCTTTGTGCCACAAGGTCGTATGTCTTCTGGAAATCAATTGTCGTAAGGAACAAACTGGCCTCGCTCAAAAGCGATATCTCTCTGCCCTTTTGCCGAAGCTTGTCTCCCAGTGACTCTATCTTTTTAATCTGAGATTTCTCTGTGTTGTTGAGATTCTGTATTTGTGCTTGAAGGGTATTAAGTTGTTTGTTTTTGAAAAGTATATCTTTTCGTAAGGCTTCAAGCTGACTTTTATTGTCAGGTTGCTTCTCTTCTCTGCGACCGCTCAGCTTGCCTCTACGGTAAGACACAAACCCTACGATAATCGCAGCGATTATTGCCAAGACAAGCACAATTAAAGATAAGTATCCCATAGTTATCCATGAATCAATAATAAGGCATTGAAGTCAAAAATATTTTCTTATAAATTTTCTATATATATAAAGGATATAAACTAATACGATTAAGAAGTCAATCCTACCTGGGTAGGGGGTCAAGGCAAAATAATTGAACTAAGAGTCGAGTTAAACGACAAGTCGGAACTTTATGATTTCTGTTGAAATAAACACTTTTTGTAGTGGTCTGTAAACTGATTAGTTCAAAAAGAAATTTTCGCGAAGGAAATATTTCTTTAGTATCGACTTCTATGTGAAAGAAATGCGCTAAAAGAACCAGAGTAATCACCGTTTGTTTTTCTTGCTATTCTTCATTATTTTAACGAACGCCAGAGTGTTTACTCGCACGTAAACTAAGTAAAGCCCTGATGCATTAGGTCCGGAATAGAGGTCAAGAATCAGCCGAATATTCATAACAAGCCATTTATGAAGGAATTGTGTTACATATAATGTAGTACAATATATTGTTTTCTTCTTTCAATATGTGATAGTCTTTATATCCATGTTTCTTGATAGGGTGGGATATGAATGTTGAGCAGATATCCATATTTCTTGAAAACAAGTCAGGGAGACTTGCCGAGGTAACATCTGTTTTATCTGAAGCTAAAATAAATATAAGGGCTCTTTATCTTGCTGATACAGCTGATTTCGGGATATTGAGACTTATTGTGAATGAAACGGAAAAGGCACGGCAGGCTTTAAAAGAGAATGGTTTTACTGTTGAGAAAACAAAGGTTGTCGCAATTGAAGTGCCGGATAGACCTGGAGGATTATCAAGTATCCTTAATACAATAAAAGATGAAGGGATAAACGTAGAATATATGTATGCCTTTGTCGAAAAGAGCGGAGAAAATGCCATTGTTATCTTCCGTTTTGATGAGTTTGAAAAGTCGGTTGATATATTACAGCGAGCGGGTGTAAGGATACTGGGAGGAGAAGAACTCTCAGCGCTATGAATGAGTTAAGTTTTAACATTCATTATGAAAAAATTTTAGAGCAACTGGGAAGAAGCAAAAAATAATTCCAGAATAATTCAATTAAGGGAGGAGATCATGAAAAAAGCGCCGAAAAGATTTCTCGTAGTACTGGTAGCAGCATTATCTGTTTTTATCTTGTTCGTGAATGCCTACGCAAAAGAACCTTATAAAATAGGAGCTCTTTTTGCCGTAACCGGGCCTGCTTCTTTTTTGGGAGAACCTGAAAAAAATACCGCACTCATGCTTAAGGATCAGATTAATAAAGCAGGTGGTATAAACGGACATCCTCTGGAAATTATTATTGAGGACACAAAGAGTGATGAAACACAGGCTGTTCTCTCTGCCAAAAAACTTATCGAAAATGATAAGGTGCTGGCTATTATAGGGCCATCTACTACCGGTGAATCAATGGCATTGGTCCCTATTCTGAATACTGCCGCCACACCTCTTCTTTCCTGTGCGGCCGGAGCTTCGATAACCCAGCCGGTCAAAGATCGAACCTGGATTTTCAAAACACCCCAGTATGATATCAGCGCAGTTGAGGCAATCTATGGCTATATGAAAAAGCAGGGTATAAGCAAGGTCGGAATTATCACTATATCCACCGGCTTTGGAGATGCCGGGAAAAAGGCACTCCTTGAAATAGCCCCCAAATATGGCATTACTATTGTTGCAGAAGAGAAATACGGGCCAAAAGATTCAGATATGACGACACAGCTCACCAAAATTAAGGCAGCAGGCGCCCAGGCAGTCATCAACTGGTCAGTAGGACCTGGTCAGGTTGTTGTTACGAAAAACTGGGAGGCGCTTAAAATGGGAATCCCGCTTTATCAAAGTCACGGCTGGGGAAGCAAGAAGAACATAGAACTGGCAGGAAAGGCTGCTGAAGGAGTTATTGCACCACTGGGAAGATTGGTTGTTTGGGATAAACTTCCTGACAAGCACCCCCAGAAAGCACTTCTGAAAAAGTATACACAGGATTATCAGGCGTTGTATAAAAGCGAGCCTGGTACATTTGGCGGACATGCGTATGATTCCATCATGATAATAGTTGAAGCATTGAAAAAAGTAGGGCCTGATAAAAAGAAGATCAGAGATTATATAGAGACTAACATCCAGAAATGGCCCGGGACAGGCGGTATTTTTAATATTTCGAAGGATGACCATTGCGGTTTAGACAAGAGTGCCTTCGAGATGGTGGTTGTGAAAAACGGTAATTGGGAAATTTTGAAATAAATGGATTAAACAATTGAGGGGATAACATCCCCTCAATTCTCTTCAGGAAATATCACAATTTGCTTACAGTCTTTTTACAATTCCTTTTTTCCGGCCTTACCGTCGGGGCTGTTTATGCCTTGGTTGGTATAGGTTTTAATATCACATATAATGCCACGTCTATCATAAATCTTGCCCAGGGTGAATTTGTCGTGATCGGCGGGCTTATGATGTGGTTTTTTTCCGAATCACTTCAACTCCCATTTTTTGTATCGGCTGCATTAGCTATTTTTTCTGCCGGGATTGTCGGGCTTTTAATGGAGAGACTGACTATAAAGCCTCTGAAAAATCCGGATCTGTTGTTGATGATTATGATCACCATAGCAGTTTCAATCGTGCTGCGCGGGGTTTTAATGTTTAGTTTTGGCAAAGATCCCTATGTTTACCCTGCTTTTACAGAAGGAGAACCTCTGAGTATCTACGGGGCAATTATTCAGCAGCAGACACTATGGGTAATAGGCATCACCGGTTTCTGTATCATTTTGTTGTTTTTCTTCTTCAAAAAGACAATGGTCGGGAAGGCAATGCTCGCCTGTGCAGTGAACCCTACTGCAGCTAAATTGGTTGGAATCAATGTATCCAGAATGGTCATGTTATCTTTTGTTTTGAGTGCTGTGGTAGGTGCAATTGGAGGCATAGCAATAACTCCTATTTCCCTTATGGAGTATGACAAAGGTCCTATGCTCGCGGTAAAAGGGTTTTGTGCGGCAATAATGGGAGGTCTTGGTACAAATAGAGGTGCGGTGCTCGGCGGATTTATCATCGGCATACTCGAATCCATGACCGCGGGATATATACATTCAGGGCTGAAGGATGCAGTAGCTTTAATCATTCTCCTGTTAATCCTTTTTTTTAAGCCTGCCGGAATATTTGTCAGTAAAACAATGCATCAGTTGCGAAAATTTTAACCTATGAAACATTCATATCTCGAAGAGACACCAAAAACGATGAAAATGAGTAATCCCCCCACTCCCCCCTTTAGAAAGGGGGGGGAAGGGGGGATTTGAGGTATTTTTAGGTGAAAAAAGGGGATTTATTATCTTTCCTGATTTTTATACTTCTCATTATCCTCTTGCCTTTTATCTCAGGCAGCACCTATACCATTACTGTAGGAATATTCTCCGGGATAAACGCCCTGGTAGCCATAGGGTTATGCATACTTATGGGATATGCGGGTCAGGTCTCTTTAGGGCAGGCAGGGTTTTACGGGATCGGTGCTTATATATCATCTATTTTAAGCGTTCATGCAGGGCTTCCGATAGTTATCAGTGCGATATGCGCAATGCTTGTTGCTGCCATTGCAGCAATGATTCTGGCAGTCCCTGCCCTGAGATTGAAGGGGCATTACCTGGCAGTAGCCACCCTTGGTTTTGGCGAAATCATCCACATAATCCTGAATGAATGGGGCCCGGGTGGTCCGTCAGGTTTCGGAGATATCCCTCATTTCGGCCTTTTAGGGTATACAATAGATACAACGACAGGCTATTTTTATCTGGTCTGGGGTCTTGTTGCTGCTGTAATGCTCTTCTCCATAAATCTAATTAACTCAGGGACAGGAAGGGCATTGAGAGCTATCCACGACAGTGATCTGGCATGTAATGCGATGGGGCTGAATGTCACTGCACTCAAAATAAAAGTTTTTATCCTTAGCGCGGTATATGCGTCATTGGCCGGCAGTCTTTATGCTCATTATGTGACATTCATCAGTCCGAGCAGTTTTTCATTATTTTATTCGATCTTGGTACTTATGATGGTAATTGTCGGAGGGATTACGAACCTTTGGGGTGCAGTCATCGGAGCTGTGGTGATTACGGTGTTGCCAGAGCTGTTGAGAAGATTTGAAGAATTGGATGTGCTGGTGTATGGTTTGATCCTGACGTTATCCCTCATATTTTTCAGAAAGGGATTAGTCCCGATCCTGATCGAAAAAATAAAGAAATTGAGAGAGTTCGCCGTTGCTAAACATTAAAGAGATATGGAAGAGTTTCGGGGGACTTATGGCCCTGAGACATGTCAGTTTTGACGTGAGAGAAGGAGATATTAAGGCGCTCATAGGGCCAAATGGCGCGGGTAAAACCACCCTTCTCAATATTGTGAGCGGTATCCATCAGCCTGATAAAGGTGATGTATTTTTTTCAGGCGAAAAGATAGTTAACGTGGCTCCGGCCAGGATCGCCAGAAAGGGTATTTCACGTACCTTTCAGCACGTAGAATTATTCGGAAACATGACCGTTATTGAGAATATCATGGTTGGTCAATATGCGAAAACCAGGGCCGGGTTTCTTTCTTCAGGATTTAAGCTTCCCTTTGTTATGAAAGAAGAGAGGGAAATACAGCGTAAAAGTGAAGAAATTCTGGAGTATATAAACCTTGGTCAAAGAAAAGATGAACCCGCCTCAAATCTTCCAATCGGTGAGCAGAGGACTTTGGAAATAGGAAGAGCCCTGGCTACAGGGCCGCGACTCGTTCTTCTGGACGAACCTGCCGCAGGTTTGAATATAAAGGAAACACGCAATCTTGGAGAGATCATCAAGAAAATAAGAGATGAGCTGAAGATCACTGTAGTCCTTGTCGAACATGATATGGACCTTGTGATGGGTATAAGTGACTCGATAACTGTCCTTAACTTCGGTGAGGTAATAGCTGAGGGCACACCTCTTGAAATACAGAAAAACCGTGATGTAATTGTTGCGTATCTTGGAGAGGAAGAAGAGATTCAGAGGGGATACAATGCTCATACTTAAGAATATAGACGTCTATTACGGCAAGATACACACCATTAAAAGGGTCTCTCTCCATGTAAACAAAGGAGAGATTGTTACGCTTATCGGGAGCAACGGAGCAGGCAAAACAACTCTCCTGCACACTATATCAGGGCTTATCAGGTCAAGCAGCGGAAGTCTGGTATTCGATGGTATTGATATCTCCAGACAAAGCCCGGATACTATAGTTAAAAAGGGGATTTCACACGTCCCTGAGGGACGCCTTGTTTTTAAGCCGTTAAGCGTTGAGGACAATATGTTGCTCGGCTCTTTTCACTGGTATTCCCTCAAAAATCGTTCAAAAATCAGGGATGATATGGAGATGATTTACTCTATATTCCCTATTTTGAAAAAACGGAGAAAGCAGCTTGCAGGGACGCTTTCAGGCGGAGAGCAGCAGATGCTCGCTATCGGACGCGCTTTAATGGCAAGGCCAAAGCTGCTTTTACTTGATGAACCAAGCATGGGACTTGCCCCGATAGTAATCAAGGAGATATTCAGATACGTCATTGAGTTAAGGGACACCTATGGTCTTACAGTGCTTCTGGTTGAACAGAACGCGAGGAGCGCCCTGAGGATCGCAAATACCGGGTATGTTCTTGAAACAGGGAGAATCTTACTCCAGGGTCCTGCAGAAGACCTCCTTTTAAATAGAGATGTCCAGAGAGCCTATTTAGGCAGGGATGTTGACTATAAGATTTGATTTTATAAATAAAATGGAGGGACTTTATGTACTGGGAAGGTGAAAAAGAATGTATCAGCAGAGAAGCCCTTAAGCAGTTACAGCTTGAGAGGCTTCAGGCCGCAGTATTGAGGGTTTACATGAATGTTCCTTTTTACAGGAAGAAATTCGATGAATTGGGAATCGACCCGGACTCCTTCAGATCGCTTGAAGACGTAAGCAAGCTTCCTTTCACCTCAAAGGATGATTTGAGAATGAGTTATCCATATGGCATGTTTGCGGTTCCTCTGCGCGAGGTGGTCAGGGTTCAGGCATCTTCCGGCACAACCGGAATGCCGACGGCTGTTGGTTATACACGCAATGACATAAAAAACTGGTCGAACCTTGCGGCAAGAATTCTTGTGGCAGGGGGTGTTACTCAAAACGATATTGTTCAGATCGCGTTTGATTACGGACTTTTTTCCGGCGCATTGGGCCTGCATTATGGTGCAGAACGTATAGGAGCTTCGGTAATACCCATCTCAAACGTTAACACCAGGCGGCAGGTGAAAATAATGCAGGATTTCAAGACAACTGCCCTTATGTGCACCCCTGGGCATGCCCTTTCAATAGCTGATACAATCATCGAAATGGGCATTAATGTAAACTCCATGTCTCTAAAATACGGGCTTTTTGGAGCAGAACCATGGTCAGAGGCGATGAGGAATGAATTGCAGGAAAAGCTTAAGATTATTGCAACCGACAACTATGGTTTGAGTGAAGTAATGAGTCCGGGAGTGGCAGGAGAGTGTCCGGAGCGCAATGGCCTCCACATCAATGAAGATCACTTCCTTGTCGAGGTTGTTGATCCGGAAACCCTCGATCCTTTGCCTGAGGGCAAAACAGGTGAACTGGTTATAACCACCCTGACCAAAGAGGCATTTCCTGTCATACGGTTCAGAACCAGGGATCTGACAAGCCTGATAACAGAGCCCTGTGCTTGTGGCAGGACGTTTGTCAAGATGAGCAAAGTCATGGGAAGGACAGATGACATGATCAAGATAAAGGGAATTACTGTTTTTCCATCTCAAATTGAATCAGTCTTGTTCGAGATTGAAGGAACAGAGCCTCATTTCCAGGTCATATTAGAGAGAAAGGCTGCAGTCGATGAATTAACTGTTCTTGTTGAGGTGTCTGAGTCTATATTTTTCGATCAGGTCAGAAAGCAGAAGGATTTTATTGAACGAATCAAATCAAGACTTGCATCGGAACTCGGCATATCTGTCGAGGTTAAGCCGGTAGAGAAAAACAGGCTTGAGAGGTTTGACGGAAAGATAAAAAGGGTTATAGACAAAAGGGCGTTATGATAGGCTTCCGGATAAATAAAAATGTTTAAAAAATTTACTGCTTATGGTATTCTGTTTCATCATTTTAAACTATGGAGGGGGACATGAAGAAAAAGTTTTTATCCGTAGCACTGCTGGTGTTGTTAGTGAGTGTTTTTTTCATTTCAGCTGCTTATGCTGAAGTGACATTCAACTATGGGGCTTCAGAAAGGATCAGGCAGGAGATATGGGATAATGTTATAGATCTAAAAACATTACCTGCAACTAATGGTCTTTACGACAGAAATTTCTTCCGCTTCAAGACATCTCTCTGGGGGAGCGCAGATTTTAATAAGGATACCGGTGTATTCCTTAAGCTTACCAGTGAAGTGTACTATAACCTGGGTCCCTATAAGTACCCAAAATCCAGTCCGGGAGAATTCACACATCTGGATGAGAATGAGATGGTCGTTGATAATTTGTATATTAAAGCGAACAATGTCTTTGGACTCCCGGTCGATCTGAAGATAGGAAGACAGGATTTTCTGGGTCCGGATATGTATGGAGAGGGTTTCTTGCTCTCTGACGGAACCCCGAATGACGGTTCGAGGACTTTCTACTTTAATGCAGCGAAGGCAAAATGGAGGATCAACCAGAATCACAATGTGGATTTTGTCTATATCACGAACCAGTTCCAGGACAGATATCTTCCTACATGGCGCACAGCGATTGCAAACAGCCCCACATATTACGAAAACAAGAGGATACTGAATGCCTCTGACGAACAGGCCTTTATGGTGTATGGCAGAGATAAAATCAATGAAAACCTTACGGTAGAACCATATTATATCTTCAAAAAAGAGGAAGAGATTTCAAAACCTCCATTTCCGATTGCTACTCCCGAACTTGATTTGAATACCATCGGAGCACGGGCGGTTTATAAAGCAGATCCATGGACATTCGGAGGCGAATTCGCGTACCAGTTTGGGGACTATGACGGAGATAAGAGTGCTGGAGGATACGCAGGGCAGGATAGAAAAGGATACGGGGGATACATCTTTGGAAAACGTAAGTTTGCAGACATGACACTGAAACCTGAATTTGAGCTTCGGTTTGTGTATTTATCCGGAGATGATCCTGATACAAAAGAGAACGAAAACTGGGACCCCCTATTTTCGAGGGCTCCTTACTGGAACGAGCTTCTCATCTATACTCAGATATATGAGGTAATGAGAGATTCCGGAGCAATTCCCGGTTACTGGACAAATACCCAATTATTCATGGCAAAAGTTGGCATGGAATTAACTCCGGACACGAAATTAACGCTCTCGTATCAGTACTGGAGGGCAAACGAGGATGCACAGTCTTCAAAGACTGCAATGTTCGGCGATGGCCATGAGAGAGGGCATCTCCCGACATTATTCCTCACCCACAAATTCAATAAAAATATAGATGCCTTTTTCCAGTATGAGTACTTTGTTCCCGGGAATTTTTATGCTTACAATGCAAAATGTGCCCAATTCTTAAGGTGGCAGCTACAGTTCAAAATTTAAAACAATAGCATAAAAAATATATGCACTGGAGGGATGGTGATAGCTCTCAGGTTCTTAAGAGGGCTATCCCATCCCTCTTCATATTTCGGGGCCGGGTAATTTCTTGACATTCATTTATCTGATCTGTTAAAACTATACATGCATAATATCTATTTCTCATATTTTAGCTTTTACTTCTGGTACGGCTTTTACTTTAGGCCGTCTGCCTGAGGTAAGGGTTGATTGTGAGAGATAGACAGAACTAACACAAAAGATCAACCAGGAGCCGAGGGTAGACGGAAGGTAACCCCGGCTTTTTTATTTAATAAAAAAAGATTAGGCCGGGTGAAACTCTCCGGCCTTTTTTGGTTTCCGGGCAGAGAAAAGGAGAGGTAAAAATGATTATAGTAATGAAGGCAGGAGCGACAAAGCGTGAGAGGGATGAGGTGATTAAGAAAATTAAGGAATTCGGGTACAAGCCTCATATTATTCATGGGACAACAAGAGATGTGATAGGCGCGGTCGGGGACGAGAGGGGAAAAGTGATTCTACAGTCAATCGAATTTATGCATGGGGTGGAAAGTGTAGTGCCTATACTCAAGCCTTACAAGCTTGCATCAAGGGAAGTCAAGAAGGAGACGAGCATCATAAAAATCAGTGATAATGTGAGTATCGGTGATAAAGATATCATTGTCATTGCAGGACCATGTGCAGTCGAAAGCGAGGAGCAGATTATGGAGGTGGCGATTGCGGTGAAAAAAGCGGGTGCGAAGGTATTAAGGGGCGGCGCTTTTAAACCGAGGACATCTCCGTATGCTTTTCAGGGCATGAAAGAGGATGGCCTAAGACTTCTTGCAAAAGCCAGGGAAGCAACAGGATTGCCGATAATTACTGAGGTTGTAAATCCTGAAACCGCTGAGCTTGTTGCAGAATATGCGGATATTCTCCAGATAGGGACAAGAAATGCCCAGAACTTTGAGCTCCTGAAAAGGCTCGGACAGCTTAAAAAACCGGTCATGTTAAAACGGGGGATGTCCATGACTATTCAGGAACTTCTCATGAGCGCTGAATACATAATGAGTGAAGGAAACCAGTCAGTAATCCTGTGCGAACGCGGTATACGAACCTTTGAGACCGCAACCCGCAATACTCTTGATCTCTCAGCCATACCAGTATTGAAAGAGAAAACCCATTTGCCGGTTGTTGTAGACCCATCGCATGCCACTGGAAATTACAGGTATGTGGCTCCAATGGCCTTTGCTGCGATTGCTGCCGGCGCAGATGGGCTTATAGTTGAGGTGCATCCGGACCCGGAGCATGCTTCTTCCGATGGTCCGCAATCGCTCAAGCCCGAGAAATTCACATCAATGATGGAGAAGCTGAGATTATTCGCAGAAGTATCCGGCAGAGGCCTTTAGTCCTGTTGATGGTTCATTGAACTCTATGCTGCACGTATGGTACATTCTTGTCTGGAAATGGGAATAATTGTTTTTAGTATCTTAAATTTAAAATTACTGTAAAATGACAAAGAATATTTTTATTCAAAAAATCCCCCTTAATCCCCCTTTGCCAAAGTGGGATTCTATTCCCCTCTTTGGTAAAGAGGGGCAAGGGGAGATTTTATAATAATTCCGGTTTTCCGGGTTAGGGGACTTTTCTTGAAGAGACGTATGCAGACAGACAACTCCATAAAAGCCTCACCTTTTCACTATGCATGGCTCATCCTTGCAGTAGGGACTCTTGTTGTCTTTGGCGCCCTGGGATTGGCACGGTTCGGTTATACGATGGTGCTGCCCGCAATGCAGCAGGGTCTGGGGCTCAGCAACACCCACGCCGGTGCCCTTGCCACAGTCAATCTTATTGGATATCTGGTACTCTCTGTTCTTGGAGGGGCCCTCGCAGCACGATATGGTCCACGGGTTGTCATCACGGTCGGGCTTACAGTGGCGGCTGCCGGCATGCTTCTGACCGGCCTCGCAAACAGCTTTGCCACTGCTGCGGTCTGGAGGGTCGTTACAGGTATCGGCAGCGGCGCCAGTAATGTTCCGGCCATGGGACTGCTTGCAGCATGGTTTGTTCAACGTCACCGTGGTATGGCTGCAGGGATTGGCGTGACAGGCTCTTCGTTAGCGCTGATTCTCCTGGGATTTCTTGTGCCCCATGTGCTTTCCGCTTATGGCTGGAACGGTTGGCGCATCTGCTGGTTTTTGTTCGCAGGCATAACCCTGGGGTTGGCGGTTCTTGCCTTTATGATTCTGCGCAATTGCCCTTCGGAACTCGGACTTCTTCCAATAGGCGCTACAGGAGAAAGCACAACTATCACTGCGAAGGTGAGAGAATTAAACTGGGGAAGGGTCTATCGGTCCGGTGTCGTATGGCATTTGGGTCTGATCTACGTTGCTTATGGATTCTCATACATCATCTATATGACCTTCTTTACCAAGTACCTGATAGCTGAGGGTAGATTTACACAGGAGTCTGCCGGCAGGCTGTTCATGCTCATGGGATGGTTAAGCCTGTTATGCGGACTGATCTGGGGTTCGGTCTCGGACAGACTTGGCCGCAAAACAGCTCTCGTGATAGTCTACATTATCCATTCGGTTGCCTTCGGCTTATTTGCGCTCTGGCCTTCTCCGCCCGGATTCATAATTTCTGCTGTACTATTCGGCCTCTCGGCATGGAGTATCCCGGCAATTATGGCTGCAACATGCGGAGATCTGCTCGGCCCAAGACTTGCGCCAGCCGGACTTGGCTTTGTCACTCTTTTTTTTGGTATTGGCCAGGCTGCCGGTCCAAGTGTCGCCGGAATTATAGCGGATGCCGGCCATTCTTTATCCCCTGCGCTGTTGCTTGCCGCTGGGGTGGCTCTGTTAGGCGCAGTCGGTTCTCTGTTCCTCAGCAGCACTTCACCTAAAGTTATGTAACAGCATCCTGGTCATGACCCTTCAGTGAAGGGTTACAACATATCTTCAAAAAAATTAGCTTTTTTATTTAATCAAAAGAATTCCTCGAAGCTCAGCTTCGGGGTTCCCAATTATTCCCTCCCCCTTGAGGGGGGAGGGTTAGGGTGGGGG
>JBAQLU010000093.1:0-11099 GCA_049302065.1 Thermodesulfovibrionales bacterium
AATGGAGTGAAGCCGGAGCTCTCAACGTCACTAAAATTCGACTGGCCTATTACTATAACGGGTTTGACGCATAGAAGGTATGAAATGGAGGGCTTTTGTCAGGTCTCCACTTGACAACGCTACTAAATTATTTACCTTCACTTAATACTTCTTCAAGCACTTCAGTAACATTCTCAACACTAATTGCTTTTAAACATTCTATGGTTTCGCAGAAATCGTCATAACAGTTTTGACAATCAGGAGGACTGAAAATTGAGATGACCTCATCTCCTTTCGAAAGCCAATGTGTCGGGCTGTGTCTAGTGGTGAAAATAGCGACAGTTTTAGTCCTTGTCATTGCTGCTATATGCATAGTGCCTGTATCATTGGTTATACAAGCTTTTGCCATTCGGAGAAGTTCAACTAACTCCTGTATTGTCGTTTCCCCTGCCAGATTTATGGTTAACCCTCGTGAACCTTTTACAATTACTTCAGCAATTTCTTTCTCTCGATCAACCCCAGTTATTGCAATGGTTGCATTGTAATTTTGTGATAGCCAATTAGCAACCGCAATAAAATTCTGCACTGGCCAGCATTGAGTTTTGAATTTTGCACCTGGATTTATGACAAATAGTGACGCGGGAGAACCACCCCATTCGATTATTTTTTTCAACACTGCTTCCTTCGCAGCATTATCATGTGAAAAAAGATCCTGATTTTCTATTGGCCTTACCCTTAATTCGTGCAAGACTTCTTCCGAACGACGAGGTTCGTTCCTTACAAAATGATGTTGTACTTTGTTAAAGATATCCTTGCGACTATATGTTGACATGCGATACCCCACAGCATATTTTGCACCGAGCTTTTTTGCAAAAAGCATTTCCTTAACAACAGCTCCAAACAGTCCTCGATTGCCAAGTGGAGATAGGTTGACAAATAGATCACAGTTAACACCTTTGAATTTCTCTTTATTCATTTCAAATTTAAATCCGTTCCTTCTCACTGGATGATCATCAAGAATTATTAATTTATCTTTATATGGTGAAGGCTCTAATACTTCCCTGGCTCCTTGTTGATCCCATATCTGACAATTTGTAATAACCGTGATTTTTGCTTTTTGATACCGATTCCGCAATGCAGCAAGAGCCGGTAGAATAACCACATTGTCTCCGACAATCCCCACAGTATAAACAACAATGTCCCTGAAATCTCTTGTCTTATATCCCATTTTTTTAAACATAATGAACCGCAGACCGGTGAGTGTCATATTGGCAAAACCAACCCATATTATCACAAAGACCCGCAAAAGCAAGGTTTTCATATCAGAGGGTGTGCAAGCTTTCAGAGTTGCACTCGCCTCTTCGAGCGATCTTACCGCAAAGACTTTTTGCACGTTAATGGTTTGAACCTGTCACAATACGATTGTTTTTTTAAGTTATAAAACGAGATAATTGTTTTTTGTGAGATTCCTAAACTTATTGTAATTTTTTACGGCCACACACATAGAAACTCTGCATCGCATCTGGACCGTCGTCAAACTTCTCGATTCTGCACGAGGAATCTTCGATGGCATTTTTGATAATCTCCGGTGTTGGTATCCACTTATGGCCATCACCAACAAAAGGTGAACCAGGAAGCCAAATTGCACAATCAGGATGCGGCAGATAAAGAAATATGATACCACTAGGCTTTATTTTTCTAATCCACTTATTTAACTCTTCTTCCCATTTCTCAATATGTTCAAGACAATGTGAACTGAAAACAAAATCCAGCGAGCCGTCTTCGAAATCAGAAACAGTTTTCATTATACCGGGGCCACGTTGGCTATCTACTGGAATAGATCCCGGCAGTGGCCAGTAACCAGCCCCGACATCGATACCGTACCCCTTACAAAAGAGTAGGGCTGTAAAAAAAATTGCATGACTGGCCCCGCCAATCGTTAAATAATCAGGATAAAATTTTCCTTGATAAACCCATCCACCCGCTTTCCTTTCTAAATCAGGATGTCTAAAAAGATGATAATAGTTCCGAAAAAGTTCAGGTGAATTCGGCAAGTGTTCTAAACGTGGGATAATTAGACTGCGCAAAATTCCCTTAATTCTTCGCGGGATAAATTTTATAATCCCTCTACTAATTCTATTGCTCATCCATTACCTTCATCTCTAGTATAGACATAACAATAGTCTATCATCCTTCTTTATCACGTAATAATTGTGAATAAACTTTTTCCAGTTCATCAACATATTCTTCCATTGTTTTGACATGAGGAATGTTCTTTGACATTTCAATAATGAGATTGGGATTATCTATGAATTTCTGCATTGCCTCTGACAAGGCTTTGCTGTTATTACGCTCAACAACAAAACCATTTACCCCATGCGTTACTAATTCTTCAGGACCTCCTGATTTTGTCACGATCACCGGCCTACCGGCTGAGAATGCTTCCAAAACAACTAATCCAAAAACTTCAAGAAAGATTGAAGGAACAACCAAAACGTCTATTTGACTAAATACCTCTGATAATTTATCGTGAGAAAATTTTCCGTGTTGAATAATTTTTAAATTTCCGCGATAAGTATTAAGGCATTCATTCAGGTATTTATTATCTCTCTCATTTTGTGCACTTCCAAAAACATGTAGTTCACATTTTTTATGATCAGTTATATTTTCCAGTGCTTGCAACAAAATATGAAATCCTTTGGTACGGTCAATCCTTCCAATATATCCAAATTTAATCTTTCTTCGATCAATTTTATCAGAAGGAAGACGATGAAGTAGCTCTATCCCATGCGATATTACAAAGAGCCTTTCTGAAGGAACACCATTTAGCAAAAGTAATTCTTTCATTGCCTCAGAGGGTGAAATTATGAATTGTGATTGAGTAAGTAGTACTTTTTGCCCTTCCATTCTTTTTTCAACAAGCCATGGGAACATCAACCCTCTAAGGAGGTATGGTATTTTCTCATATTTATTCAAAATTTCACTAGCAGGACGATATATCCAATTTGGCAAGTGACTGAGTGACCATCCGATAATGCCTGACCGTTTATGTTGTGCCACACATGGAATACATATTTCTTTACTAGCTGCTTCTCTACATAATGATTCATCTGGCTTTAATAATGTGCTAACAGGACAGGCAAATCCAGGATGATGCGCTGTAACAACATATGGGATATTCAACTCGTTACAAAGAGTAATCAGAGAAGCTTTCAATCCATTTATATGAATAAAATCAGGTTTTAGTTCAATAAGAATATCCTTTAAAGCTATCATTTGTATCCCTATTAAATCTGATGAAAGTTCACTTTGGGTTATAAAATTAGGATTAAGAGAAATAGCCTTTACAAATAATCCCTCATATTCATAATCATCTATCTGAAATGGTTTACTATTTTTTGACCACGGTTTACTTGTTATTATAAAAGTATTATGTCCTCTTTTTTTGAGCTCTCTAGCGAGGTTAAAAACATAAACTTGCCCACCGCCAAAACTGTATGGAAAAAAGTTGGGGACTGAGAGTAAGTATTTCATTATAGAGTGCCGTAATCGCTATCTTCCTTTACGGTGCTTCGCGCACCTCCAACCCACCCATCAAGCTTCCCGCAGCGGGCAAAAACACTTTTACCTTAACGCCGGCCTCCAGGAAGGTCCGAGTTGCGCCATAACCCAAGCGCCTTCCCCTCATTGCAGCCACCGCCCTCATAAAATAACTCTATAGGCTTGGGCAGGTTAAACGGGGGCATTTCCAAGTTAACATTCCGACAGAACCGCGGATCAATCTCGGGGTTAACTAGTACCGCTGGATATGTCGAGAGCAAAAACAACCGACTTCCACTTGATTTAAGATTCCGTAGGGCTGTCTTGATTTCACTTAGTTTAAGATGAATCAGACAGTCCCGGGACAAGACAAGGTCAACTCGTGGGAGATTGTCTACGCACAGATCACTAACGATAAACCGTCTATTGGGCTGTCCGAACTTCGAGTTGTTTTCAGCGATAATACTTTCGACAATGTCTGCACCGATGTATTCGACATTTTTCAGGTCCACATACTGCATCCAATAAAAGTCGCCACAAGGGATGTCCAGAAAGGAGGTGATATTATATCGTTCAATCAATTTTGGAAGCAAATCCCTTACTGCTTCTGTCGCCTCGAGTGTGGAGCCCACCCCAGAAAGGCTCGGGCTATCACCAAAGCCGCCTGCTTCGGCAATATCTGTGAAACGGCTGCTCCGCGATTTGAACAATGCCATTCGCCTCTGAAGTCTGTCAAAGACAGCACGCAGTCCACCACGATATAGCGTCATCGGTAACCGAATAAATCCATTAATGAACCATTTCATAATGAGACCTTATTGGTGATTCTACCTGACCATATTTGAACACTCAAAAATTTCATAAAGTCCAGAGAAGGATCTCCTTCACCCCTTTGGCGACATGAGTACCCACTCCTGGACTCCCAGCCTCTTCTCATCCAGCGCGATTACCTTTTGCCTTGATCTTAAACCATCCAGCACGGCAAATTTGGCTGGATCGCGCGAAGTGCCACTAATGAAGAGCATGTCATGGCTCTTCTCAAATCTCTGTAACAGTGTCCTACCACAACCAGGCCTCAAAGCATCATGCAACTCAATTAGAAGCCACGCATTCACAAGCTTTGGAACATTATACTCATCGAGAATGTCCACCTCTGCTCCCTCGCAATCAATAATAATCAGGCTGCCATTCAAAGTAAATGCATCTAATGACCTGGCATCACATTTCCCTATAATTGTCATTCGGGCTTCAACCCCGTTTATGACGGCGACATTTATGCATGCGTTTCGCATATCTTTATCCATTTCAAATGCTATGATTTGCGCCTGCGGACACCTGATCGCCATACCTACAGCATAGTAGCCATCGGAAGATCCGATGTTGATGATCGTGGTGAACCTTTTTGAAATGAGGTTTTCAAATATTTCATGAAGCTCACATTCGTAGCTTCCAATTAGTTTCGGCAAAATCTCTGAAAGTTCGCTACTTACATTAAACCGCATGCTTTTAAAGGGTCCGCTGAGAACAGTGCGCTCCTTAAGTTTAGGCAACCGATCAGCTACACAGTGCAACTCGTAACGCACCCATCGCCTTGCTATTAAGTCAAGTAATCCATAAATTGTTATATCACGCCATGCCATATGTCACAAATGAATTATTACTTTTACCAGTGCACGTATATATAATCACGATAAATGGAAATGACGTGACTCGCAACTTCTGAGATAAAATGATTTGCTCCAGACTTCAAAAGTGCAATGCTGTTTATCGTCCTGCAATACGATTCGCTAAACCACAAAGCGAGACCCCACCTAATCGCCAGAGAATCTTCGCACTTATGTTCTCGTATTCTGGAGATGCCTTTGGGTTAAGCTCATACGCTGTTGATGCCAAACGTTTACTAAACTTTCTATTGGAAGCCCACAGGCGTACAGCTAGTCGCATAATCTTGCGCGCTACTTGATTTCGTGTATCTACTGAAATAGCGGAGGAATCGCTAAATATCAATTGCGCACATTCCATCATATATTTCGCTTCTGCTTCTATTGCCACCAGCGATTCACCGAGATCAGTCAATCTCCCAGAATCATGTACTCGCAATGCAAGTACTTGTTCCCGGACTCGGGCAACCTTATTGCATTCACGAATTAATTTAAGGAAGTAAATGCTGTCTTCTGCGATAAACATATCTTCGGGAAACGGCGGCACTCGTTGTGCAAGATCTGTACTCAACAACCAACAACCGCAGTTGATGGATAGGTCACCGCGTATGTAATCGTCCAGCGCAGTCCGGCCACTTTCTGCCACAGGCAGAAATATGCGACTACAAACAGATCCTATGTCAACAAGCTCGATAGCTCCACCAACAACAGCAGCAGCAAGTCCTGTAGCATGAGAACTCAGCTGTAGTAGTCCATCGCCTCGAAGCATGTCGTCCGAATCCAGGAACAAAACAAACGAACCTGCTGCCTCACGCAATCCAAAATTCCTTGCTGCTCCTGGGCCACGGTTTTCCTGCTGCAAATACTTGAGAGTTAAAGCTTCGTCTTTCTCGATATTTCGCGACCAAACCTGCACTGCCTCTTTTGTTCCATCGGATGATCCATCATCAACCACAATTATCTCCACAGGGCGGAATGTTTGATTGCGAATAGAATCGAGAGCTTGGCACAGCAAAGAACGCCTATTGAAAGTTGGAATAATTATTGATATTTTTTGCATAGACAATAAGCCCCTTTTGTATGAGGCCTTAGTCTTGCTTAAACTAATAATAATGTAATTAGTTACTTCACAATATGTTCAGATAAACCGAGTAACGGACCTTTGAGTTTCCATCTCATTAAATGATTTTGGCGATATTACATCATTTATTCTATAACCTTTAATATGGAGCATAAGGGTTTTTTGTGGATAGATGATGTACCACATAAATAACCTTAAATATCTTTTTAATATAGGCGCCTTTATCTGGAAATAGCAAAGCCTGTAGACAAGATTGCCACGTAGTCTATCAAAGTATCGAGATTTTGATAGGCAGCGTCTCCATATAATTTGATCATCAGTCTGCATTTGTTCTGCATGCTGAGATGTCTTGGTTGCAGAATGAATTCGAGCGGCCGATAGCACGTAATTAATATATTTTGGAATGTACCCTTTAAGTAAGAATTTACAAAATAAATCCCAATCAAACGAAAAAAACATATTTTTATCAAAAGGACCACATTCTTCCCAAAGCTTCCTCGCCCAGAATACGGAAGGTTGAGCAACTGTTGAAACACGCGAAGTTAAACCGATCCATGACGTAGGACGCCTAATTCTATAGTAACATCGAAGTTCAGATGTCTCATTTATCACTGAAATATCTCCACAAAACCATTCTGGCTTTTCGGATTCAACAGCAGATGCTACAGTGAAAAGAGCATTAGGCAAATAATAATCATCAGAATTTATCCAAGCAATTATTTCACCAGTAGATTTTTCCAATCCTTTTTGAATAGCATTTGCTTGTCCTTTATCCTTTTCGCTCACCCAATGAGCCAGCCATGGCTCATACTTCTTGATAATCTCGGCGGAATTATCCGTACTCCCCCCATCCATGATGATGTATTCCAGATTCGGATAATTTTGAAGTAGTACTGAACGAATCGTTTCTTCAAGGAATTGTCCCTGATTAAATGAGGGGGTGACGATGCTGATCTTCGGCCACGGTTTCCCGTCTGGCATCGTAAGCGGCAACGGTTTCGATTCCTCTGTCCAAGGCCAGCCGGTTTTACCGGTAGGAGGCGGCGGAAGTTCCTTGAGTAGTGAAATCATTTTAATTCTTTGGCACTAATAGGAAATTTTCCGTTTTAAGCATTTGAACAGCAAGGGTTGTTTCATCATCAATCGGTATCAAATGCGGGGCACTGAATAATTTATAATTTATATCTTTAGCAAAAGACAATAAATCTTTCGACTGGGAATGGTATGGAGCAAAATTAAAAGCATTCCACTCAAGTAAAATATAAGGTTGACAGTTTTCAATACAATTTTGTGCTCCTTTGAGAACTAATAGCTCAGCACCTTCAACATCAATTTTTATCGCAGATACATTTGGGCAACTTATTTGTTCCCACTCCAGATCTAACGTTGTTGCAGGTACATTAATTGTACGAACACTTCCAGCCCGCATTGTGTCGTGAATACCGTCATAAGCGCCTAATGCTACAGATGCAATGGTAAATTTTACTTCACCTACCTGGTCATTAGCAGCTTTGCCAATAACCTTCCAACGATTCCGAAACTTGCTTTCTTCGAATGTATGCATTAGAAATGGCAAGGCATTTGGAGAAGGTTCAAATGACACAACCTGACTTGACTCAATGTGAAAAAGGATAGGGACCGAAATGAGCCCGATATTAGCTCCGACATCAAAAAAATATGTATTGGGCTTAACAAGAGTCAGAAGCAATCTGACAATTTCATGCTCATATGTCCCCTGATCACAGGCCATATTGAATATGACAGAGTTCTTCGGGAAATAGACCGTTGTCCCATAATATGGGAAAGCACCCCTAATTCCGGGACATTTGCCATAGAGCCATTTCCTAAACTTTCTTTTTAGTTTTAGCATACAAGCAATTTCTCATTATATTGCATTTTGCAATATATACTAATCATGCCGAATTTGTTTATTTATAAATGATGAGGTTAATAAGTCATTTTCTATTTTCTTACGCGAAGCTATAAATATCGCTCTACTAAGAGACACATTATGTTTTTCTGGCGCAGTCCAATCCAAAGGGAATTCTTCATGATTAGGTTGTGTTATTGGAAGATATACATATTCAAATAAGGATCGCAATTTTTCAAATAGCCAAGCTCTCGAGGGGCGACACCCTGTACCTGAATTTGCTTGAGTAGGATTAACAGCATGCTCGGATACTAAGTTAATCTCTTTAGTGCTATCGAAGGAAACACATGTTTCGAGAAACAATAATTTTTGGCAACTCCTGCTCAGAAACTCCAGTGCTAATTCAGGATCACTCAGGTGATACAATAAACCATAACAATGAAGTACATCAAATGGAGAACCATCGAGGAGAGTTGGCTTTCCCATATTCAAGTACTGGATATTCTCTCCGGGATATCTTTTTCTTAGGTATTTTAGGTTTTCATCTCGAACTTCTGTTATAGTTAATTGGCACCCTCTATCTATGTAGTAGTGTGAATGATCACCTATCCCCGCTCCTATCTCAAGGACAGTCATCCCTGCTACTGACACTCTTAAGCTTGCAAGGTGTTCTAATCTACGCGCATTATGACGCAGATAATGATTTGAATGGAAGTTGAACTCTGGTTCATTATATCTAATAAAAACATAACCAAATTTGCCGGTTATTTTATTTATATATTTTTCAATGCTATCTTTCATAAAGCTTATCATTTTTGTTGTGATAAAGAAACTTTAAAGGGAACTCGTAACATCCATATCTCCAAGACTGTTGTAGCACAAGTGACTTTTCCGGTGATGGTGGACGAGTTACTTCGAATGAAAGACAATTTTCTGCCCGATCATACACTTGCACATACGGAACATTCAAATCTAAACTAAGCAAGTATTTGCCTACAGCAAGCTGATTCACAAAAAGTGTAAATGATACAACCTGATTACCCTCAGAAAGAAATAATCGTTCATTTGAATCTAATGTTCCCAAGGATGAATAGCCAACTGGATTACCTAACTCATCTTTCAATCGAACATCAAGACTGATTTCTTTTCGATATTTACTATGTATCTGAACCTCTACCTGAATAAACCCATTTGTTGTTTGATTATTAGAGTTTATTAATCTACCTGCTGTAATGAATAGCTCTTTGTTTTCTTTATACATTCTATTAAAAGAATATGAAATAGAAGGATCTTTAAGATAATGCTGCACAGCCAAATCTGTTGGTCCGTCAATTGATAAACAACCTTTATTTAAAATCAAACTTCTCTCGCATAATGACTGTATTGCACTCATATTATGGCTCACGAATAAAATTGTACGTCCTTCTTTACTAACTTCTCCCATCTTTCCCAAACATTTTTTCTGGAACTGCGCATCACCGACCGCAAGCACTTCATCGACAATGAGTATTTCTGGTTCCAAATGAGCGGCTACTGCAAACGCCAACCGAACATACATGCCGGAAGAATATCTTTTCACCGGCGTATCAAGAAATTTCTCTATTTCAGCGAAATCAACGATTTCATCGAACTTCTTTTTGATCTCAGCCTTGCTCATTCCGAGGATTGCACCGTTGAGAAAAATATTCTCTCTCCCAGTCAATTCAGGATGGAAACCTGTTCCTACTTCAAGAAGACTTGCAACCCGTCCTTTGAGGGTAATCCGCCCGGTAGTCGGTTCGGTAATCCTGCTCAAAAGCTTTAAAAGTGTAGTCTTCCCCGCACCATTGCGGCCGATGATTCCAACGCGCTCACCTCTCTTAACCTCGAAATTGATGTCTTTAAGTGCCCAGAATTCCTCGGTTGTTGAACTGGAAGATTGTTGAAATGTTGAATTGGATAAGCTGGCAGATGTTAAATCGTTGAACTGTTGATTTGTTGAATTAGAAGTGAGGCGCTTAAACGGTTGAACAATTCCACGATTGAACATTCGCTTAACCCCTATAGCCATAACATCACGCAGAGCGGTATAGCGTTCACGTTTTTCATGACGGATCAGATACTTTTTGCCGAGGTTTTCGACTTTAATTACTGTTTCAGACATATCTTGTAAAACGGGGTCAGACTTGTTTATTGCAATTCAAACCGGCAAGTGAGCAAGCCTACAAGCTGGCAAGCCGACAAGCTGAAGTAATTGTTATTTATATATGTCCCCTCGTGGACCGATGCTCGAAATAAGCACAACATTATCAATGATAGTGAAGAGAATCCTATACCTTCCTACCCTTATCCTATAGATATCTTTTTCTCCAAGAATTGGTTTTATGTCGACGGGAAGTCCTTCTGAGAGTTTATATAGCGCCAAGTCGACCAATGTTTTATAGTCCTCAGGCAATCGTGCATAGCTTTTAGCAGCTTTTTTAGAAAACTCTATCGAATATTTTCCCACTGCCGCGTTTCTCCCCTCTTGAACTCCTTTCTTGCCTGTTTAATATCTTCCTTTTCGCCTTCTGTAAGGGGGGAAACATCACTTTCTGCAAGGGTCTTCCAGAAAATATTGATAAGATCTTTTTTCGGCAATGTCTTCAACATATTGACAACAACATCTTCCGGCATTGATAGTGTCTTTGTGGTCATCATGATCTCCTTAAAGAAAGTCTCTTTTCATTATAGCATTAGAGAAATTTTATTTATGGCTCTTGGTGTCAAGTATTTCAGTTCAGGTATTTCAGGTATTTCGTCAGGTATTTCAGGTATTTCAGGGTCAGACTTGATTATTGACATTTGCAAGTATAAAATCCCTTGGGGTCTGCCCTTGACAGGCTGTTGAAAAACCCGTCGCATGTCATTGCGAGGAGCAGTTTCTGCGACGAAGCAATCTCTAACCTATTGATTTTATTAAAGGCGAGATTGCCGCGCTTCGCTCGCA
>JBAQLU010000094.1:0-2152 GCA_049302065.1 Thermodesulfovibrionales bacterium
CGTGAAACAACATACTGGTGGATGATCGACTACAACGAGCACCGTCCCCATGATGCATTAGGGGACTTGACACCGGCTGAATACATGGAGCAAAATGCTGGGAACTCTATTTTACAACTGTCTACCTAATGGGGAAGCTTACGGTTGGGCCTGTAGAAGCCACATCATGCATGAATAAGCTCTGGGATCCTCCTGCAAGTCGCGAAAATGCACTGGATCAGCTTAGATATAAAGCATCTACTATGGGAGGTAATGCTATAACTAGCTTGCTTTGTGAAAGTCGAGAAGGCACTAATCTATCCAAGAATTGTTGGAATTCCGTTACTTGTTATGCCGTTGCAATTAATGTCCTATCTGTCTCAAAAGATAAGCATCCGAAAAACCTAGCAGAAAGTGCGTCATATGAAAAGACGCAAGTTATTCCAGTAAAAGTAATTGGCTACAGCCCTAAGACAACAGATAAAAATATCAAGTTAGATTCTCAACGGGCCATGATAGATGCAAAAATTAAAGCTATCGAGAGGGCAGGCGTTAAAATAGAATCCTCAACTATTGTTAATAACTTCGAATTACTATTGGATTATGTTGAGAGTAAATCAAAAGGCGTTTTATTGCCAGGATTTGAATTTGTTGAGTTTGGTTATGATGAAAATGGTGTTTATAAAGTCTTATTAATTGGAAACGTCCAGAGTTCAAAATAAGGCACAATAACAAAAGGGTACTTAACAAAGAGCTTCACTGGATGGCTGATAATCACCAGTGATTTTTTTCGTTACAGCTAAAAATTAAAATTACAAAGGACATAATATGAATCCAGAAATTCATGCCATCATTGAAGACATGAAGAAACGGAGTCCCAAAAATCCTCTTAACAATTCCGATGTCCAAACCTACCTCTCAGTCCAAACTTCCAGACTTCTTGTCTTGCTTGCGGAAGAAGCTGAAAAATCTGCGAAAAAAACTGAAAAACTCACTGGACGAATTCTTTTTCTTACTTGGGTTATCGCTATACTTACGGCTGTTTTGCTTTTCACTGTCTTCTTTGAAGTCCCTAAGATCTCCATAAAGCTGAAGCAACAACCAAATCAAGGAACAGAGCAAACCAAATAAAATAATTCTAATGAACCATATTAAATACATGATACCGCCTACTATAACAAACGGCTTGACCCGGACGCGGGTGAAGCCGTTTGTTTTTTCATTCCAGCGCATTTCCCGCACTGGTCAGCCTCATCGTTGTGTGTAAATAAAATATGAAAGAAACAATTACGAAAATAGAAGCTGCATGCCGACAACTCGATCAAGCAATTGACCTTTATTTTCAGGAAGGTGACCCTATTGCTATTCATACGCTCGCCTGCGCCGCTCATCAGGTCATCCATGATATAAATCAACACCGGAAAGGTGCAGAACTTCTCTTTGACAGCATAGTTATCAAGGACGAATATCGTGGACTTGCAAAAAAGTATTTGAACAAGCATTACAATTTTTTCAAGCATGCGAACAATGATCCTGACCCAGCTGGCATAATTGAATTTGACCCCATTGGCACAGAAATATTTATACTCACCGCAATTCGTGGGTTGTTGCACCTCAGTATTCAGCTTAATATAAAACATTCAGCTTTCCTCGCTAATTTCTGTTTTCACAACCCTAAACTGCTTACTCAAAAAGGTCTCCAGTTGTATGTCAACAATATTCCATCTGATCAACTCCAACATATCAGAAGCCTGAAGCGAGGCGATTTTCTTGAGGCTTTTCTCCGCCTCAATAGTCAAGGATTTATTTGATTCATCATGGAAAAATAAAAAGAGGGACAGATGCTAATGAGGAAGAATAAAGAAAATGCCTAACAAATCAATACACCGAATCGGCAGGAAACAGCCTCTGCCTCTCGGTGATTGTGGGCGTTAACTCGTCTTAAACAATTCAATCTTTCCCTTCCAGAACATTTCAAGCCCTTTTTTCAGCTCAAAGAACGGAAATGGGGACGGTTCTAATTAAATGAAAAAGATGCAAACAAGAAAATGGGAATAATAAATAGAACCGTCCCCTCGTAAGCTTCCCCATTAGGTAGACAGTTGTAAAATAGAGTTCCCAGCATTTTGCTCCATGTATTCAGCCGGTGTCAAGTCCCCTAATGCATCATGGG
>JBAQLU010000095.1:0-1591 GCA_049302065.1 Thermodesulfovibrionales bacterium
TCCCTGTGGGGGTATCCCCATATTGCCCTCCTTTTTTTATGGTTTAGTTTGCCAAAACTATTATTACCATAAAATGGAGGGCAATCGCTTTTATTGCCCAGGTCTCTCTTTTTCTACGCTACCAATATTTTGGGCACAGAACAAGCTCTTGAAATTATATATCAAAACCCTGGAAGGTGGCTTGAAGGCGGTCTCAGAATCGCCTTTCTTTAAGCTTCCGTTGGAAGCAGGAATCAAAATTGCGGTAAGAGGAGGTATTATGAAGATTATCCGAAAGGGAACTCACCCCACAGCAATTGTTGGGCCGCTGGGCTGCTGTATGGGGTCGCTCCTTCCCCTGAGACGCTAAACTGAGACAGAAGAACCCGGCAGTGCTATAGCCTGCCGGGTTCGATCTCTCCGAAAGGAAACCTTGTTAATGCCAGAAGTATCCTCATTTGTAAAAATCTTCCCGTTCTCTGAGGGCGGCAGTATTCTCTATTCTACGCTTACCGGTGCAACTGCGCTCATTCAGGAAGACTTCCCTGAGCGTTTACGAAGCGGGAAGTTAACTGCGGAAGAGAAAAAGAACCTTATTGAAATGGGTGTTCTCGTAAATGATATCGATAATGAGAAGCAGGACATCCTGAATCTTTTTGATCAGTGGAATCAAAAGAAAAAGACCCTGAACGTTATTGCGGTAATGAACCTCACGTGCAATCTGAAATGCATTTACTGCTACGAGGGTAACAGAAAGAATGCCGAAACGCACATGTCGAAGGAGACAGCAGATAATCTTATAACCTTCCTTTCGAAAAGGCTGGACGGGAACGAGAAGCTCAGTATCGATTTTTATGGCGGGGAACCCCTTCTCAGCATCTCATTAATTAAAGATATCTCGGAGAAGATGTTAAATATAGCTGAAAGAAGAGGGATCCAATATCAATTTTCCCTCATCACGAACGGTACTCTCCTGAGCCCGACGGTTATCGACAGTTTGATCCCGCTCGGCCTAAAATCGCTGAAAGTGACCATCGACGGGCCCCGTGATATCCATGACCTGCAACGCCCTCGCATAAACGGCGCCGGTTCCTTCCATACCATATTCGAAAATTTAATGGAGGCTTACAGGAAGATACAGGTTCAAATCGGCGGCAACTTCAGTCAGGACAACTATCGCCGGTTTCCAGAACTCCTCGATTACTTGCTTGAATATGGAATTGATCCAAAGGAACTCCTTGCTGTCAAGTTCGATCCCATTGCTGAAACCGAAGGGAAGAATGTGATATCCGATTTCGGCAAGGGATGCAGATCGACCAGTGAACCATGGTTGAGCGAGGCCAGCGTCTTTCTCCGGGAAGAGATATTTAAGCGCGGCTTTTCGACCCCTCAGATAAAGCCCGCTCCATGCATGATCCTTTTTGAAAAAGAATACGTTGTTAATTACGACGGGGCAATCTATAAATGCCCGGGCTTCATCTGCCATAAAGACTACATTATAGGAAACGTGAAAGAAGAGGAACCAGTTGCGCCGCATACATATAAGCCGGACCTTTGGAAAAATACCAAATGTCTGGATTGTGTTTACCTCCCCCTGTGCTTTGGCGGCTGC
>JBAQLU010000096.1:0-1506 GCA_049302065.1 Thermodesulfovibrionales bacterium
GATCCTAAGGCCTTCCGCGTCGAATACGCGGGCGGCCTCCGCGCCTACGTCCAGGAAGACCGCGGCCTGCCCCTTTTCAACATCACCGCCATCGTCAACTGCGGCGGCCTCTACGCGCCGAAGGAAAAAGTCGGCTTGGACAACGTCCTCGGCGACCAGCTCATCAAAGGCGGGACCAAAACCCGCGAAGGCACGGCCATCGAGGAGCGTATCGACTTCCTCGGCGGCAGCCTGAATTTCAACGTCGGAGAGAGGACCTCGACGGTGACCCTGTCGGTCCTGAGCAAGGACCTCGACGAGGGTCTGGCCGTCTTCTTCGATGTCCTCATGAATCCGGAGTTCCGCGAAGAGCCATTGAAGCTGGCCAGGGCCCGCTTCGTCGAACAGCTCCGCCAGGCGAACGACCAGCCGAGCGGCGTTCTCAGCCGGGAATACGAAAAGCTCCTCTACGGCGACAACGCCCTGACCTGGCGGCCGACCAAGGCGACTTATGAGGGCATCACGGCGGCCGACCTGAAGGCCTTCCATGCGAAATACTTCTCGCCCAAGAACGTCATTCTGGCCGTTTCCGGGGACTTCGCCAAGGCCGACCTCAAGGCCAAGGTCAACAAGCTCGTTGCAGGATGGAAGGGCAAACCCGTCGTCTTTCCCGCCCTCCCGTCGTCTTTCCCGGCCCCCGAGCCGGGAGTCTACTTCATCCAGAAGGCCATCAACCAGGGCTACATCAACCTCGGCCATCTCGGCGTCGAGGACACGAACCCGGACTTCTACGCCGTCCAAGTCATGAACTTCATCCTCGGGGGCGGCAGTTTCACCTCGCGGATCACGACCAAGGTCCGCTCCGACGAGGGCCTGTCCTACAACCAGGGCAGCCGGTTCACCACCCGCTGGGGCTTCCCGGGCACGTTCGCGGGTTACGTCCAGACGAAGTCGTCGACCGTCGGCTACGCCATTTCGCTCATCCTGAACGAGTTCAACCGCATCCGGACGGAACCGGTAAGCGACGCCGAGATGGAGACGGCCATCAACTACTACCTGGAGAGCTTCGCCGACACCTTCCAATCCGCGCAAGCGACGATGTCGAGCTTCGCCAACCTGGAGATGACCGGCAAGCCCATGGACTACTACAAAACGTACCGGTCGAAGATCCAGGCCGTCACTAAGGCCCGCGTCCAGGAAGTCGCGACGAAATACATCTATCCGGACAAGGCAGGCATCATGATCGTCGGCGACTTCGAGCCCTGTAACAAGGGCGGCGACAAGTGGCCCGGCTCGCTCGACAAGTTGGGCAAAGTCCACAGGATCAATCTGACCGACCCGATGACGGGAGAAGAGATCAAGAACCCGTAACGGCCAAAGAAAAACCGGGCATGGTTCGTGGGGCGGACGCCGCCATCGAGATCGTCCCTGTATAAGTGAAAGAGATACGATGACAGATTCCGCATATTCCGGTGACGTTGTCCGCGAGCTCAAAGGACGCTTCCGCGCCGCGTCCCTCTTCCGGCC
>JBAQLU010000097.1:0-49879 GCA_049302065.1 Thermodesulfovibrionales bacterium
GTCGCATGTCATTGCGAGGAGCAGTTTCTGCGACGAAGCAATCTCTAACCTATTGATTTTATTAAAGGCGAGATTGCCGCGCTTCGCTCGCAATGACAGGAAAAAGACTTTTTCAACAGGCTGTTGATCATTGACATTATTGACTTTGATTCTTTTTCCCATCCCTTCGAGAATCTACTGTCTTCCCTAAGTCGTCTCAATATCCTTTTATATTGATGCGTCACAGCCGAGGGACTCAGCCCCCCTGCCATCTCTGCTATCTCTCTATTGAATGCAGAGGTCTCCTTCTTTGTTAAGAATATGAACATCAGCCTTCCACGTCGTTCTTCAGATATGTCTATATTTCTAATCTCCTTTACTTTGTAATATCTACATATGGTGTCTCTCATCTCTTCAAGGTCTATCCTGCCTTCGTATCTTCTCTTTGCCGTTATCTCGTCAGATTTCCTGCCGTTCTTTATCCCTTTAATGACCTTCTTGGTGAATTCCCTGCTCCCTAAGATCGCCTGCCCTATGATATCCTCTTTGGGATATTTTGAGGGATTCTCTATCGCCGCCTCCACAAATCCTTTATATTTCTTCCAGGCTGCTTTCCCCTTTTGACCGTATTCCGCTAAAAGCCAGTCCGTATTCAGCCAGCCAGGTCCTTCTTTCTCTCCAATGTAGTATCCGTAGCTACTCCACTTATATCCCTCCGCCTTCTCAGCAAGCCCTGCCCTCACCGGATTCAGATGTATGTACCTGCTCAGCTCAAGAAGGTATCCCTCCTTCTCTACACATAATGATTTGTATCTCCCTGCAAATACATGCCCAATCCATCCCTTTTGCCGTCTGAGAAAACTTCCATAGGCTGCATTGCTTTTGCAAGTTCTCCCTCTGGCGCTGTCAGAAGCAGATGGTAATGGTTTCCCATGATGCAGTAAGCATAAAGGTCTATCTTGTATTTCTCTACCGCGTTTTGAAGCGTTTTGATGAAGTATTCTTTGCCCTGATCTTCCCCAAAGATATGGTCCCCTCTGTTGCCCCTCGATATGATGTGATATGCCGCTCCTTCATACTCTATCCTCATCGGTCTTGCCATGTGGTGCATTAGAAGGAACCGGTTGCCGAAAACCGGACATTTTCATTTTGCCTTGACACTGATAACATATGTTCGATTTTAAAACATGTTATGCTATACTTGTTATTAATGTACCTATGAATGTAATAAAATATTTTGGAACAAGAGCAAGGATAATCTAAACCAAAATGGCAAAAATTCTTTTCGTTGAAGACGATAAACTTCAGGCTGAAGTTACAAAGGATTATTTGGAGTCCAAGGGATTTGAGGTTATATGGACTGATAATGGCAAATCTGCGATAAAGATTGCAAAAACTCAACCTGTGGAGCTTATACTGCTTGACTTTATTCTGCCTGACATGGACGGCAACGAGGTATGCAGGTTCCTGAAACATCTCGACGATACCAAGGCCATCCCTATTATCGCTCTGACTATTAGAAGTTCCTCAGAAGAAAAAGTCGCCGGTTTGGATGCAGGCGCTGACGACTATCTTGCTAAACCATTCAGTGAAAACGAACTTCTTGCAAGAATATATGCAAACCTGAGAACCAAGGGATTACGTGACGAATTGAAAAAAATGAATCAACAGCTGGTGGAAGTATTATCAAGGGTTGAAATACTTGCAACCACAGATTCATTAACAGAAATGTATAACAGAAGATATTTTGACACTATTATAGAGAGGGAATTTCAAAAGACATTAAGATACAATTTCCCGACATCCTGCCTGATGATAGACGTAGACAACTTTAAAAATATCAACGATGAGTATGGTCATCATGTAGGGGACATCTGTCTCAAAGAAATAGCAGATATAATAAAAAACAGTGTTCGAAAGATAGACACTCCTGCACGATGGGGAGGCGAAGAGTTTATCGTATTGCTTCCTAATACAGCAAAGGAAAATTCACTTTCTCCTGCCACAAGAATACTGACTGCAATTTCGGGTAATACATTTTCCGCCTTTCCCGGGCAGATTACCGTAAGCATAGGGATTGCCTCTATACCTGCCTCTGCAATAGACAGTGCTGAAAAGTTCATCCACGCTGCAGACCTTTCAATGTATGAAGCAAAAACCAAGGGCAGAAACAGGATAGAATTCGCTTAAAAGGTGAGAGCGACCAGCGAAATTTAATGTCAGCACCTATGATGTATTTAGCACGATGAGTCACGATTTTTATTAGCTATTTTGAGCTGGGCGAAGAACAGCGGTTTTCACCTCAAGAATTACTGGAGTTTCCTGAGTTTTTAACCGAACTCAAAGAGGAGCTGGAAATCATCTATACCAGCGGCCGATAATCCCCGCAATGCTGTCTTGTCAGGGGACAGGAGATTGTAAATACCATCGGCTATAGCGTAATTGAAAAAACTCGGTACGCCAAAGAACCGTTTTGACACCAGAAAGACCCTCTCTACCAGCAGCTTGAGTTTTATATTCTGTCCAAGATACACTGCCGCAAAATACGATACGGCAAAGACTAGTACGACGATATTTCGTATGCTGATATAGCTTCTTACTCGTATATCCTCAAGGTTATAGCACTGTTTGATGTATCGGTACGACTCATCACACTTCCACCGGGTCAGATAGTATTCAACAATCTTCCACATGCTTTCCTTCTTCCGGATAGTAACAGCACAGTTCGTTAACAGCATCATCGGCTTAATCCCAAAGCCTTTCACCACAACCAGGTGAAGGGGATAGTCATAGTCGGGCAGTTTTACCGCCATAGCGTTGTACCGAACAGCCCGTCTCTTTTCCCTGCCGTCATCATAAACGATCAGGATACTTTCATGAGGCATCGGCAAGGTCACGGCCATATCAAGACAGTGTTTGCGCTTCCCTTTGTGAATGAGGTCTCGTTCCTTCAGACGAATCACAAACCGTTGAGGCATATCTCTTGTAAAGTAGTACTTGTAGATAACCCCTCGGTCGCCTCCGTGAAATCCTCGTCGTCAAGATTACGAGACAGGCAATCTTCAGTCTTTATCAGTGCCTGTTCCTCCTTCAGGGTTCTCGCTATGTTGCTTAATTTCACGTCTTTTGCTGCCTGTATCCCGTACAGCATTTCCTTGATAAGTTTCTGCTTGGGCCTCTTAAAGCTCTTTGAGATGATTCCTGAGAATTTCGAGAGTTGGCCCTTTAGATTGGCCACTGTCTTAGAGTTTTCGCTCATAGTTCCTCCATCTTAGCCACAGATAAGGCTTTCCCTATAATAGAGCATCTGAAACTCAGGAATCTTCCTCTCATGAAAAAACACACCGCGCCAGTTGCTTAATATTCGTTTTTCTTTCTACTCCAATCGGTTAGCTGGTTCTTGCAGGGAAAACTCAGGAAACTCCAAAGAATTTGTATTGACAGGATAAATGAATTATGATAACTTCTTGAAAGTTAGCAATAGCTTATTAATAAGTGTGATACCAACTCAGAGCAGATATATAATTTTGAGAGAAAGATTAGCGCATCCCATATGAAAAGACAATTATTCCAAAATGTTACAAGAGATTTTACTAATCATGCATATCTCCTGATATTTACATTGGTTTTAATATATTTAGCATATGCTATTAGTATGTTGATTTTATCAATTTTCCCAACTGTATCCGTACCCGAAAATGTTTTTGTCGAAGCATCATTGCTAACTGTTATAACATTTCCCATAATTTATTTTTTCATATGCAGACCTTTATGCTTGTACATTACTGAACATAAGACGATTATAGAGTTGTTGAAAAATAGTGAAGAGAAGTACAGATCTTTAGTTGAATCTACTGAAGATTCCATATATGTAATAGATAAGAATTATAAGTATATATATATGAACAAAAAACATATATCAAAGTTGGGTTTGTCAGAAAACCAATTTGAGGGTGCAACATACAGCGACTTTCATTCGCCGGAAGAAACAAAAGAATTTATTGAAAAAGTAGATAAGGTATTTGAGACAGGAGAATCCATTCAACATAAATATAGAAGTCAAAGGGATGGTAAATATTTCATTCGAACGCTAAGTCCTATAAAAAGACCGGATGGAATAATTATGGGTTTGACTGTTGTTTCAAAAGACATTACTGAGTTGAAGAATATTGAGGAAAAACTCTACGCTTTGTCACATACTGATGAACTTACCGGTATGTATAACCGACGGGGATTCTTTACGTTAGCTGAACAGCAATTGAAATTATCAAGGCGAATGAAGATAGGAATATGCATGCTTTATGCAGACGTGGATAATTTAAAGGATATTAATGATGCATTTGGTCATAAAGAAGGAGATATGGCTTTAATCGAGACAGCCAATATCCTTAAAAAAACTTTTCGAGAGTCCGATATTATTGCCCGCATTGGCGGTGATGAGTTTGTGGTTATCCCTGTTGGAATTCATGGGGACTATGCCGACATAATCATTACTCGTCTACAAAAAAGCATCGATATATTCAATGAAGAACGGAAACACCATTACAAGCTATCAATGAGTCTGGGAATAGCATACTACAATCCAGAACGTCCTTGTTCTATTGATGAACTGCTTGAACAGGCAGATAAATTAATGTACGAACAGAAACGAGAAAAAAGAGAGCATTTCCAAATAATGGGCCACACGTGGATGGAGTAGTGGGATAAAGGACAATTTTATGTCGAGCGAATAAGAACAGCGACCATACCTTTATGGTTGAAATATGCCTAAAAGAAAAAGATTATTCAAAAGATACAAGAACATTTCTGATTAAAATAATTTCGGTTCAACATAATCCCTAAACGATATTTCGTAGGGTCCTCATCATCAGGGTCTTTATTCTTGCAGACACCCTGGGCTATTTTGTTATTATAACAATTTCCAATTGTACTCTGCAGCATCATCGGGATGATAGAGGGCGTTTGCTTCTGTGGGAAGGTAAAATATTTCTGAAACCGCAGGAAAGCAGGCTTGCAGTGTGTGCTGAGATAATTAGTGCTCAAGATGTTGCGGGAGAAAGATTCAATAAAAAGGACAGATGAGATGGACCGTGGTACCTTTTCCCTCTTCGCTTTCAATCCGCATCTCCCAGCCGTGTGCTTTCACGAGGTGCTTCACTATTGCAAGACCGAGTCCTGTGCCGCCAAGCTCCCTTGAACGGGCGCTGTCAACCCTGTAAAACCGTTCACCGATACGGGAAAGATGTTTTTTGGGAATCCCTGCCCCTGTATCTGCGACAGAGATTGCAATAAAATCCTTTCCTTTACCTTCAACCTGTAACTTTTCACTTGTAACTTTTATCGTTATTCCTCCTGTATCGGTAAACTTGATTCCGTTATCGACAAGGTTGATGAGTATCTGAATCAGACGGTCCCTGTCTGCATCGATCTCCATGATTTCGGGTGTTACCTCTTTCCTGAGATACAGTCCCTTGCCCTGAGCTTTTTCCTGCAATGTAGCAAATACAGTGTCTATGATCTCGTTAAGATTGAAAGTTTTCTTTGTTATTAATATATCTCCAAGTTCTATGCTTGATAGAGTCAAAAGATCATTTACAAGTGAGTTGAGACGTTCGCTATGGTTCCTGATCGTCCCGAGAAATTTAAGGGCATTATCCCTGTCATTAAGGGCGCCTTCAATAAGGGTCTCTGCAAAACCCTTTATTGCTGTAATAGGGGTCTTTATCTCATGGGAAACATTTGCAACAAAATCCTTCCTCATCTCTTCAAGTTTCCTGAGTCTTGTAATGTCATGGAAGAGTAAAACAACGCCTGAGAGTTCGTTTTCAGGTTTAGGAGAATAAAATGGGGTTGCAGTTGCCAGGATATAAAGATCTCCGGGTCTGGTGATCCCAATCTCACGTGATACTTTTTCCTTTTTTTCAACAACGCTCTCAATCAGCTCCATTAAGTCTGCGTTCCTCAGAGCCTCTGTCAGTGTTTTACCTGTAATATCAGATTGGATAGAGAAAAGGTTTCTGACAGCTGCATTGATCAATAGTATCGTTCCTTTCGTATCTGTCAGAATCAGACCATCAGACATATTCCTGAGAATAGCTTCAACCTTGCCTTTTTCTTCTTCAGTCTGAATGAGCCGCGCACTGAGGTCCCTGGCCATATTGCTGATATTCTTGCCGAGTTCTCCAAGCTCATCTTTTTCTTTCAGAAACAGTCTCTTTTTGAAATGTCCTGCAGCGACTTCTTTTGAGAAGTCTGTGATATCTTCAATCGATTTTGCAACCCTTCTTGTCTGTATAAGTCCAAAAAGAATGACAATAAATGTGACTGCAAGAGATGCAATAATGATCCTTATCCTTATCGTATTCATTGCTTTCTGAACATCGTAAAGAGGCATTGACAGTCTCAGGAATCTTTTATCCGGATCACTGTTTATTGATATCGCGAGATAAAAAAGGTCCTTCCGCAGTGTTTTGCTGTAGCGTATAGAACTTCCCGCATCACTCACCGCTGCATCCTGAATCTCGGGTCTGTCCGAATGATTTTCCATTTTTTCCGAAGGTTCATCCGAATCTCCCAGTACCCGTCCGGAGCTGTCAATGATAGTAACCCTTGCGCCTGATTTTTCTTTAACACTTTTACAGAAATCGTCCAGGTTATGTGTGAAGGAAGATGGTATCTGGTCAGCAATCAAAAGCGCCTGGGTCATAAGACTTGCCCTGAGGTTTGAGATATAATTATCTTTTATGGAACTTGAGAGGTAGAGTTCAAGGGAAAGAAGTAGCAGCGGGGTTATAAGCAGATATGAAATCAGGATTCTTCTGAAGAGAAGAGGTTTCATTTCTCTTCATTGAACAGATAGCCAATGCCGCGCATGGTCTTGATATACCTGGGTTCTGCAGGATCTGCTTCGATATTGGCCCTTAACCTCCGGACATGTACGTCTACTGTCCTTGGTTCAACAAATGCCTCATCCCGCCAAACAGCATCAAGGAGCTGGTCTCTGCTGAACACCTTGCCTCTCCTTTCTGCAAGAAAAAGAAGGAGCTTGAATTCAGTAGCGCTCAGCTTAACAGACTTTCCCCTGATAGTGACAGTATATCTTTCCCTGTCTATTTCGATATCTCCAATCTTCATGATTTTTTCTATGACCGGCTTTTCTGTAAATCTTCTCAGAACAGCCTTAACCCTTGCTGCAAGCTCCCTTGGACTGAACGGTTTTGTCATGTAATCATCAGCTCCCATTTCCAGTCCGAGTATCTTGTCCACCTCTTCACTCCTTGCGGTGAGCATGATGATGGGTATGCCGGATGTTTTCATACCGGCCCTCAAGGTCCTGCAGAGTTCAATGCCCTGTATGCCTGGGAGCATAAGGTCGAGGATTATAAGGTCATACTTGCCTTTTTTGACCTTTGAAAGGGCAGTTTCACCATCAGAAGCAGTATCAACTGCGAAGCCTTCCTTTTTCAGATTATATGATACAAGCTCAACAAGATCGGCCTCGTCATCAACTACAAGAATGTGTTTCGGGGTATCCACAGAATACTTATATCATTATTTTTAGCTCGAATGCAACAAAGAAGAATCGTTCATTGACATTAAAAGCATTTTTTTATATGCTAATTCTACTCCTGAGAGGTAAATAATGAAAATTTTCCCAAAAGAGACAGATTTTTTTGCGATTTTCGAGAAAGCTGCGGCAAATGCGACCCATGCTGCCACATTAATGGTCGGTATCATGGAACACTTCACTAATCTGGATGCCTGGGCAAGAGAAGTGCACGAACTGGAGCAGGAAGGGGATGTTTTTACCCATGATATTATGAGAAAACTCAATAAGACTTTTGTTACCCCCATAGACAGGGAAGATATCCACGCCCTTGCATCATCATTGGATGACATCGTGGACCTTATCTGGGGCGCTGCTGACAGACTTACCGTATTCAAACTAACAGAATCTACAAAGTGGGCAATCACGATGGCAAAAGATCTTCTTACAACTGTGGAATTTGTTGAAAAGGCAATAAAGAAGCTGAAAGAAAAGAATTACCCCCATATCCAGGAATATTGCATCGAGATCAATAAACTCGAAAACAGGATAGACAGGGGGTTCAGAGATGCTCTCGGAAGTTTATTTGATGAAGTACAGGATCCTATCCTCATCATTAAATGGAAAGAGATCTACGAACACCTTGAAAATGCATCGGATAAATGCGAGGATGTTGCCAACATACTTGAAGCCATAGTCCTCAAAAATGCCTGAGTCTTTCTTTCTACTCATCTGTGTCATAATTCTTGCAGTCATATTCGATTTTATTAATGGGTTTCACGATACCGCAAATGCAATAGCCACATCAGTATCCACAAGAGTTCTAACTCCCAAAGTTGCGGTTCTAATGGCAGCCGGTCTGAATATGCTCGGCGCACTCTCAGGGACCGCAGTTGCAAAAACAGTCGGGGTTGGGCTTGTACAGGCCGTTTCTATAACACAGGTTACAATTATTTCTGCATTGATTGCTGCTATAGTGTGGGATCTTGTCACATGGTACTTCGGACTTCCAACCTCATCAAGCCATGCCATCCTTTCAGGTATAGTCGGTGCAGCAATCGCCACTTCCGGTTTTGAGGTCATTATTTCAAAGGGTGTTTATAAGGTGCTTATGGGCCTTATATTCTCACCTCTCATAGGCTTTATGCTCAGTATTATGCTTATGTATTTCCTTATGTGGCTCTTCAGGAAATCAACACCTTCCCTGGTCAGTAAGCTCTTCGGGAGACTTCAGATTTTGTCAGCAGCGTATATGGCCTTCAGCCATGGCAGCAACGATGCCCAGAAAACAATGGGTATCATAACGATGGCACTCGTCAGTTATTACCAACTTCCGGATTTTCATGTCCCGATATGGGTAATTGTACTCTGCGCTACAGCGATGGCCTTTGGTACAGCATTAGGAGGTTGGAGAATTATCAAAACCCTTGGCGTGAAACTCGTACAGCTCAGGCCGATTCACGGGTTTGCGGCAGAAACAGCAGCTGCAACTGTTATTGAAGTTGCATCAAGAATCGGTCTTCCCCTTTCGACCACTCACGTAATCTCATCAACAATAATGGGCGTTGGTGCATCAAAGAGGTTTTCAGCAGTCAGGTGGGGAGTAGGTGGCAATATTGTTCTTGCCTGGATTCTGACACTCCCGGCATGCCTTATACTTGCGTGGATTATATGCAAGATCCTGCATCTGATACTGGGATAAGCTATAGTTTCAGGCATTCTCTGATTGTTTCTTCTGCTATCCCTTTTTGAATTTTTGCCTTGCCGATTTTTTCAGGAAGGATAAATGTTAATTCGCCGGCGACTGCCTTTTTGTCAAGCTTCATGGACAGGGAAATACTGCTCGCATTGAGGTCAGATGGCATTTCTGACGGCAGACCGTAGGATTCAATAAGGTCTTTTATCCTCAAGACCTGATCTTTATCAATCAGATCAAGCATCGTTGAAAGACGGGCTTCGAGGTTCATCCCGATTGCTATGGCCTCTCCGTGAAGGAATCTCTTGTATTTTGTGACAGTCTCGATTGCATGGCCTATTGTGTGACCGTAATTCAATATTGCCCTTAATCCGGCTTCTCTCTCATCTTTTGAAACAACCTCTGCCTTTATTTCGCATGAACGCTTAATGATGTAAATCAGTGCATCCCTGTCAAGATTTATGATTTTATCTCTCTCGTTCTCAAGGTAGATGAATAATTTTTCATCATAAATCACCCCATATTTAATAACTTCAGCGAGCCCTGCCAATAATTGTCTTTGAGGAAGGGTTGTGAGGGTCTCCACATCTATCCATGCAAGACCCGGCTGCCAGAATGCTCCGATCATATTCTTCCCGAGTTCATGGTCTATCCCGGTTTTGCCTCCAACGGAACTGTCGACCTGAGCGAGGAGAGTTGTCGGTACCTGGATATATGCGATTCCTCTCATATACGTGGAGGCAGCAAACCCGGTAATATCCCCGACCACCCCGCCTCCGAGTGCGATGAGAGCGGCTTTCCTGTCAAGTTTGAATTTAAGCAGATCGTCATATATGTGCTTGAGGGTATCAAGGTTTTTATACTCTTCACCATCCGGGATCATTACTGTAAGCAAGTCGAAGCCGGCCTTTTTGACTGCATCCGAGACCCGCTCCCCATAGAGTGAAAAAACAGTAGGGTTACTGACAATCGCAATCCTCGGGCTCAGTTCAAACAATTTGAGTTTATCCCCAATTTCATCGAGGCTATTGGTGCCTATAAAAATGTTGTAACTCCTCTCAGCGAGATCAACCCTTATCTTTTCCATGTTTTCCTTCTTTGTAACTTTCAGGATTCGAGGATTCCAGGATTCGAGGGATCAAGTGTTTATTTTCCAATCACTCTACTCCTTGACCCCTTGAATCCTGATTTTTTCGATGATCTCCTCTGCAATCTGCAGAGGAGTTTTATTTTCTGTATCGATCATTATATCCGCTTTTTCATAAAAAGGCCTTCTGAAATTCAAAAGTTCGTTAATCTTTGCAAAAGGGTTTTCTACCTTCAGCAACGGTCTGTCACTGCTCTTGCTTGTCCTGTTCAGGATAGTCTCAGGTGTTGCTATAAGGCATACAATAACCCCGTTCTGTCTCAGGATCTCCATATTTTCATGCTTTAGAACAGCGCCTCCCCCTGTGGAGATTATGGCATTTTTGTGAGAAGAAAGCTTTCTGATCATCTTTGTTTCGATCTCCCTGAACCTTGGCTCCCCGAACTGTTTGAATATTTCATTGATTGTTATCTCCTCTGACTTTTCTATTTCTGTATCCACATCAATCAATTTGAGATTAAGGAGGCGCTCAAGCTCCATTCCGACCGCGGTTTTGCCTGTTCCCATAAAACCGGTAAGTATGATATTTTTCATAGTTTTGCTCCTATACATAACGACATTAATTTCATGTCATTCCCGCAAGCGAAGCACGTCGGGAATCCTTCTTTTACGGAAAGATTCCGGACAAGCCGGAATGACAAAATGCGACTGACTTATGTCTCTGAGTATTATCGAAGCCGCTGGAAATTTCAGCTTATATTGTATTGAATAACGGGCAGGAGGTCAATCTGTTATAGTGTAAATATGCCCAAGGTTATAGTCGGAATGAGCGGAGGGGTTGACTCTTCTGTTACAGCATATCTGCTGAAAGAGAAAGGGTATGAGGTAGAAGGACTCTCATTTCTTATGTGGGATGAAACAGGAGAAACTGCTCCAGCGTGCTGCTCTTACAAAGCTATGGACGAGGTATCAGGCATAGCCCGTCATTTAGGGATATCACACAGCATAATTGATGTGAGGAGTGATTTCAGGGAGAAAGTTATAGAGCCTTTTGTTAGGGCATATATTTCAGGCTTAACTCCTAATCCATGTGTCTTGTGCAACCGGTTTATCAAGTTCCCTTCTCTCTTAAAGGAGGCGGGAAAAAGAGGCGTGGGATTTATTGCAACCGGACACTATGCGAGAATTGAAAGCAATCAGCAGCAAGGCAGATTTTCAGTAATCCCCCCCGCCCCCCCTTTAGTAAAGGGGGGTAAGGGGGGATTTGAGAATTTCACAGATTTTTATTTTCTCAGGAAAGGCATCGATTCAAAAAAGGATCAGTCGTATGTCCTTCATATGTTGGATCAGGATATACTGAAGAGGCTGATCCTTCCACTTGGATATTGCAAGAAGGAAGAAGTCAGGGGAATAGCACGGGGGCTTGGTCTTCCGTCAGCAGAGCGATCAGAAAGTCAGGAGATATGTTTCATTGAAGACAGAAATTACCTGAAATTTATTGATAAGCTGTTTCCTGTTGCGGGGATGTCCGGTCCGATCGTTAATTTAAACGGAAAGGTCATAGGGACCCATAAGGGAGTCTGTGGATATACCATTGGCCAGAGAAAAGGCATGGGAATAGCTTCACCAGAGCCTCTATATGTGGTAAATATCGATACTCAAAGCAACACAATATACGCCGGACCTCGTGAAGCTGCTCAGAAACAGGAAATTTTTGTTGAGGATATCAACTGGATTGTCCCTATCATCCCACCCTTAGTAAGGGATGATAACGATGGATTAAATTTCAGGGCATCTGTAAAAGTTCGCTCTACCATGCAAGACCAGCCGGCAACCATTCATTTAGGAGCAATGAGCAAAGAGCAGGGGGCAAGGGATGTTGTTCACGTTGTCTTTGATGAACCGCAATGGGCGCCTGCACCCGGGCAGAGCGCTGTTTTTTACAATGGAGATACAGTTATAGGCGGAGGGTTGATTAAAAAATCAGTCTGAGTGCATCACGCACAATGTCTATCTTCGCCGGGGTCATGCCAAGGTAATCCCCGTCTATCTGAATGTGAGCTTTGCCCTGTATTTCTATACTCCCGGCCTTCAGATATTCTATATCCTGAAATGCAAGATGACGTCCGGTCACGATACCTAAAACATACCTGATCAGATCCAGACGTTTTTTCCCTTTAAACAGGCAGACATAAAGAAACGGATCTGTCAGCCTTGCATCAGGGGTAACGCGAAAATGTCCTCCGTATTTTGCCGCATTTCCTATAATTGCTGAATATCCGGCATACATCATACCGTTAATAGAGAAGGTCAGTTTCTCAGGATTGAACCCAGACAGGGTTTTCAGTCCACTCAAAATATATGCGCCTTTGCCTGACATTTTCTTGACCGCCTCGCTTATCCTGAAAACCGACTCGCCGTCAAAACCAATGCCTGCCATTAAACAAAAATAGCGGGTGATGAGCGATGAGTAATGTGTATAAACTATTTTCCCCAGGGATATACTCCGGGGAGTGCGGGTGATGGCTATTTTCATAGCGGCCTCCACTGTCTCCGGGATGCCGAGTTCCTTTGCGAGCACATTTGTGGTCCCGAGAGGCAGAATTGCCAGCGGTATCTCTGTCCCGGTGATACCGTTTATTACCTCATTAATTGTTCCATCTCCACCGGCTGCTATTACCAAAGATGGAGACTTCTTAATCGCTTCTTTAGCAAGACTCTCAGCGTCTCCCCTTTTCTCTGTAAAGAGCACCTCTACTCTGCATTCTTTTGACTGAAGGTAATACGATGCCATCGCTATTTTCCTGTCGGACGCCTTTTTGGCTGCAGGATTACTTATAAGGACTATTGATAATTTCATCAATTGAAACTGTGCCTCTGCATGGAGAAACCTTATAGATCATTACCGGTTTCCTTTCAAGATAGCTTATACATTTCCCGGCAGCTATCCCTTCTTTTACAAAAAATGACCTGCCACCGGTTTTGCTTCCCTTTAGTTTGATATTAGGTATCCTTATGTATCCGAATTCCTTTGATGCAATATACCCTGTTGTATAGTTCGGGTCGTCAGATATACATAACTCAGCTATTATATCTTTATAAGATAGAACCTTTGAAGCGAGTATGAGGGCTTCTTTTACTGTATCGGTATTAATCCCATGCTGTGAAAGTCTCGAAGAAAGCAACCTGAACGGTGATGCATTAATGCCGAGACGTGATACCCTGACCCCCCGTTGCTCGTCAGGTTCAAGGCGTTCGGCTTTTTCCGCAGAAATAACCGATGCCCCCCTCAAGCCTCCTTTTTTTATCAGCTTTAACGCGGCATGAATAGCCTTTTCTGATACCCCTGATGCTTTCAGCAGCTTGATTGCAATATCTTTAGCTTCAGACGGTGTTTCAGAATGAACTGTTCTCACCGGCAATGACTCGATTTCTTTTGGCTTTTCCTTAATATCTTCAATAGAAAGGATAATTTTATCAGGTCTGCCTTTGGGGTGGGAAATTGCCCTTTCAATATACTTTCTAACAACCCTTTGAATCTCTGACGAGGGATAAAGTCCTTCAGCACCGGAGATATGAATCTCAGCTACTTTTGAGTTTTGAGGTTTGAATTTTAAGTTTTGTCTTTTAACTTTTAACTTTTCACTTTTAACTTCTTTGGAGGCTCTCATCCGTATGCTCCATAGATTTTTCATACAGGTGTGATTATAGCTATACTGAAACGGATTGACAAGTCATCAGGATCCGAATACGGCAGAAGGGAAATATTCAGTCAAATAATGAAGCCAGCGCAGAGGCTTTCTCTTCGATCTTTGTCAGCTCTACCTGCTGGTTTTTCATCTTGAAGAGTTCATCCGCAATATCCAGTGCAGCGAGGATGGATGCCTTCACCGGAGTAATATTAGGAGAGGAGTTATAGACTTCCTTCAGCTTTTTATCCACAAAGGAAGCGAGGTCCCTGATGTATTCCTCAGGTTCATCTCCTTTTATGGTATATTTCTGTCCAAGGATGTAAACTTCGGTACTGCCCATGTCGTTACTCTAATTCAAGGGTCTCAAGTTCATTCAGGAGGGTCTCAAGTTGACTCTTAAGCTGACTCTTTTCAGCCCTGAGCTGTTCAACTTCCTGATTCTTTTCATCCAGCAGCCTTTCAAGATCCTTTATCCTTTTGTCGGTAGCTGATTTTTCTTCCTTAAGGGTCTTGACCCTCTCAATAGCAGTTGAAATTTTGTCTTCAAGATTTTTAAGCTGTTCCAATGGCAAAACCTCCTTCTTTATCTCTTTTGGTTGTTCCATAAATTGGTCGTCGTCAAAGAGGGTCTTCTTTAAAACCATCGTACCTAAAATACCAAAATGCTGATGCTAAAGTCTACAGTTTTCCAACAGGGATTTCTACCATGTCTTCCCCTGCCGCAGAGATGCGTTTATATGCCACGAACGTGCTTAGCACCCTCTTGACATAGTTCCTTGTTTCACTGAAAGGGATATCTTCAATAAATTCGTCAGGCGATTTGTAGTTTCTTTTTTGCAGCCATTTTCTAACTACTTCTTCCCCGGCATTATAGGCGGCAATGGCATAGGTATAACTCCCGAACTCCTTAATGAGATGGCTCAGGTAATATATCCCAACATGGAGATTGTTCTTAACCTTCAGTATATCCTGTGAATCGTCAATCCCCAATCTCAGTTTATTATCAAGCCGATAAGCTGTCTGAGGCATGAGCTGCATAAGCCCGAGAGCACCGGCAACAGACCGGGCATCCGGATCGAACCTGCTCTCTTCCCGTATTATTGAAAGCGCCAAAAGCGGATCAAGGGCATATTTCCTTGAGAGATCTTCAATAGTTTCTCTGTATGCATAAGGATACAGGAAACGGTGAATTTCTTCCCTGTATGGAACTTTCAGGGCAAGTCTTACAAGGTGCCTGTATTCACCCAGTTCCTGCATTTTTGAACAGATATAGAGTATATCTTCCATCGATTCGGTATTTTTTGAGGTGTAGATCAGCTCTGATAAGGCCTCTTTTGAGAAATCAAGATCGGAGAGCGCTTCTATACGATTGATCTTCCTTGAGATAACAGGAGTTCCTGTAATAGGTTTTATATACTTTTTTGTTTTAGATTGCTCAGGAGATTCTTTCATTCTTATATACGACATAAAACTGTATGTATCCGAATCTTTTTCGATGATCGCCGTATATATTTTCTCTGAATCCTCCCCTGCCTTCTCAAGGCTGCGGGCCTTCCAATAAAGGTATTTTGGATTGCTGAATGCAGTGTTTAACCTTGAAAATATGTCGGAGGCCTTTTTGTATTCTCCTGCCATAAAATATGTCCATCCAATTCCCCAGGTTGCGTCTTCTTTCTCAGAAGGATAACGTTCAATGATATTCTCAAATAGATGTATAGCCTCATCAATAGCGCCCTCCCTCCTTTTGTCTGATGCGACAGTGATCAGGATGGATCCCATTCTTTTATCATTGCTTTGCAGTAGTTCATTCATGGCGGAATATACTGCCTCTCTCTCGCCTGTACGGTACAGGGAACGGAGTTCCCAATACCTTTCATTGACCTTTTTATAGACTTCAGCAGCCTCTTGATATTTTTTTTGCTTAAAAAGTGCAAGGCCAAGGTCCTTCAGGACTTTGGTTTTTAATCTCCCGTCATCTTCCGGCATTGCTGATCTCAGTGCAGATTCAGCGCCTCTGAAATCCATTGCGTCCATAAGGTTTGATGCACGTTGAATCATATCATCCGAACCTATATCGGAAGGACTTAACCCGCTGTATGCCATTTTGGCAAAAGGACCTGCCTCTATGTATATATCCCTGAAGATCGCCTTTGCCCTGTCTTTCTGGTTATTGTTCTGAAGCCACTGTGCATACATATACCTAATCTCTGTATCACCAGAATAATCCTTAACATAAGATTCAAACAGCTTCTGGATATTCTCATGAGACAACTCCACAGCCTCTTTAATTTCTCTCGCACGGGCTTTTTTTATGAGCGGTGAACGCGGATACTTCTTAATGAGGCTGCGGAGAGTATTCAGAGACTCTTCATGATTTCCATTTTCATGATAAGCATCAGAAAGCCACAACAGTGCATAATCAGCCAGCAAAGGATATTCTTTTACTGCAGCAGACAGGCTGGAAATAGCGTCCTCATATTTCGCTTTGTCAAGTTCATATTTACCCTTCCTGAGATACTCCTTGCCGTCCAACTCTCCACTGTAAACCGGCAGGCAGGAAGTAATAAACAATATGAGGAATAAAAATCGCTTCATAAAATTATCATAGCCAAATATAGTCTTTTTCAGCAACAGGCAGCAAACAGTCGATGAGGTTAGGAACAAAAAAATAAAGGCGGGCGCCCGGCTTCAAAGACTTTCTGAATACCTACAAGGCCATAAGAATCATTACCATCTGGCGGCCTTCCATCTTAGGCTGTATTTCCACTTTTGCGATATCCGCCATTTCCAACACCAACCTGTCCAAAACCGCCCCTGCCTCCGCCGAAACCTCGTCCTTCCCTTGGCTGCTGCGGTCTATGCTCAGTATTTGATTCTGACTACAACAATCCAATAATTGGCCATTATCACACAATGTGTTATAATAATCCATGGCTATTATTACCAAAAAAGTAGGGAATAAGGTTTACGCGTATACTTCGGAGCGTGAAGGTAAAAAGGTCGTCCATAAATACCTCGGCCCGGTAGATGATCCCGCTGTCGAAAAAACCATATCGGCGTATCGGGGGAGTTATGCTGTTCCTGAAGTCTTCCGATCCCTGTTCTGGGATGCAAGGCTTGAGGATATTCACGTGCGGAGAAATGCCCGTTACATAATAGAGAGAATGCTCGATATGGGTAATCTGGATGGTGTGAACTGGCTCCAGCGAATATATCCGGTCCAAAAAATAATAGAAGTTCTCACATCAAGCAGGAGCCTGAGCCAAAAATCGATAAATTTCTGGAGGCTATGGTTTGACCTTGAAAATACATAGAGAGTGCCTTGCACCGAAGGGATGGTCAGTCCTGAAGAAATTAAGGGGCACTGTCTCGAAACACGAATTTGTGCTTGCGGGCGGCACTGCGTTGGCTCTCTGGATGGGACATCGTATATCTTATGACCTCGATTTTTTTTCGCTGCATGATTTTCGGAACGACGCACTAATCCTGGAGATTAAAAAAACAACAAGAGATTATCAGGTCATATCAGAAGAAGAGGGCAGCCTCACTCTGGAGATTGAAGGAGTCAAGGTCTCCTTTTTCAAATATGAGTACCCTTTTATTGCCGAAACTGCCAGGTTGGAGCAATCTATGCTGGCCGGAATACTCGATATCGCGGCGATGAAGATGATTGCTATAAACCAGAGAGGGGTGAAAAGAGATTTTGTTGATCTTTATGCAATTCTGCAGGAAATTCCTTTTCATATAGTTGCAAAGCATACGATAATGCGATTTGGAAAGGAGAGGATCAACCCTGTTCAAACAGGCAAGTCGCTCGTATATTTTGCGGATGCCGATACGAACCCTGATCCTGCCTATAGGAAAGGAATGGAACTGAACTGGGACCGTATTAAAAAGTTCTTCAGGGCGCATGTGAAACAATATGTACTTGATCTGGAGGTAGCCAGGAAAAAAGAAAAACAATTTGAGACCTGATGAAATGCTCTTCTTATATAACTAAAATTTCTATCAGCAATTTGTTGTTTCTCATATAACTTCAGTTCACCTGCAACCACACACAGCCGACTGCTTGAAATTATTGAAAATTATTGATACAAATAGGTGAGTTAAAAAATACTTTACAATATATATCCTTTTTGGCAAAATACTAAACAAATGTTTAGTATGGTTAAGTTAACACCAAGGCAATCAGAAATCCTAGATTTTCTCATAGAGACCCACCACGCTCGGGGGATGACGCCGACATATAGAGAAATCGCAGACCGTTTTGGATTTAAGAGCACGAGGGCTGTAGCTGACCATATATACGCTTTAGAAAAAAAGGGATATATTCGCCGTCGTTTCGGGCGTTTCCGTGGCATCGAATTGCTTTCTTCAATGAAGACCTATAGCCAAGCTGCCCTTGCCGTGCCCATACTAGGAAATATACCTGCAGGCAACCCCGCCGAACTCTTCGATCACGCGAACGGCGCGATTTCGATTGATCAGGAATTGTTACGAGGCTCGACAAAACACCGCCTCTTTGCTTTACGGGTAAGCGGGGATTCGATGGAAGGACGTGGCATCTACAAGGGGGATTGGGTTGTTGCAGACGCAGACGCCAGGCCTCACGAAAATGATGTGGTTGTGGCGCTTATCGATAGACAAAATACGCTTAAGACTCTTGCTAAAAACAAGGGACGTTTTTTTTTGAAAGCTGAAAATCCAAATTATAAGGATTTAACACCTGTGACAGAGATGGTGATCCAAGGTGTAGTCAGGGCTGTTCTCAGGGGGGTGAATTGATCTCATGAGCAGTGCGGCTAATTTGACGGAACTTATTAATGCCCACAAGTCAGCGCTGGCTGGGATGATGTTTTATGATTCTCTTGCTTCAGTTCTGAGTGATGCCGGGATGCTGGGTTATGTTTCCGTCGTCAGGCGTGCTTGGCTTGAATTTAAGCTTGACGGCATGCTATGTCTGGATGGGCGACCTGTTCTTTATCTTAAAGAATACAAACAGCCCCCCTCTTCTGCAGAACGCATTTATCTCCAAAGATTATTTTGGAACCAAGGTGTAGCCAATATCCTTGTTCTGGCAGATCTCACGTCTGTTTATATCTATTCCGGGCTTGCAGAACCGCCAGGGAATAAAGACAATAAAGAAGCAATAGAGCGTGCGCTTGTTGAAGAAGTCAGTCTGGTCGATTACATCCGGCAAATTCAGTCTTTCTATCACAGTCTGGCTACCGGGCATTATTACGAAGTGCATAAGGATCATTTCAAACCCGAACAGGCCGTAGATATACGGCTATTGGAAAATCTCCGTGATTTGCGCAACGCGTTGATAGAAGGTGAAGAAAGACTGGAGCCGAAAAAAGCACATGCCTTTCTCGGGCGCATACTCTTTCTATGCTACCTCCTTGATCGCAGTATTATTTCCGTCGGGAAGCCCTCTCACCGGCAGACCGGAACAATGGTTCTCGCCGAGAACTTGAATGCACAGGCCTCCCATAGGGAGCGGATGAGTTATCTCTATGATGAGCTTTTCCAGGATTTAAAGGAACGTTTCAACGGCAATATGTTTGATCAGGACATTGATGTTGAGAAGCATCACATCCGGCGTTCGCACGTTGATAAATTAATACTCTTTCTCGGTGGCCATGCGGTAAAAAGCGGTCAACAAGAATTTGGTTTCTGGCCGTATGACTTTAAGATGATACCGGTTGAAACAATCAGCGCAATTTACCAGGATTTTTTATCCACCGAAGACCGCGAGGCGCAGGAAAAGCGCGGCGCTTTCTATACCCCGCGTTTTTTGGCGGAGATGGTTGTAGACATGGCCGTACGGGACAACCCGGATGCTCTTAACTGGTCATACCTCGACCCAGCCTGCGGGTCAGGCATTTTTCTTGTAATTCTATTCAATCGCCTTGCGAACCATTGGATTATCAGCCAAACACACCGGCCTGACTATGCCTCTCAAGCCAAGGCGCTCAAAAACATTCTGGCCCGTCAGATTCGCGGAGTTGACATTGAAGAAACTGCTTGCAGAATCGCCTGTTTCAGCCTGTATCTTGCTTATCTGGACTTTTTCGACCCGCCGGATATCCAGAGCTACATGAAAAAAACAGGAGAGAAACTTCCCAAGCTTTTGGATTATGGGGATACCTCGGTTGGCGCTTACGCGGATATTCCCGTCATTCATTTGGCTAACTTTCTTGACGAGAACACCCTAAACGGCGAAACATTTGACTGCATTATCGGCAACCCTCCGTGGAAAGGCCGACAAAGCAAGCAACTTGCTCAGAAGTTCATTGAACGGGCTCCAAAGTTTCTGAGAAACGATGGAACCGGTTGCCTTCTCTTGCCGTCCAAAATTCTCCAGAACCAAACTGATGCGTTCCAATCCGAATGGCTCAAAACTGTGACATTGGAAAAGGTTTTACAACTTGCTGACTACAGATTCCTTCTATTTCAAAATGCATTGTGTCCGGCGACAATTACCTGCTTTACTAACAAATCCCCAAATGTTACTCAACACAAGATAGAGTTTATTGCTCCGAAATTCAATCGTGACGGCCTGAGGCAAGGTATCATCACTATCAATCCATCTGCTCGTGCCTGGATACCGTTATCCGATATCCTTGCTGCTACGCGATCAAAAACTGCGTCTGTTGTATGGAAGCGCCATCTATGGGGCACCTCTCGGGATCAAAAGTTGCTTGATTATCTGTTGTCCTTGCCCAGGCTTTCTAATATCGCTGGGAAACCGGAGGAAGGAAAGCGTTGGATAAAAGGGATGGGGTTCCAGCCATACTATCCGCAAAAAGCCAAGGATAATCCTGATTACCCTAAACCTCGACCTAACCCCTGGAACCCGGATACACCTTATGCACTTGCTGGTCAAAATCTCAACATGATCTTATTATCATCGGAATGTATGCCTCTGGGGGACCGACTACAAGCAATCGGTGCATCCACCAAATATTTGCGTCGTGCTCCGCATGAATCCTTATTTAAGGCACCACTAGTCTTGGTTAGCAAAGGTTTTGGCAAAGTGGCATATTCTGATTTTGGTGTTCTTTTTGAAGATGCGCTGAGGTCAATCTCTGGGACTGAAAAGGATAGCAAGCTTTTAATATTCCTTTCAGCATATTTGAGATCTAAGTTGGCTTCGTACTGCTTATTCCATACGTCAGCAAACTGGGGTAGTGAGCGAGACCAAGTTCATTTGTCAGAACTCTTAAGAGTCCCGTTCCCATTGCCAGATAGCGAGTTTGTTTCTCAAGACGGTCAGAAAATTATAGATCAGGTTGCTCGCAAGTTCACTATCCTTCGTGACGAGTTAACTAATAGTCTCAAGAAGTTTAGAACAAGTACCGGACGCCACTCCCTCTTTGAGGAAGATGAGACTGCGATTATAAAAGAGTGGCAGGAAGAGCGGAGAACAATTGTAGTTGCTTCACAGGCAGAAATAGAGCCACTGATATATCGGTATTTCGGCTTGACTGATCAAGAGATCATGCTTGTTGAGGACACTTTTCAAGTGTTCGAACCCAGCTCAACCCCTACGACATGGAGTACTCCTCAGACGGTTACGCTTGATAATATTAATGATACAAGAGTAAAGCCCTATGCCGGTCATGGGCTTAAAGTATATGCTGACACTTTAACTTCAACTTTAAACAAATGGGCTCAGGCCGAGAGTTCGAAATATCGCGTTTCCGCCGAGGGCGCCACGGACGATAAAACCGGCTTGGCAATGATTACGATCAGCATATCGCATTCTGAGTCGGGTTACAAGCAAACAACTTTTTCCCAGCATCTTGCCACTGTTTTAAAGCAATTTTATAGGCGTGCTGCAAAAAAACAGGGAACTTTATTGTATGAGCGTGACATTTTCTTTTTCCGGGGTAATCGGATTTATATTGCACGTCCGAACACCCTCTTGAATTGGACGCGCACTGCTGCCCTTAATGATGCAGCCAGGATTTATGGCGAGATAGTTATGGCTGGTAAGCGACAAAATGGGAAATGAGGCAAGGGCTTATAAACGACTTTTTCCTTTAGGTTACATCCGCACTGTGCTGGCCTGTATTATTGAAGCCGGCCGCATCCTTCGGAAGAATACTGAAACTGATCGTGAGGATTGGATTACACGAAGGCTATATCTCCGTTTAGTTCAATTGCCGACTTTTAGAGACGGGCCTCTTGGCATTCACTTAAAGTCGGAAATAGTCAATCCCAAATTGGATGCAGACACCCCTTCCGGCGAAATTGACCTGCTTGTGTCCTGTGGACATGGATATGAAGTATATTTTCCTCTGGAGGCTAAAAGATTGCGCGTGAGTTATGCGAATGGCCGACTGGAGACAGGCAGTGATAAATATATCAAGGAAGGAATGATGCGGTTCGTTACCGGCCAATATGCTCCGTTTATGGAGGCGGGCGCTATGTTGGGGTATGTCTATGATGGAGATACAGTCGAAGCCCGTTCCGACATCGATAGATCTGTGCAAAGCCACGCTGTCAAATTGAGGCTTCTAACCCCGGAGAAACTTAGCCGATCTCAGATTTTAAAGGACATGCCCGTTGATGAAACTCTTCATTCCTTAGAAACACGCATTTTTACGATCTATCATGTTTTTCTCGCTGTTTAGAAGGCGATGAATTCATTCGAGCTGCCAGCCGGAAGGCCAGACATGCTTTTATCTTAAAATTTCCGCTTGTACCCCACATAATGGTCGGGACCAACCAGACTGCGGACTACTGTGATTATGTGGAGCTACACATAACAGGAAGTACCCATCGGGGAAGGAAAATATCAGGAGAGAACCTTTCTCTGTGAAGTGTTGAATAGAAGCTTCATCTGACGTATCTGGGATATCAAGTTCTATCTATCAGAGCTGATCCTGACAATGATCGCAGCCTTCTTTTTTCAGAATATGATAATATACGGCACAGGGGGGTATGTTTTGATCACAATCAAATTTATTGACCTTCTGATTTCATATTTAAACACTCCAATTCTTCAGGTTGCTGCCTCCGGTGATTCAGTTGAAGAAAAAGCATCAAAGGGGCTCCTTGCTATCTTTCTTCTTATTCTCATCCCTGTTCTTATTGTCCTGTTTTTCGTAATCAAATTCATTTACAGGCAAACCATTGGAAAGAAACTCAAAACTACGGTAATCGAAGATTACAGGAGAGAAGCTGAGGGATATGAGAAGGCCGGGCAATTCGTCTCAGCTGCCAGGGTATATGAAAAGAAGCTGAAGGATCCCCGCAAGGCCGTTTTACTCTATGAAAAAGGTCGCGACTACAGTCAGGCTGCCTTGCTCTACGACATCCTGGGGATGTCCGGTAAGGCTAAAGAGATGTATGAAAAGGCCGGTAGTCTTGAAGATGCCGCAGAGGTTGCCCTGATGGAAGGGGAGTTTGATGAAGCTGCAACCCTTTATGATAGGGCAGGGAAGAAAATTGATGTAGCAAAAGTTATGCAACAGTCAGGAAAAACAATCTATGCAGTGAAAGCTTTGAGAGAGGCTGGAGAATATAGGCAGGCTGCTATGCTCCTTAAAGAAGAAGGCATGCTGAAAGAGGCTGCAGAAATGTTCGGTTTCTTTCTTTACGATAAGAAACCGGAAAGCTCAACACTTGAGGAATTCTATACCTATGCATTACTGCTTGAAGCAGCAGGCGATATACAGAAAGCGATCGAGGTTCTTAAGGAGATAGATAAGGTTAATCCGGCCTTCAGAGATGTGAAAGACAAATTAAAATCCCTTTTGATACCACTTTCTCAGGACGAGAAAATCCCTGAAGGGAAAACTGCTTTGAGAAGCTTTATCCAGAGCGGAAGGATCGAGCCGAGATACAGTCTTAAGCTCTGGATCCAGATCCTGAAAAGTCTTCAGGAAGCCTATAAGAGCGGCTGGCCCTTTGGTCTTTTAAGCCCGGACAATATAGTCATTGATGCACAGAACAACATATCTTTTCTGAAAAGGACCCAATCCACGGATTATGTCCCTCCGGAAATTTTAAAGGAAGTGGATCTGGATGAAAGGGCTGATATTTATTCCGCAGGTGTAATACTCTATGAAATGCTGACCGGAACCCTGGAGGGTCTGGGCTCAGCCGGTGTTATTGATAGCGTAGAAGATCTGCCTGAATGGCTCGATGAAATTGTTATACGCTGCCTCAGGAAAGTGAGGGAAGACAGGTACCAGAATATAAAAGATATATTTACCGACCTCAAGACCCTCTCAAAGGGAAAGACGGATTCAGACAAGACATCCGGATGAGAGATTTTGCCCCATATATGCATTTGATTTTCACCTCTTCAGTATCTGATCCGATAGAATATTTACCCATTCCTGTGATATATTTCTCTCATGATCAGTGATCTCAGACTTCACGGAAGCATCGGCCCTATCGAGTATTTTGCCTTTGTTGGTGGCGCCGGCACATATAATACCTACTTCTATGATGAGGGCCCTGCGAGCATCAGGTTCTTCTCCAGAGGGAATGAATTTACTATAGCAGAAGACAGCATTCATTATAAGGGAACCGGCGGAAACTTCTGTGAGTATATGTTCGGGGTAGAAAAACCCTTCAAGGATCTGATGATAAGGACAGTTGCCAACAGGCTTATCATGTTCGGTGCCTTTCTCGATGAAAATGAAAGGGTTATTTTTACAAACGATATAGAAGGCAGGGAGTCTTTTTACCGCCTTTTTCTCCAGGGTCATGCTGTAAAAAATTATTACTTTTTTGTCTCATCCGATTTCCCGGGAGATTATAGAAAGAGGCAGAAGCAGATACTCGGAGCTGTCGGGAAGTTTCTCAAGAGAACAGATCTCATAACTGAAGACCTGGATACTGAAATCGTTGATGGTTTTCTCTCTGAGTTAAAAGAACATATTTCACAGGTATTCGTTTTTAAACTCATTCACATTGGGAACCAGAAATTCCATAAGGCATTCTCAGCCTTTTATTCAAAGGAGAGATCTCTGTCTGCAAACGAGGAGCTTTATATCGAGGATATTGTCTCAGAACATAATATTGACCGTTACCAGCAGGAACGGATGAAAATAGACATCATGTACAGACACCCTGATAACAAACGCGTTGTTGATGAATACAGAGATATACTTTTGAGCGGGGTCCCGAAGGATACGCTTGAGCATTCAGAGTTTGCAAGGCTCAGGAGGTTACGTACTCTGGGAATAAGGAATAACATACCGAGCGTACTTTTTGAGACTCTCGATGAGCTCCTCTTAAAGGGAAGAAAGATACAGGAGATAGAAGAGCCGGAGTACCTCAGGGAGACAAGAGCGATCCTGCAAAGCCTGTTTTTTAAGGATCCATCCCTGAAAAGGCACATAATCAATGAGGACATAGTGAGGTTAATTAAGGCAAAGCAGGTGGCAAACTCGAAGGGCGATAAGGGTTTCGAGCAGATCCTCCTTGATACTGTGCGGGCCTGCGATGAAAGTGTCAGGGAAACGAATGACTTCGGGCTGTTCGAGGAGTTTACTTCAATAGCTACATATTTTGACAGGTATGATAATGTTTCTAACCTGTTAAGCCAGATAGCGTTTATGGAAAATATAGAGTTTACAGAGGATTCACTGAGAAGCTTAATGGGGAATAAAAAGGAGTTTGACTATCTGGATGTAAAACTGTTTGATGAGTTATTTATAAAAGAACTTCTGAATAATAAATATATCACAGGTTATGGCGGGAAAAAGATCAGCGCTATATCAAAGGGCATCAGGAAGATCTCAGCAGGAGATGCTTCACTCAGGGATGTCGTTTCAGAATTGAAGTTGATCGCAGATGAGGGAAAACTCTATCGTCTGGTACATGCTGCCTTAAAGGAGAGGATGCGCAGCTTTTATCCGGGTCTCGATACGAAAAAAGGCCGGGAGAAAATAAGAGAAGATATTGCCCGGGAACTGGCTGAAAAAGAGATCTCCGGAGAAATAACAAAGAGGTTATTCGAAAAGGTATTCATTGATCTGAGAAAAGAGTCGTTTTATCTCAACCACATTTTACCGCTGATATTACAGGGCAAGGAGACTTCACTCAGGGAAGACTTCCTGAATAACAGCGGACTTGACAGATTTTATATAGAAACACTCGAGAAAGAATATTTCGAGAAGAGAAAGCTTGATCCTGCCCTTCTGGAGCAATTGCTTATTGGAGGCGGCGAGCGGATTTGAACCGCTGCATAAAGGTTTTGCAGACCTCTCCCTTGCCACTTGGGTACGCCGCCCTTGAAAAAGTAAATAGCAGACCATATGTAGTATGCAGGAAAAGAATTGCAGTCTACTACCTACTATCTACAACCTACGTTTTTTAACAAGATGGAGCGGGAAACGGGACTCGAACCCGCGACCCCAACCTTGGCAAGGTTGTGCTCTACCAGCTGAGCTATTCCCGCATTAAAAGTGAATAGTTAAAAGTTATATGTCAAAGTTTTGTGTCTTTCGTATTTAAGTTGAAGAAACCTTGGATTCCCCGATCAAGTCGGGGAATGACATTCTTAAGTGGATGTTTTTTCGTCATTCCCGCGGAGGCGGGTCACCCCAGGCGACTCGCCGAGGCGAGAATCCAGTCATTCTTCTCATTCGATGTTCTTCAACTTTTTTACGAAAGAACCAAAGTTTTTTAAAATTTAGTGCTTTGAACTTTTCACCTGCAATCGCAACTCTTAACTTAAGCTTAGACAATAAGCTATAATGAGTGTTACTAAAAAATTCTAATGGAAAGGGCAGATTTTGTCAATATGCTGTATCCCGACTTAGAAAGTTTCAAGTCATTTTCGTCAAAGGGAAATCTTATCCCTGTCTACAGAGAGATCCTTGCTGACACTGAAACCCCTGTCTCGGCTGCTCTGAAACTCGGGGGCTCACCGTCATTCCTGCTTGAAAGTATGATAGGCGGTGAAAAATGGGCAAGATATTCCTTCCTTGGTTCAAGACCATCAAGGATTATTAGAAGCTGGGGTAATAGGGTAGAAATAAAAGACGCTCAGACAGGCACTCAAAGGTTTAAGGCTGACAATCCCTTAGAGGTCATAAAAAAAGAGATAACAGCATATAAACCGGTTGATGTTGCAGGGTTGCCGAGGTTTTATGGCGGTCTCGTCGGCTATATAGGGTATGAGATGGTCAGATTTTTTGAAGAGATCCCTGATAAGAAAAAAACAGGGCTCAGACTTCCTGATATCTTCCTTATGGCTACAGACACCGTGATGATATTTGACAACCTGAAAGGGAAAATAAAAGTCGTATCAAATGCGCATATTAATGCTAAATCTCCTGAAGATGCATACAGAGAAGCAGAGGAGAAGATAGAGAATATTATAGAAAAACTGAGGAGTTCAAAAACAGGGAAGAGAAGACATAAAAGAAAGGATAATTCCGCTGATTTGTCTTTTACACCTCTGGGCCGGACGGAGGACAGCCATTCATTTTCCGGCTATACCTCTTCTTTTACTACAAAAGAGGCATTCGAAAATGCTGTGCTTCGCAGCAAGGATTACATCATCTCAGGTGATATAATCCAGGTTGTATTGTCTCAGAGGTTTGACCGGGAATTTGATATAGACCCCTTCAATATATACCGGGCCCTGCGTGTCATCAACCCTTCCCCTTATATGTATTATATTGACACAGGTGATGCGAAACTTGTTGGTTCGTCTCCTGAAATACTGGTGAGGCTCGAAGGACAAAAGATCATCTTAAGGCCTATTGCAGGGACAAGAAGGAGAGGAGAGACAGAAGAAGAAGATAAAATACTTGAGGAAGAACTGAAAAAAGACCCCAAAGAGATGGCAGAACACATAATGCTTGTTGACCTTGGAAGAAATGATGTGGGAAGGGTTGCAGAAACAGGTTCTGTAAACGTTACAGAATTGATGTCTGTTGAGAAATACAGTCATGTAATGCATCTTGTTTCGAATGTAGAAGGCAGACTGAAAAACGGAATGGATGCATTTGATGTATTAAAGGCCTGTTTCCCCGCAGGAACAGTGACAGGGGCCCCAAAGGTAAGGGCAATGGAGATCATAGAAGAGCTTGAACCAATAAAAAGGGGGCCTTATGCAGGCGCTGTCGGGTACTTCAGTTATTCGGGAAATATGGACACCTGTATAACCATCAGAACACTTATAATAAAAGGCAATAAAGTATATGTTCAGGCAGGTGCAGGGATCGTTGCTGACTCAATCCCTGAGAGGGAATATAAAGAAACACTAAACAAGGCGATGGGGATGATGAGGGCGGTTGAAATGGCAGAACAGGAATTAAGCTAAAAGTTAAGAGTGAGTTTGCAAATAAAGCAGCAAAATCTGTCATTCCCGCTTGTCGGGAATCTTTCCTAAAAAAGGATTCTGGACAAGCCAGAATGACAAAGAGGAATGATAATATAAAAAGGCAATCATATAGAAAGAGATTTTTATGTTATTAATGATCGATAATTATGATTCTTTTACCTATAACCTCGTTCAGTATCTTGGTGAGCTTGGCGAGGAAATAAAGGTTTTCAGGAATGATAAGATTACGATTCCCGAAATTGACAAAATGGGCCCTGAAAGGATAGTAATTTCACCCGGACCATGCACACCCAAAGAGGCTGGTATTTCTATCGCAGTAATTAAGCATTTTGCCGGAAAGATCCCGATTCTTGGCGTGTGTCTCGGCCATCAATCCATAGGCGCTGCTTTTGGGGGGCATATCATAAGGGCTCCGAGGCTTATGCATGGAAAGACTTCACTCATATCCCATGATGGGAAAACAGTATTTGAAGGTCTGCCAAACCCTTTCGAGGCAACAAGATATCACTCGCTCCTGATAAAGAAGGAAACTCTGCCCGGCTGTCTTGAGATAACCGCATGGACTGATCTTGACGAGATAATGGGTGTAAGACACAAAGAGTTTGTTCTTGAAGGTGTACAATTCCATCCGGAATCAATCCTTACAAAGGCAGGCAAAGACCTTTTGAAAAATTTCCTTAAGTTAGGCATTTCATAAAAATATCCCGATGATAAAAGAAGCAATAAACATGATTGTTAATAATATAAGTCTTTTAGAGACTGAAATGGCTGTCTGTATGCAGGAAATAATGGAGGGTAAGGCTACAGACGCCCAGATTGGAGGATTCCTTACAGCACTCAGGATTAAGGGTGAGACTGTAGAAGAAATAACAGGGGCAGCGCGTATAATGAGGCAAAAGGCAGCCACCATTAAAGCGCCTGAGGGAGTCCTTGATACCTGTGGCACCGGTGGTGATATGGCGCATACCTTTAATATTTCAACAACAACAGCCTTTGTCGTTGCAGGGGCAGGAGTCCCTGTTGCAAAACATGGCAACCGTTCTGTATCAAGCCAGTCAGGAAGCGCTGACGTACTTGAGGCGCTCGGGGTAAGAATAGATTTACCTCCGGAAAAGGTTGAAAAATGCCTTTTTGAAACAGGCTTCGGGTTCCTTTTTGCCCCACTCTTCCACCCGGCGATGAAATATGCTATCGGTCCCCGCCGTGAAATTGGAATGAGGACTATATTCAATATACTCGGCCCGATAACGAATCCTGCCGGTGCAAAAAGGCAGATACTCGGTGTATTTGCTGATAAACTTACTGAAACACTTGCCATGGTTCTTGGAAACCTCGGCGCCATAGATGCAATGGTCGTGCATGGCGAAGACGGCCTTGACGAGGTGAGCATATCCGGCAGAACAAAGGTTTCACGGTTTAAAGGCGGAGATGTAGAGAATTTCTATATTGAGCCGGAGGATTTCGGGCTCTGGAGAAGCAAGATTGAACTCATACAGGGCGGCGACAAGGAAAAGAATGCTGCCATTACGCTCTCAATCCTGAACGGTGAAGAAGGCCCGAGGCGGGAGATAATCCTCATGAACTCAGCCATTGCACTTATGGCAGCTGGAAAGACAGAGGATTTCAAGACTGCCTTCAGTATGGCTTCTGATTCTATAGATTCGGGAAGGGCATTGAAAAAACTTGAAGAGGTAAAGAGGATGAGCCATGCTCTTTAAGGGGAGGTCTTTTGGCTGTTAAGGTAGGGGTTATAGGGGTTGGATATCTTGGACAGCACCATGCGCGTATCTATTCTGATATCGAAGAGGCAGAACTCATAGGTGTTGTTGACATTGATCAGAAAAAGGCTGATACATTAGCAGATAAATACGGGTGCAGACCGTATTACGACTACAGGGATATTCTTGAAAAAGTCGATGCCCTGAGTGTTGTAACTCCTACAACATCCCACTATAATATCGCCCTTGACTGCCTCAGGGCAGGAAAGGATATGCTGATAGAGAAGCCGATAACAGTGAATACAGACGAAGCTGATGAGTTGATCAGGGAAGCTGAAAAGACAGGGTGCATCATTCAGGTAGGGCACCTTGAACGGTATAATCCGGCTATTATCGCTGCCACTGAGATGTTTACAGAACCGCTGTTCCTGGAGTCTGAAAGGCTCTCACCCTTTCTGGGCAGAGGGACTGATGTCGATGTGACACTTGATCTCATGATTCACGATATCGATATCATACTCAGTCTTGCCTCCCAGCCGATCAGGGAGATCAGGGCGGTCGGGGCTAAAGTCCTTACTGACAAGATTGATGTCGCAAAGGCATGGCTTGAGTTTGAAAATGGCTGCACAGCGCTTGCCACAGTTAGCCGGTTATCTCCTGAAAAAAAGAGAAGACTCAAGGTCTTTCAAAAAGATTCTTACATATCCATTGACTATCAGAATTCAGAAATAAAGCGTCATCTCAGGAACGGGAAAGAAATATCAACCGAGATCATTAAACCTGAGAAAAAAGAGCCTTTAAGAGAAGAACTGAAAGATTTTATCTCTTGTGTGCAGGCAAGGAAAAAACCAAAGGTTTCTGCAGTTGAAGGAAGGAATGCACTTAAGGTAGTGATGGAAATAACTGATAAAATAAGGATTCAGGGATAGAGGAGACAGCGAATGGTCCCGATGGTTGATTTAAAAAAACAATTTCAGGAGATCAGGGAAGAGATATTTACTGTCCTGAAAGAGATACTGGAGAGCAGTCATTATGTTCTTGGCGCAAAGGTTTCTGAATTTGAAAAAAAGGTAGCAGCCTATTACGATGTCAGGGAGGCAATTGGTGTTGCATCAGGAACCGATGCCCTTCATCTGGCGCTTAATGCATTAGGCATCGGAGAGGGAGATGAGGTAATCACAACTCCTTTCACCTTCTTTGCAACTGTTGAGGCTATACTTTATACCGGGGCTACACCGGTATTTGTTGATATAGAGCCTGAAACATTCAATATAGATGTTGATCAGATAGAGGTAAATATCACAAAAAAGACAAAGGCAATTCTGCCGGTCCATATTTTCGGGCATCCTGCTGATATGGTCCGGATAATGAATATTGCCAGGAAGAGAAAGCTCAAAGTGATAGAGGATTGCGCGCAGTCCTTTGGTGCAGAGGTAAATGACAAAAAGGCCGGAAGCTTTGGTGATGCCGGTTGCTTCAGTTTTTATCCGAGCAAGAATCTCGGCGGATATGGTGATGGCGGCATGATAACACTGGACAACCCGAAGGTTGCTGAAATAATAAGACAGATGAGAAACCACGGTTCTAAAGGTTCCTACAGACACAAAAGGGTTGGACTTAACAGCAGGCTGGACGAGATCCAGGCAGGCATCCTCCTGGTAAAGTTCAGGCGCATAGATGAGTACAACAGAGAGAGAAGGCAGCATGCAGCGCTCTACAACAAATTCCTTGCGGATACGGTGAGATGTCCTGCTGAAAAACAAGGTGTATATCATGTTTATCATCAGTACACGATCACGAGCAGGAAAAGGGGTCTGATACAGGAGAGACTAAAGGAAAACGGTATTTCATCAGTTGTCTATTATCCTGTACCGCTTCACCTGCAGGAAGCATTGAAGTTTTTAGGATATCAGAAAGGAGATTTTCCTGTTACTGAAAAGACTGCAAAGGAAGTGCTTTCCCTGCCGATGTATCCTGAGCTTGAGGAAACAACGATAAAAAAGGTAGCAAAGGTCATTAAAGAAGTCGTCTGATCATGAATGCTGTCACTTCCTTAATTAAACCCAAATCCAGCTATAAGAACTGTCATTGCGAGTGTAACGAAGCAATCTCGTCTTATCCTATGAGATTGCCACGCACCTTTCAGGTGCTCGCAATGACAATTTTATTGCATTTTGGGAAATAATCATGACTACCATTATGATCGTTGCAGGCGAGAGTTCAGGTGAATTATATGGTTCACTCCTTGCAAAAGCGCTGAAGAGTAAATGGCCTGATATACATATAATGGGCGTTGGCGGGGAGAAGATGAGCGAGGCAGGGGTTGAACTCATCTCATCCATATCAGATGCCTTCGGTCTTACAGAAGCTATCTCGGCTTTCGGTAAAATCAAAGCTGCATTCAACAAAACTGTTGAAGCGCTGAAACAATGCAGGCCGGCAGTCCTTGTCCTTATCGATTATCCTGATTTTAATCTGAAGGTAGCAAAGCTCGCCCGATCACTCGGCATAAAGATTCTATATTATGTGAGCCCGCAGGTATGGGCATGGCGCAAGGGCAGGGTTAAAAAGATCGCATGTCTTGTAGACAGAATGGCTGTTATCCTCCCATTCGAGGAAGAGATATACAGAAATGCAGGGATACCATGTGAATTCATCGGACACCCTGTGCTTGAAGAGATTGAATCTGTCATAGGATCATCAAAATCGTTCGGCGTTCAAGGTTCTGCGCTCAGCGAAGAATGCCGAAGTTTTTTCAAGTCCAATATCGGCCTTGAACCTAACAGACCGCTTCTGTCTCTCCTGCCCGGCAGCAGACCGAGTGAACTCAAGAGGCATCTGCCATTAATCATTGAAGTCATCAGAAGATTTAAAAGAGATCCTGAAATATCAGAAAAAGGTTATCAATTATGTATGCCACTTACTCTCAATACGGATGAAACAAGATATCATTCTTATCTGGAAACACTGAGGCAGGAAGGAGTGGTTATCAAAAAGGGCGAGTCTGTAAAGGTTCTTGCAGCATCTGATCTTGCAGTGGTAGCCTCAGGTACGGCTACTCTGCAGACTGCATTCCTCGAAGTCCCGATGGTCGTGGTTTATAAACTTGCGCAGTTAACCTATCAACTCGGGAAACGTATTATTAAGGTCAAACATATATCACTGGTAAACATTCTTTCAGGCAGGGAGGTCGTTCAAGAGCTGATTCAGGACAGGGCTAATCCCGGTGAGATAGTTAAAGAACTGAAAAAGATTATTACCGACACGAAATACAGAGAAGACATGATTCATTATTACAGAAAAGTCAAAGGGCCTTTTTCAGGGAAGAACCCATCACAAAGGGTAGCAGAGATAGTGATCGAAATGGCTGGAGGGGGTCATTTATAAGAAATGTATTTACTCTATAGCTCCATATATATCATTGTCTTAATTTTCATCTTACCTTTTGAATATTTCAAAAGGCCGGGGCATATCAGGAAAAGATGGCTGAAAGAGAAGTTTGGATTTTTGAACACAGATTTCTTCAAATCCCCCCATCCCCCCTTTACTAAAGGGGGGCAAGGGGGGATTATTTGGGTTCATGCTGTGTCTGTAGGAGAAGTAATGGCAAGTCTTCCCCTCCTGAAAAGACTCAGAGAGAAATATCCGTCAAAAAACATTATCCTCTCAACAATCACTGATACAGGACAAAAGGTGGCAAGAGAAAGGGTGCCTGAAGGTACAGGTGTTGTGTATCTGCCGTTTGATATTACCCCTGTAATTACCGCAGCAATAAAAAAGGTAAAACCTGTAATCCTCATCATAATCGAGACAGAACTCTGGCCTAACTTAATCAGGAGTTTCAGGAAAAATGGCACGCCTGTCATCTTGCTGAACGGAAGAATTTCTGAAAATTCATTCAGGGGATATAAAAGGATCTCTTTTTTTATGAAAAGGGTACTTTCCCATATAGATTTCTTCGGGATGCAGGGAGAGGAATACGCAGAGAGGATAAGAAACCTTGGGGTGAACACCGGGAAGGTCATGAATACCGGTAATTTTAAATTTGATTCCAGCCCCCCTTCTCAGATACCTGTATGGACAGAAAAGATAAAGGGGCCTGTTATTGCAGCCGGCAGTACACACGAAGGTGAAGAGGAATTCATAACCTCTGTATATCATGAGCTGAAAAAAGATTCTCCTCTCCTTAATCTCGTCATAGCGCCACGACATCCTGAGAGGTTTAAAGGGGTTGAAGATATGCTGAGATTAAAAGGTATATCTTTTATAAAAAGGTCAGCGTTCAGCAATCAGCTCCCTGAATCCACTATTGTTCAGGGACAGATAATCCTGCTTGATACTGTAGGTGAATTATCAGCAATTTATGGCATTTCTGATATTGCTATCATCGGGAAAAGTTTCAGGGGATATGGCGGGCAGAATCCCCTTGAACCTGCTTACTGGGGAAAGCCGATAGTATGCGGGCCTCATATGGAGAATTTCCCTGTGATCAGGGATTTTTATACAGAAGGCGCTGCTATTGAGGCCAGAGAAGATGAACTCTATTCAGTATTAAAGGGACTTCTCCTTTCACCTGGGAAAGCAGGAGAGATCGGATCAAAGGCACAGGAGCTTTACAGGAAAAATGCAGGCGCTGTCGAAAGGGCAATGGAAATTGTTGAAAAATATATTAATGTTATTAATGTCCAAATATCTTAAAAGTTGTTTAAGTTTCTTAGTTCTGTCATTCTGGCTTGTCCAGAATCTTTCTTCGCTTACAGAAGGATTCCCGACAAGCGGGAATGACAACCTAACGTATCAACCATTGGAACAGAGTTCGCTATGAATGAGAAGATATGCATATGAAATATTTCTCAAAACTTAAAGACTATATATTAAGATTCATTAAAAAGGGCTTATCACCCCACGAAATTGCACTTAGCCTGGGAGTTGGTGTTTTCGTCGCCTTTATCCCGGTATTTGGTACCCATACTGTAATAGCTATTTTTCTTGCATATGTCCTCAGGGTAAATACCCTGATAGTACTGCTCGGGACACAGATATCAAATCCCTTATCCTTTCCTTTCCAGATTTTTATCAGCGCAGAGGTAGGCAACCTCATACTGAACGGTACGCTTCTTGAGATAAAGTTTTCAAAAGAGATTAATTATCTGAGCCATTATTTATGGCCGATCATTGTAGGGAGTCTCATACTTGGCATAGTTCTGTCCGGAGTATCATATCTTTTAACAAAAGTCATACTAAAGAGGAGACGAGCCCGTCATGACACTCTTTGAACTCCTCTATTTTTTAGGCTATTCGATAAAAAAGGGCTATGTCGCAATGAACCAGAAGAGACTGCCGCATCAGGTTATCAGTATCGGAAATATAACCCTTGGTGGAACCGGGAAAACACCTGCAACAATAGCCTTAGCCAGAGAAGCAAAGCTGCGGGGTTATCGGCCATGTATTCTTACACGTGGATATAAAGGAAAGGCAGAAGGCCCCTGCTTTGTGAGCAGAGGCGAAAGGCCTTTGTTAAACGCAGACGAAGCCGGGGATGAAGCTGTTCTGATGGCAGAAAAGTTAGGAGATATTCCTGTTGTTAAAGGAAAAAACAGGTATGAGGCCGGCATGTTTGCCCTCAGCTCTTTGCCCTCAGCTCTTCAGCCGGATATGTTTCTCCTCGACGATGGTTTCCAGCACTGGGCCCTCTTCAGAGATAAGGATATAGTGCTCATTGATAGCTCTGTCCCCTTTGGAAACAGGAGAATGCTTCCGCTTGGAACCTTGCGTGAGCCGATTAAAGAAATACGGCGGGCTGACATTATTGTGATAACAAAAGCAGATCATATAGTCAGAGATAAAAGCACAGCAGTCCTCCCCACCCATCCCTCCCCCTCGAGGGGGGAGGGCAAGGGAGGGGGTGTCAGTCATCATCCCAAAATTGAAAGCCTGATTAAAGAATTAAAAACATATAAGCCACATGCCCCGATATTTCTTGCAGACCATAAGCCTTCAGCTTTTGTTACTACTACTGGAGAATCACTCCCTATCCAGCTGGCTAAAGGCAAAAGGGTTTTTGCTTTTTGCGGCATTGGCAACCCTCAGTCTTTCAGGGAAACCCTTTTGTCTGCAGGTCTGCAAATAAAAGGATTTTTAGCTTACAGAGACCATCACAGGTACAGCGCAGGGGACATGCAGTCAATAAAAGATAATGCTGAAAGAACCGAATCGGAGTGGATTGTTACGACAGAAAAAGATATAATGAGACTCAGGCGTTTCAGTATGCCTGAGAATCTCGTGTCGCTGGCTATTGAATTTACCGTTGATGGAAAGTTTTATGATGAGGTTTTTAGTTACTAAAAGGGCCATAACTTAAGCTACTTGTATGTCATTCCCGCTTGTCGGGAATCTTTCTGATATTCTATTATTAGTGATAAACCAGAAGGATTCTGGACAAGCCAGAATGACAATACTTAGTCTATTGCGGATTATTATTGGGAGGGACAGATGGTCAAGTATATAAATGTCAGGAGTAAATCAAGGAATGAATTTATTGATATTACTGAGATGGTCCAGGAGGCTATAAAGGAAGAAGGAGTTGTGAAGGGGATCTGCTTTTTATATGTGCCGCATACAACAGCAGGGATCATCATCAACGAAGGTGCGGACCCGAGTGTTCAGCGTGATATCCAGAACGCATTGAGCAGGCTTATACCGCATGAAATGAATTATTTCCATAGAGAAGGAAATGCAGACGCCCATATAAAGTCAACTCTCGTCGGCACATCTCTGGATGTGATTATCGACGAAGGCAAACTGCTCCTGGGCACCTGGCAGTCTATTTTTTTCTGTGAGTTCGATGGGCCGAGGCACAGGAGAATAGCGGTTAAGTTTTTACATTAATGTCTGACAAACCCTCTGATGATACAAAATCGCTCCATGAAGAAATAAAGAGGCTGAGAAAATCACTTTCTGAACTTACCCCTTCCCTCGAAGTATTACTGAAACGGAGGGGTTTCAGAATCTACAAGAAAGAGCCCTCAGAAGACCTCCTCCTTCCGGACAGCAGGTTCAGAGTGGGCTTTTATGAAATGATGAAGAAATATTCCTTCCGCCTTTTCTTACGTGATGTCATCAAGCACCAGAATTTTTTCAGACTTGAGAATGTAACAAGATTTGCGACCTCTGCAGTTACACAGGATTATCTTGAATATATTACGGATATAGAGCTTGTTGAAAGGGTATCTGACGGCTATAAACTCTCACGTGCCCCCATAAAAAGTTTTGGTGAGACCCTCGAATGGTTTGTATCAGAGGTATTTCATAAAGAATTTGCAACAGAAGCCATATGGGGGATACGGTTCAAACGTCCGGGGGTGGGTGGTGACTACGACCTTATCTCTAAGATAGACGGGATAATATTGTATATGGAGATTAAATCTTCCCCGCCAAAACAGATATACCAGAATGAGATTTCGGCTTTTTTTGACAGGGCGAATGACTTCTCCCCGGAAATTAGCATGTTTTTTGTTGATACAGAGCTCAGGATGAAGGACAAGATCGTGCTGATGTTTGAGGAAGAGCTGAAGAAAAGACACCCTGATCCCCCAAAGGTGACGAGGATGGAAAAAGAACTCTTCCAGATATTGGATAAGATATTTATAATAAATGCTAAAGACAGTATCACTGCAAATATCGAAAAGGTATTGAGCTGGTATTTCAGGAGGAACCAATGAGTTCAACAGTAATATGTGCCATATGCGCCTGGAGGGAAACCTGCCAGAAGAAATTTTCAGTGTCGGGCAAAGATGCACGCTGTGCTGAGTTTGTGAAGGACGTCCTGATAAAGGAAGAGAAGGAAGAAGAAACGGACAAAAAGTAGACAGCAAACTGTAGACTGTAGGCAGCATGTAGTAGACAGCAAACAGCAAAGAGTAGGCAGCAAACAGTAGACTGTAGGTAGCATGTAGTAGACAGCAAACGGTCTTGCAATCATGATGTAGCCGCAAACTTTAGTTTGCATGTTTTCTTTGTTTTCAGTGCCTTACAAACGCAGTCCCGAAAGCTTTCGGGACTGCGGCTCCCAGAATAGGACTTTTGCAAGAGCCTCTATTGATGAACTCGTAAAAAGTCGTCATTCCCGCGAAGGCGGGAATCCAGGTGCGCGCAACTTCTTGAAAAGAATGGATTCCCGATTAAGGACTTCGGGAATGACAGCCCTGAAAAGGACTTTTTGCGATGTTGTCTCTATTATCAACAAGCATAATAATTGCCATGGCAAAGAGAGCTTTCTGTTATTTCCGGTATGGTATAATAAAAAATGTCTGTTGCAGGAGATAGGGTTGGCTGGTCAGAGAAAGATTTTAAAAGGCTTATCTTTTTAAGTAGGTTACTTTTCTGGGATGTAGACGTAGAAGCCCTTTCCATTGAGAGGGAGTGGTTCTTTATTATTGAAAGGGTTCTTGAATTCGGAGACATTCAGGACCTGGAGTGTTTACTTTTAACATTTTCTAAGGATCAGATTCAATCGGTTATAAAACATAGCAGAATCCTTTCTCCCAGAACCCTGTCATTCTGCAAGGCCATTGGCTATGCATCTTGAGGCGATTGATGAGGGCATGTTCGATCTCAGCAAGAAGCTTGCCTTCATCAAAGAGTTTTCTTTCTACCTTTCCGGTGGGACAGGTCTGGCGCTGCAGCTGGGGCATAGAAAATCTTTTGATATGGACTTTTTCACCCCGATTGAGTTCCTGCCTGATGATATGGCTACTGTACTTACAACCCATCACCTTTCCATAGAAAGCAGAGTGATAAGACATAGGACTCTTTATTGTATTCTTGAAGGGATGAAAACATCTTTCATCTTTTATCCGGAACCTTTATTGTTTCCCCTCAAGGTTTTCAACACAATAGACGTTGCTGACTGGAGGGACATAGTTATAGAAAAACTTAGAACAATTGCGGACAGGGGACAGAAAAAGGATTTTTATGATTTTTATTTCGGTGTTCAGCAGATGGGGATAGATCAGGTAGCAGAACTTGCCTTTAAAAAGTTTGGTAAAAGGGTTAATTACTTTCACCTGCTTAAAGGACTTACATATTTTGAGGATGCTGACAGAAGCCCTGAGCCTGTCTTGATAGGGGAGAATATTCCATGGAACAAGGTCAGAGAATTCTTTCTAAGCAGGGTTAAAGACTTTGAGATTGCCTTCAGCAAGGTCTGTTAAGGGTTAGCTGATAAGATATGTAAACAATTGCAATATTTCTTCAGGCAAATTCAAGAAAATCTTTATTTCAAGCCAGATCGAATCCTGACGTTAAATACTATGTAATTCATTACATAATTTCATAGCAAGCTCCCCCAGCATTTCTTAATAAATTAAATATTATCAATAAGTTATATAATGGCATAGTAGTTGCATTCGTTTTGAATTGCAGTGAGAGAAAAAGCTCAGTAGTATTTAGAGATAATAATTCTATAAGAAAAAAATTGCGAGGTGTGTTATGAATCTTATCAGCAAATCTATAAGATTAATTTTAATCTTATCAGTCTTTTTCGCGGTTCCATTGCAGTCAGTTCTCAATGCCAGTGAGATTAAGCACGCTCCGCACATGGTAATGGGAACTATCGAAGAAGTTACCTATTCTTCTCTCCGGATAGACGGGAAATATTACGATATTTCCCATGCTGTTATCCTGAGCGTTCGAGGGATACAGTTGACAAAAGACCAGTTAAGAGCGGGCGGCGAAGTAGAAATATGGTTCGACGGGAACGAAGCGACGTCCGTTATAGTCAAAAATAAACATCATAATATAAAGGAGTGAGGGCAACCATGAAACGATTCATCTGTTTAATCTGCTTTGTGTTGTTATTATTAACCTTCTTCTCTTTAAACAATGCAAATGCTGCGATGACCGACTATTGCGTTGTCCCGCCCTATGTTATCCAGGATGTGCCGCCAAATGTCATGATTATCCTTGATAATTCGAACAGCATGTATAATCTTGCGTATGCATGCACAACAACAACTGTAACAACTGCAGGGACAAACACTACCGTAATCCCTGTTGACAATGTTACCGGTTTTAAGGTGAGGCAATGGATTGCCCTTGTACATGGGGCGACGACGTATCAGCTGCAGATAAGCGCTATCAATACGGTCAATAAAACCCTTACGGTAACTGCATCGGTGCCGAATTTTTCCGTAAACGATGCGGTCTTGGACTGGGGTTGTTACGGCGAATGTAGTGCAACTTCTTACCCTCGGTTTTATGACAACTGTTATACCTGTGATTCGACGTATGCAACATCCACCCAGACCGGTGTCACTCAAATCAATGTGAACAGCATTGCAAATTTCTGGGTAGGAGAAATTATCGCAATAGCAAGCTCCGGAGGCCCCCATGAACGGGTAATCACTGCTATCAGCCCCAGTGATAGGAAAATTACCGTAAACTCATCTGTGACAGTTGCTATTAATGATAAAATTTACGATTACAACTGTTATTATTTAAAACACCCTTACCCTGAACAGAGCTTTGATTCGACCAAAGAGTATTATGGTTATTTCCTTCCCACATACTTGTACACGTATGACAGCTCGGGCGGCAGATTCGTAACAAGCCGCCTGAAGACAGCCGGGGCGAAAACTCCCGGTGACGGCTTATGGGACGGCAATTTTATGAACTGGCTGACCATGAGAAGGGTTGATATTGTGAGAAAGGTGATGACCGGCGGAAAAACAACGACCAGTAACAGGCTCGTGACAACCAGTCCGGAACAGGACAGACGGGGATTATACAAAGCCGTATTTAATGCAGAGAACTATATGGGATGCACAGGATGCATCGGAAATATCAATGTCACTTTTCCCACAGCATCTTCAGACCCTTCTTCTTTTACCGCATATTCAGGTCCGGGGAACCCGAGTTCAGGATGGACGAGCAGGGGGAGTTTTAATTTATATGTTGTTGTACCGACTGCATTAGTTCCGGTATCGGGAGTACTTCAGGATGTTGTCGGTACCCGGGCAAGGCTGGGGCTCACGTTTTATAGTACGAGTACTGACGGCGGATTCGTCCAGGTAGCTATTGCTGCATCGAATCTGGCAAGCGCTGTAACCCAGATAAACAATACGAACCCGAGCACCAATACTCCTATAGGAGAAACACTATGGACGGTAGGCGGATATTTTGCCCAGGAATCCTCTATCCCTCCTGTCGGCACCCCGGGACCGAGGTACGCTTCCGGCGACTATCAGATAAGCAATAATGTTGATCCTTTAAACTTTGGGACAGGCGGAAGTCCCCGCTGGCCTTCATGTGCAAAAAGCTATGTGCTCCTTATTACAGATGGTGAGCCTTGTTCCGACGGAAATCTGCCGGGCAGTTTTGCAACATATGCCAGTACAAGGACTTCTTTTAACTGTTCCGGCAGCACCTGCCCGAAATACCCGTCTACCTGCACGGACGGCATTGATTGCCTGTTTAATTCATCAACTCTCCCTTCCTGTGGACCGGGCGGCTATACTTCCGGCTTAGAAGATGTTGCTTTATATCTGCATACAAATGACCTCAGGAATAACGGAGGTACGCCGGACATCGGGAAGGATGCCATAACAGGCATCCAGAATTTAACCCTTTATACTGTCTTTGCCTTTGGGAAGACTTCAACATTTCTTCAGTATGCCTCCATAAACGGAGGGTTCGAAGATCTCAACGGCAATAACCAGCCTGACCTTCAATCAGAATGGGACAGCAATAATGATGGAGTGCCTGATAACTATTATGAGGCTGACGAAGGGAATAGCCTTGAACAGTCGATCAGAAATGCCCTTTCTTCCATCCTCCGCAGGGCATCTTCCGGTACTGCGGCATCGGTCCTTGCATCAGGTGAGGGAAGCGGAGCCAATCTTGTTCAGGCCGTTTTTTATCCGAGGCGGAGGTTCGGCAATGATATCATCAGCTGGACCGGAGAGAGCCAGAATTTCTGGTATTATATTGACCCGTTTTTCAAGAGCAGCAGCATAAGGGAAGATACGGTTTCCGATGACGTTCTCAATCTTACCAATGATTTTATCGTAAGCTTCTATTTTGATCAGACCGCGCAGTTGACAAAAGCGAGGCGCTTTCAGGATACCGACGGTGACGGAGATTCCGATATTCAGGTAGTGCCGCCTGTTATCTTTGAAAACGTATCTGCCCTCTGGAAAGCAGGCCAGTTATTATGGAGCAGGGATCTGAGCTCAGACCCGAGAACGATATATACCACCACTAACGGAACCTCTTTTCTTGCAAACTACTTTACTGTCGCCAACAGGACAACATTGAGACCATACTTGCAGGCTGCAGATGATACAGAGGCAGAATACATAATACGCTATACCCATGGAGAGGGTCTCACCACTCTATTGGATGAAGACGGCTTAGTCGTTACTCCGCCCGGTCCCGGCGTTGACAGGGACGGAGATAGCGTAGACGATTACAGACCACGGTATGCAAGGATCGGCACAGACACACATGTATGGAAACTGGGAGATGTATTAGATTCAACACCGAGGATTGTCTCGTGGGTCCAGCTGAATAATTATGACAGCAGGTACAATGATGAAACATATAAGACTTTTATACAATCCAGCGGTTATAAAAACAGGGGAATGGTCTTTGCAGGAGGAAACGACGGGATGCTCCATGCTTTCAAGCTCGGGAATCTGGAGCTGAAATGGACCGGTCAGGGGGCATATGAAAGGGCACGACTGACAGGTTCAAACAAGGGCAGAGAGCAATGGGCGTTTATTCCGAGGAATGCACTGCCTTATCTCAAATATGTTCTGGACCCCGAATACTGTCATATCTTTACTGTCGACCTCAGCCCATTTATCTTTGACGCAAGCACAGGTCTTCCTGGTACAGGTGACATTTCCGGCAATACCAGGCCGTCTGATGCCTCTACATGGAGAACGGTACTTATCGGCGGAATGAGATCGGGCGGAGCCTGCAGAGCAACTTCTACTGTGTGTACCGATGTCAGCGGTGACGGAAGCAAAGACTGCGTTAATACCCCTCTGGATCTGAGCGGCAGCAGTATAGGGTATTCTTCTTACTTTGCCCTTGATGTTACAGACCAGGATAATCCGCAGCTTCTCTGGGAATTTTCGAATGACCAGCTCGGCTTTGCAACAACAGGCCCTGCAGTCGTGAGAATAGGTGACAAAGATAACAACGGCAAATGGTTTGTTGTCTTCGCATCGGGTCCGACAGGACCGGTAGACACTACGAACCAGCAATTCATGGGACGATCCGACCAGACCCTAAGACTCTTTTTAGTTGATCTGAAGACCGGAGCCCTTCTGAGGACGATTGATACCGGAATACAATACGCCTTTGCAGGGTCCATGATTAATGCAACGCTTGATGTTGCTGATATTACCTCAAATAATATTACCGGCCTTTATAATGATGATGTGGTTTATATCGGATACGTGAAAAGGGCGGGTTCAAGTCCGAATTATACATGGACTGACGGAGGTGTCGGAAGGCTTGTAACGCTTGATTCAGTAACCGGTCTGGAGAGCGCTGATGTCACGAAATGGACATGGAGCAGGGTTATGGACGGGATCGGGGCTGTCACCTCATCGATCACCAAGCTTGAGAACGTGAAGACACATATCCTCTGGCTGTATTTTGGAACAGGCAGGTATTATTACGAGCTGGGCGCTACCCCTGATGATGCGGACAGCCAGAGAAGGTTATTCGGTATAAAAGAGCCATGTTTTGGCACAGACAATAAACTGGATAAAACGTGCATAACCACAGTGAGTTTCGGTGATTTAACCAATGTGACATCTCTCGGTAGTGTCCCCTCTGAAACTACTGCTAATGGTTCAAGCTTTAAAGGCTGGTATATTAATCTTGATGCTTCCGGTACTTTTTCTTACTGTGAGATCTTCAATCTCGACGGCAGTTGTGCCCAGAGCCCTGTCCCCTCCAAAGCGTACAGAGCTGAGAGGGTCATTACCGACCCCCTTGCAACATCATCAGGTCTCGTATTTTTTACAACCTATAAACCATACAGCGATGAATGCGGTCTCGGGGGCAAGAGCTTTATATGGGCAACCAGATATAGTACAGGAGGCGCTCCCTCTGCCGGGTTATTGAAAGGTGTGGCATTGCTGCAGGTCTCCACGGGAAGTATTGAGCAGAAAGAACTTTCAAAGGCATTTACGACGAGCGAGCCGAGGAAGACTGCAGCGATGGAAGGTGTCCCTCCGACTGCACAGGGGTTATCGCTTTTATCTGCACCCCCGCCGGTTAAAAGGGTGATGCATATAAGGGAAAGATAAGGTAAAGGTAAAGACAAAAGGAATAAAATACTTACGGGAATGAAAAACGAACAAGGGATAACGCTGGTAGAGCTGATAATTACTGTTTCAGTTATTGGTATTCTTGTTACTGCCCTCGCCTTTTCCTTTCAGGGGTGGATGGGTGCATACAGCGCAGAAAATCAGATGAAAAACATATATGTTGATTTAATGAACACAAGGGCACGGGCGATGCAGAGGAACAGGATCCATTTTGTGAGCCTGACAACAACACAGTATACGATTTATGAGGATACATATGATGCAACTGTTACAGCAAATCCTGATGGTGACGGTGTTCTTCAAACAGCTTCAGATTCCCGGTTTTTACTGAAAGATTTAGATCAGCGGTATCCCATAACATGGGAAAATTCAGGGAACCCTCAGCCGCAGATACAATTCAGCAGAAAAGGCATTGCAAACGCCAAGAGGGTTATATGCAGTAATACCACGGTAGACACGGATTATAATTGCATTGAGATAGAGGAAACGACAATAAGTACCGGGAAACTGACAACAAAGATCCCGGGCGGGGGAGCGTGTAATGCAACGAATTGTGTTACGAAGTAATACAGGCCTTACCCTTGTTGAGGTGATTGTCGCCCTTGTAATAGCGCTGTTAGTCTTTCTTGCCCTTATGCAGACCGCTCTTGTAGGGATTGATGTGAACATGAGAAATGTCCTCAGAGACGAGGCTGTAGGCATAGCAGAGATGAGGCTGGAAACAATGAGAAATATTCCCTATACCAGTGTAGTTTCAGATACGGGTTCCCTCAGCGGTTATGACTGTCCGACTGTATTTTCTTCGGTGGGCATTCCCGTGGAAAGAAATATAAAGAATATAACGGGCTTTGATTTCTGCACCAGTATGGTCTGTACAGAGTTTGGCGGAGATGGAAATTGTGCCACTTCTGATGCGGACAACAAGCAGGTGGCTGTACAAGTAGGATGGAAATGGAAAGGTGAGAATTACACTCACAGCGTAACAACAGTTAGAAAAAGATGATAATGAAAAGACAGGACGGATTTACTATTGTAGAGTTACTGATAAGCATGGTCATCTTTGTGCTTGTCTTAGCTGCAGCTTCGAATGTGCTCACAGGACTGTTGACACAGTTCAAGCAGCAGAGCAAGATAACAGAGACCAATATAAGCGGTATCGTAGGCCTTGAAATCTTGAGACAGGATTTAGAGCATGCGGGATACGGACTGCCGTGGGATCTCAGCGGGGCAACGTATCGTGAAGCTGAGGTTGAATCAGTTACTACATGGGTAGATCGTGATCTCAATGACGGTCCGCCTGATAACCCTACAAGGGGAACCGATGCCGGAGGAATTTCACATCCGCCTGCCGGCATTCGCAGCGGAGACGGGTATGCATTAAACGGATCAGATGTGCTTGTAGTCAAGGCAACAAATGTTGCACGAAATCCGGCATGTGAAAAATGGAATTTTCTCACAGGTATATCGCCATATAAAAGGACATGGACACCTTCGGGTGAGAACTTCGCAAGTACCGATAAGGTTGTCATTTTTGTCCCGGGATCAACAGATTTGAATGCGAAGCGATTGGTTGTGAGCGGTGGCAATTTCTATACAACATTCAACAATGTGACCACATCATCCTGGTACCCGTCAGATGTGAATGATACCTACATTATATACGGTGTCGCCGACAATTCTGTAGCCTCCCTGCGCATGCCTTTCAACAGGGCAGATTATTATATCAGGAGACCCGACGCCCCTACCCCCATGCCGTCAAGATGCGCTCCTAATACCGGTATCCTTTACAAAGCTAATGTCAATCAGGTTAACGGAAGGCTTAATGACAGTGAAATTGAGCTTCTCGAATGCGCAGCGGACATGCAGGTTATCTTTGGAATAGATAATGACGCTGACGGCGACTTCGAATATCTTGTTGCAGGGAGCACGGATGGTTATCTGGATGATATTTCTAATTTGACAGCCCAACAGATAAGAAACACTGTAAAAGAGGCAAGGGTGTATATTTTAGCCCATGAAGGACAGCAAGATCCCTCTTATACATATCCGAGGAATACCGTAACCGTTGGCGAGTTCGGCCTGGGACATACCTTTAACTTAACAACGACTATCGGAACAGGGTGGCAGCGCTACCGGTGGAAGCTTTATATATTGGTTGTGAAAATGAATAACCTGAGGTAAACATGAAACAGTTAAAAAATGAAAAAGGCATTGCCCTTGCGATGATACTGGTGCTTGCAGCCATCTCACTTGCCATAATGACCGCTTTAATCTATATGATAACAGCGGGAACACAGGTCTCCGGTATGCAGAAAAGGTACAGAACCGCTCTTGACGCCGGAGTGGGCAGTGCAGACCTTGCCTATCAGTTCATCGCGACAAGGGGGGACAACACTCTTGTCAATGCCCTCAAGGATCAACTTAATAATTATACGGTTAACATTAATTCTGAAGTAACAACATCGGGTTCATGCACAGGCACAAGCTCGTCAGGGACATCATTTACCGGATTGGCTGCAAAACTGAATGCTCCAACATTCAAACCGGATGGAACTTCGAACTGGTCATCGGCCTGCGCCGGAGATTCTGTAATGATCATCCCCGGCACTTCCACTTCTTACGATATGCGATATGATCTTGGATCAAGCCCCTATCCTGTCTACAGGATATATACAAAAATAGTCGATACCATAGAAGGAAACTCCGGCGGGGACGAAGGCCTGACGGGGAAAGGAGTAGTGAGTTCAGGTACCGGGGAAATGCAAGTCATGAGCAGACCCTATCTTTATTCATTGGAAGTCAATGCTGAAAATCTGTCCAGTCCTTCAGAAAGGGCAAAGCTGTCTGTCCTTTATCAATATTGATGAACATATCTTCTGTAAGGTTTTTATGCTGTATAACCATGTTTCTGCTTCTCGCCTGCTCTAAAGAAAAACCTGCTGAAACAGTAGACCAAACGTCTCCCCAGAAAGGAGAGGTGTCGTATTCAATAGAAATCACCCCTTTCAATGTAACCCGTAACTCGACGGTATATTTAGTTCCCAACGGCTTTGCCGTTTCAGATGCCAAAATAGACTGGCTGGTCAATGGAAAATCAGCATCTGCATCTATGCCTGACCAATTGAATACAAACGAAACAAGAAAACATGATACAGTTCAGGCAAGGGCAATAATTAATGGCAAAGAAATTTTATCAAATACCGTTCAGATAAAGAATTCCCCTCCTGAGATAAGTAAAGTGAAAATTCTTCCGGAAGTTTTTAAGCCGGGTGATACTCTCAGCATTGAAACTTCCGGTAGCGATACCGACGGCGATGGAGTAAGCATCTCTTATGAATGGACAAGGAACGGTTCTCCTGCAGGAAACGGTCCGCACATAGAAGGTCCGGTGAAGAGAGGAGACAAGATATCAATTAAAATCACCCCATTTGACGGAGAGGATTACGGCCGCGCAGTTGTTTTACAGAGAGAAATGGTAAATATGCCGCCGATGATTATTGAAGACAAAAAGTATACATTTAACGGAAATATTTATACCTACCAGGTGAATGCTACTGACGCTGATGGAGACACTCTGACCTATATATTAAAGAAAGCGCCGCCGGGAATGACCATAAATCCGTCAACCGGACTGATAAAATGGAATGTACCCCCTGATTTTAAGGGTAGATCCCAGTTTATTGTCGCAGTCACCGACGGTCATGGCGGTGAAGTAACACAGAGTTTTACCCTCGAAATAACGCCTGATAAGAAGTAAGAACTTTCAGGTTCCCTGCCTTATTATTCCTCAAAAGCATATTTGCTATTTATAATCCATAACTTTCCGCTGTGTAAGAGGAAGTATTGTCAAAACTTAACCACAGAGATCACAGAAAAAGTATTGAATAAACTTGTTGTCAGAGGACCTCTTGACAAAAGTACACTACAATGTAGTATTATGTATACAAATAAGATGGAGGGCGTAATGGGTAGCGTTGTAAAAAGTATTAGAATCGATGAAAAAACTCTGTCCGAGGTGAAAAGCCTTCTGCATTCAAAGAAAGATACCTTTTCAAGTCTTACATCAGAGTTAATAGCCGAAGCTGTGAAAATGAGGAAGTGTCCCGGAATAGTTCTTGTTGACGGTCCTGCAGGAAGGCGTGCAAGGATTGAAGGGACAGGGATAGATGTCTGGGAACTTATTTCTGCCTATCAAGAGCTTAACAGTGACCTTCATGGCTTAAAAGAGGCATTTCACTGGTTTACAGACAGACAGATCATGGCAGCAATTGGCTATGCAAAGGCCTACCCTGATGAAATACAAGGGCTTATAAAAATGAACAGGGAATGGAGCAAAGAAAAGACTCATACTGAACTTCCCTTTATCAGGAAGAAAGGTTGAAGCTCCTTCTGGATGAAGACCTTAGCCCAAAAATAGCGATTATTCTTAGGAAGAAAGACATAGATGTCCTGAGCGTGCACGAAATTGGACGAACAGGATTAACTGATCAGGAACAATTGGAATATGCGGCCTCTGAAGGCCGGTGCTTTGTGACCAGAAACAGAAATGATTACATAATCCTTACCCGCCAGTTCTTCTCAAGCGATATGTCACATAAAGGGATTTTGATTGTATCATCATCTTATAAGCCAAATGACTTTAAGGAGATTGCAGATGCCATTCTTGAATATGTCTCAGGGTGGCAGGAAAATTCAACTGATTATCTGTTTGATTTCATATAAACTTTTAAAATAGTAATAAGATTAAGTAAAATAACATGAGGTTATTTAACAGCAAAATATTGTATCGCTATTAAATAGGAGGTGAAAAATAAATGCAAGTAGTTAGAGCCTTTTTTGATGGACATGACATAAAACCGATCGAGCCTATAAAAACAAAAAAAACGACGGAAGTTCTTGTGATCTTCCCAAATGATGTTGAGCGATTTTCTCCAGAAGAAGCGAGAAGGCTTTTAAGAGGAGCAGGGAAAGGAGAGAGGCTCACTGAGCGGTTGCTAAAATCAAGGGCCATGGACCTTAAGCTTGAAAGAAGATAAAGAAATATTTTTTTGAGATCAGACGAGAGAAAAAAGAAGTCAAGAAACTTTAGAATTCCTGCCTTATAATTCCATAGAGTCTGTCCATAAATGCATGGAAAAATCCAAAGTCTGTCATTCCCGCAAGTGAAGCGCGTCGGGAATCCTTCTGTGAAGCCATCGAAAAGATTCCGGGCAAGCCGGAATGACAAACAAATGGCAAGAATACCGACTTTATACGCAGACACTATTTAGAGTCTGTTTATAAACTGCTATTCCGATAAAATTTCGTCATTCTCGCGAAGGCGGGAATCCAGTCTTTTCAATGGGTTCTGGATCCCCCGGTCAAGAGGCTGTGTCGCAATTATTGCAGAAGGTGGGAATGAAAGGGACCCATTTATATGCTAGAATTCTGCATAGAAACAAAAGGAGACAATCATGGCATATAAATGTGGCAGTCGTGAGCAGATCACCT
>JBAQLU010000098.1:0-1590 GCA_049302065.1 Thermodesulfovibrionales bacterium
TCCTTGAATTCCTTGATTTCCTTTTCTTCGCCAACGTCTTTGACCGTGGAGGTGAAATGACTCCAGGTCGCGACGACGTCGATTTCGATCTTGTCCGCTATCTTCCTCATGATGTCTTTCATAAGGGGATAACCCTCGCGAAGAATGGCTTTGACTTCGTTTTCATCTTGAGCACAGGTGCCCAATTTCATGGGAATAACGGTCGCCCCTTGGGCCATGATCCTCTCGATCACCGCTTGATGCCCGATGAGCAGCCTCGCCAAGGTCTCTTTGGACCTAGGGAGAGAACCGGCGCCATTGGAGTCCCTGACCAGGGCCGATAGGTCCTCATGAGGAACCGCATACACGGCCATCTGGGATTCGCCCTCGTCCAAAAGAAAAGACTTCGGGATCGTCAGTTGGAGATGGGTATTGGAATTCAAAATACCGTAAATATATTTCCCGGTTTCAGCCATGAATATTCCTTCTCGCCAACATTTTTAAAGCTTCTTGAAAATGCCTTTTGGAAATTAGTATTTCCGCTTTATGCTTTTTGATATTTGTTTTTTGATTTTCAATATATTCCCTGATCGCAAGCATGGAGGCTTTTCGGCAGACGAATTCAATGTCGGCGCCGACATGGCCATCGCTTTTTTCGGCCATGTCTTTCAAATCCACATCCTTGTCCAGCGGTTTATTCCTGGTATGGATCTTCCATATCTCTTCTCTGGCTCCGCCATCCGGCTTGGGCAATTCCAGCAAAAGGTCAAACCTGCCGCTCCTTAAAAGAGCCGGGTCGATCAAGTCCAATCGATTGGTCGCGGCCAGGACGATCACGCCTTTCAGTTCCTCGATACCATCCATCTCCGTCAGGAATTGGCTGATCACCCGTTCCGTGACATGGGCATCCGTCGAACTCGAGCCGCGTCTGGGAACAACGCTGTCTATCTCGTCAAAAAACAAGATCGTGGGCGAGGCCTGTTTGGCCGTCTTGAAGACCTCGCGGATCGCCCTTTCGCTTTCTCCGACATACTTGGAAATAAGAGAAGGGCCTTTGACGGAGATGAAGTTGACCCCGCTTTCCGTGGCGACGGCCTTGGCCAGGAGCGTCTTTCCCGTGCCGGGAATTCCATAAAGAAGCATCCCCTTGGGCGGATTCGTGCCGGCCTTTTTGAATATCTCGGAATATTTGAGCGGCCATTCGACCGCCTCTTTCAGCTCGTCCTTGATGCCCTCCAAGCCGCCGACATCGCTCCATTTGACGTCCGGGACCTCGACAAAGACCTCGCGGATGGCCGAAGGCTCGACTTCTTTCAGCGCCTCCAGGAAGTTGTCCATGACCACTTCCAGGTTCGTCAATATCTCATAAGGAATTTCGGCCATTTCATAATCGATCTGGGGAAGGATCTTTCTTAAGGCCGACATCGCGGCTTCCCGCGCCAGGGCCTCCAAATCCGCGCCGACGAAGCCGTGCGTGATCTCCGCCAGTTTTTCGAGACGGATGTCGTTCGCCAACGGCATCCCCCGGGTGTGGATGCCGAGGATTTCCAATCTCCCGTTTTTGTCGGGGATGGGGATCGATATTTCCCTGTCGAATCGGCCGGGCCTTCG
>JBAQLU010000099.1:0-40733 GCA_049302065.1 Thermodesulfovibrionales bacterium
GGTTTGATGAGAAGATGCTGGAAATAGGGTATGGCTGCGATATTGTGACACTCTCAGAGGAAACGGAGAGAAACAGGGAATACAAAGATCAGCCTACAGCTACTACGCCAGTGTTTTACTCTACCAGTTGGCGCTTGGTTCGTGGTTCTGCCTTTGTAACAATTATCACTTGTACTCTACAGGCTAATCAGTTTGATCGAGAGCGTTTGCTTCTGTGAGAAGCGATGAGGGTTCATAAATTATTGAACCTTTTCCGAATAGTCCCTTCGCCCAAACCTAATTGATTCTCAATCTTTCTGAAAGACAATCCTTGTTTTCTTAATAATCTTGCCTTCTCAAGTATTTCATTATTTATTGAAGGTCTACCCAAACGCTTTCCTTTCTGGCGGGCGGTCTCTAAGCCCGCTTTCACTCTCTCTCGAATAATATCTTTTTCAAACTCTGCCACCGCTTCAATAATCTGAAATACCAGTTTTCCTTTAAGAGTTGTGGTATCGAGGTTATTATCATACTGATAAGTTCATAAGTAAGGACTCATAACCGTCATCCTCCGGCTTGACCGGTCCCGAACGCTTTCGGGACAGAACCTATTGAAAAAACTGGATTATCCGGTCAAGCCGGATAATGACAACATTCGTATATGATGCGGTTTTACTTATGCACTTCTTAGTAAGAAATGAAGTGCTATAAAATCGCACCTGCCATGATCTCACGTTTCAGTACATTGTAGGCGCAATTATTCCTACAATAGTTGACATTTTGCACATTTATTGTAATCGTGTCAGGCGATTTTCACTTCAAGCCTCTTGCCGAGGGCGTGAGCAACTTTCTCAAGAGTTGATAGCTTGATGTCCTCAGCGTGGTTCTCGATCCTTGAGATGGCGGTCTTTTTTGTTTTTAGTCTCTTTGCGAGATCTTCCTGGGTCATTCCGGCAGACTCTCTGGCCTGTTTGAGCACTACCCCGATTTTGAACTGCTCATAACCCTCGTCATATCCTTCGGCAAAACTCCTGTCTCTCTTTTTTCTTTCATGAATGTATTTCTTCAGGTCACTCATTTCTTTAACCTCCTTTTCAGATAATCTCTCCTGTAGGCCTTGGCTCTCTCTATTTCCTGCTGTGGGGTCTTCTGGGTCTTCTTGGCGAATCCATGAGTAAGAATAACCACCGAATTCGCCTCAAAGAAGCAGAATATCCGGTATGCGTTTGAGGCAAACTGGATTCTGCATTCCCAAATCTCCTCAGTGCCGACAAGTTTCTTGAAATATGTTGACGGCACGACTTCCAGGTCTTCCAGCAGCCTCAAAACCCATGCAACCTTCTGAGCTACCTTCCCGGGCAATGAATCGAGGAAGTCTTGAATAGGGCTTACCATCAGCTGTTTTGTAAAAGATTACTGTTTTACCCACAGTGCCATGTTAACATCCATGTTAACATTTGTCAGCCCGGATAGAAGGGTCTTTGCTTTAAGAGAACTCTACGGGGACTGGTCTTTATTCTTGCAGTCGGAGGGCTATCTTCATCTTTCGGTTTTTATAACAATAACCTCTTGCGCTCCACAGAATGGTCAGTCTGATAGATAGAATCTGTTTCTGTGAGAAAGTGATCTATGTCTGAAGTCGCTTAACATCTCTCATTCTTTGTGCACTGTGCTTATTTAGCGAATATCTGAAATATGTCAAGTTCAGGGATAAACAGTTCAATAATAAACAAAAATTTCAGCCTACTGACGCTTTTTATCTGCTTTTTTAAAAGCCAAATCGACCTGAATTCATGTGTTTGTCTGCATTGACTTATAAATACCCCTGAGGTTAATATTTTTATTATGCCTCAGCATTCAGACTATGTCCCGCTCCACCTGCATTCAGAATACAGCCTGCTGGACGGAGCAATAAAGATCAAGGAGCTTATCGAGCAGGCGAATGCCTTTAAAATGCCTGCTGTTGCAGTAACAGACCATGGGAATCTTTTCGGCGCAGTAGAATTTTACCGTCTTGCAACGAAAGCCGGAATAAAGCCGATCATCGGCTGTGAGGTATATGTTGCACCGGGAAGCCGTCTTGAAAAGAAACAGGGCTCTGATTCAGAGGAGTCTTCATTCCATCTGATTCTGCTTGCAAGGGATAACAACGGATACCGCAATCTTGTCACCCTGGTGACAAAGGCATATACAGAAGGATTCTATTATAAACCAAGAATAGACAGCGCACTGCTCGAACAGTACAGCGGAGGTCTGATCGGACTTTCAGCATGTCTGAAAGGTGAAATACCTTTTTATCTGCGAAACGGGATGGTAGATAAGGCCCGGGAAAAAGCGCTCGAATACAAGCATATTCTGGGACCGGAGAACTTTTATCTTGAAGTTCAGGACAACGGACTCCCCGAACAGGAACAAGTAAACAGGAAGCTCGTTGAACTCTCAAAAGAACTGCATATCGGACTTGTCGCCACCAATGACTGCCATTATATGAAACGGGAGGATGCGAGGGCTCATGATATCCTTCTTTGCATCCAGACAGGCAAGACAGTAAATGACAAAAACCGTATGCACTTTACATCGGATAACTTCTATTTCAAGTCGCCTGAGGAAATGAAGAATGCCTTCAAAGACATACCGGAGGCGGTCCTCAACACAAGGGCCATTGCGGAAAGATGCAATGTAACATTCAGTTTAGGAACGACCCTGCTGCCTAAATATGAACTCGAAAATGGCAAGACACCGGATTCTCTGCTTGAAACACTTGCATTCGAAGGCATGTTAACCAGATTGGGAAAGGATCCGGGCAAACAGTATACAGATAGGCTCAGGGTAGAGCTCGACATAATAAAAAAGATGAACTATTCATCTTATTTCCTCATAGTATGGGACTTCATCTCCTATGCAAAGAAAAAAGGCATTCCTGTAGGCCCGGGGAGGGGCTCTGCAGCAGGGAGTATCGTATCGTTCTGTCTTGGCATAACAGATATTGACCCGGTCAAATATAACCTTCTTTTTGAGCGCTTTCTCAACCCTGAAAGGATAAGTATGCCGGATATAGATGTGGACTTCTGTAAAGACAGGAGGGCAGAAGTCATTGCCTATGTTGCTGAAAGATATGGTAAGGATCATGTGGCCCAGATAATTACTTTTGGGACAATGGCAGCTAAGGCTGCGATACGGGATGTCGGCAGGGCGCTCGAAATCCCTTACGGAGAAGTGGATAAAATTGCAAAACTGATACCAAACACTCTTAACATTACAATTGGTGAGACGTTAAAAATTGAGCCGCAGCTCAAGGCGCTCTACAATTCAAACCCAAGGATAAAAGAACTTATAGATAATGCAGTAAGACTTGAAGGACTATGCAGACATGCATCTACTCATGCCGCAGGTGTTGTTATATCGCCGGCTCCCCTCACAGACTACACCCCCCTCTACAGAAACCCTTCGGATGGAAGCATTGTGACACAGTTTGATATGGGGTCGATCGAAAGGATAGGACTGTTGAAATTCGATTTCCTTGGTTTAAAGACCCTTACTGTAATAGACAAGACCATGAAGTATATCAGGGACAATGGTAAGGAATTTTCACTAAAGGATATATCGTTCCAGGACAAACAGACATATGACCTTCTGAGTTCAGGGAATACCACCGGTATTTTCCAGCTTGAAAGCGCCGGCATGAGGGACCTGCTTGTTAAAATGACTCCGGACAGGTTTGAAGATCTTATAGCAATCGTCGCTTTGTACAGACCGGGTCCCATAGGAAGCGGAATGATCGATGAGTTTATTAAGAGGAAAAAAGGGAAGATTCCGGTCAAATATGATCTCCCCCAGTTGAAGGAAATCCTGGATGAAACATATGGAGTCATTCTCTATCAGGAACAGGTTATGAGCATTGCAAACAAGCTCGCAAACTTTTCTATGGGACAGGCGGATATCCTCAGAAAGGCGATGGGGAAGAAAAGACCTGAAGAAATGGAAAAGCAGAAAGAGGATTTTATTAAAGGGGCTATTGCAAAAGGCATCACGGAGAAGAAAGCGGTAAAAATATTTGATCTGATGGCGCTTTTTGCCGAATACGGCTTCAATAAATCCCACTCAGCCGCCTACGCATACGTTACCTACGAGACAGCCTATTTAAAAACACATTTTCCTGTAGAGTTCATGGCAGCTACCCTTAGCGCTGATATGGACAATACCGATAAGATTGTAAAATTTATAGCAGGATGCCGGGAAATGGCGATAGCTATTCTACCGCCTGACATAAACATGTCCGGAAAAGAGTTCAAGGTTGTTGGTAATTCCATACGATTCGGACTTGAGGCGGTCAAAGGAGTCGGATCATCTGCCATAGAGGCCATGATTGAATCGAGGGATACTGACGGACCTTTCTCGTCCATATCGAATTTTCTCGAAAGGGCAGATCAGAGGAGGGTAAATAAAAAGGTTGTCGAAAGTCTTATAAAGGCAGGGGCCTTTGACTCTACAGGTACAACAAGGGCACAGGCAATGGAATTCATGAACAGGGTTCTGAATGGCGGCTCAAGGGCTCATTCTGCCCGGGCACATGGCCAGCAGAGCATCTTTGGTGATTCTGCAGAGGAAACAACAGGGAATATTGAGGACTGGGGTACCGAGGAACTTTTAAGGCATGAAAAAGAGTCACTCGGTTTTTATATAACAGGCCACCCGTTAACAAAATATGATAAAGAACTTGAGAAAATCGGAACAAAGAGGATATCCGAGCTTGATGAAATACCTGATGGGCAGGAGGTTAAAATAGGAGGCATTTTAACAACCATAAGAAAGATACAGACCAAATCAAAGGCCGAACTAATGGCATATTGTACAGTTGAAGACCCTTCAGGTAATGTGGAGATAATAGTTTTCCCTGATCTGTACAAGGCAAGTATGACAATTCTGCAGAAAGACGAATCAGTTCTTGTAAAAGGTACTATTGATAAGACAGAAAAAGGATTGAAAATCGTTTCTTCCGATATAACATTACTGGATACACTCGTAACAAAAATGGGACAGAAGGCTGAGATAAGCCTGAAACTTCCATTAAATGAGAAGGTACATTTACAGACACTGAAGTCTATCTTACTATCCAATGGAAAGGGCAGGTATCCTCTTTATCTGAGAGTATTTCATAAGGAGACTGAAACGTTGATAACTACAGGTATAAAGATATCAGATGACAGTGATATCATCAGTAAAATAGAAGAAATCGCCGGGAAAGGGGCAGTGACTTTTCAATGATCAGGTATTACCTTGAATTCGAAAGACCTATAGAGGAGTTTGAGGTTAAGATAGACGAACTTAAACGTATATCTGACGGGAAGGATATTGATATATCGAGTGAGATAAAAAAACTTGAAAAGAAGGTCAGGGATATCCGCTCAGAGATTTTCTCTTCACTCACCCCGTGGCAGAAAACGCTTATCGCAAGGCATCCTGACAGGCCATATACATTTGATTATATAAACATGATAACAAGTGACTTTATCGAACTTCACGGTGACAGAAGATACTCTGATGATCCTGCAATAGTTGCCGGGATAGGAAAGATACAGGATATGCCTGTAATCATCGCAGGGCATCAGAAAGGCCGGGGGACAAAAGAGAGGATCTACCGCAACTTTGGACAGCCGCACCCTGAAGGTTACAGAAAAACGCTCAGGGTGATGAAGCTCGCAGAGAGGTTTAAAAGACCTGTTATAACTTTTATTGACACACCTGGCGCTTATCCGGGAATAGGCGCAGAGGAGCGGGGACAGGCAGAGGCTATTGCTGTAAATCTTATGGAAATGTCCAAGCTCAGGACTCCGATCATATCGATAGTCATCGGTGAAGGCGGGAGCGGAGGAGCATTAGCCCTCAGTGTAGCAGACAGATTGTTTATGCTTGAACATTCCTGTTATTCTGTCATCTCTCCTGAAGGTTGTGCAGCAATCCTATGGAAAAAAGAGAACGATCTTGGAACTGACGATTTCTCAAGGGCGGCAGATGCGCTGAAACTGACAGCCCAGGACCTGCTGGATTATAAGATAATAGACGGCATAATCCCTGAACCGCTCGGCGGAGCGCACAGAGACCCCGAGGGTACGGCAAAGAATATTTCTGAACATATCTTAGCGGCTTTTGAAGAACTTAAAACAAAGACCCCAGGTAAGCTTGTAGAAGAGAGATATAAAAGGTTCAGGAAAATAGGCAGTTTCATAGAAGAAACAGAATAACCCTTTCTTGTTTCCAAAAATCCACCGTTTCTAACAACTTCCATTTATATTAAGCATATGCTATAATTCAGGCCGATAAGTGTAAGTATTATTCACAGTAGAAACTATTTTGAAAAAATTTCCAAAAGAGATGTCAAATAAAATTTTAATTAACTATTCCGGGAATTGAGGTAGATTTATGGGAGAGGTGAAATGCTGGGAGTTTTTTGCATGTGCAGATAAAAAATGCCCGGCTTATAAAACAGAGGACCTGAAATGCTGGCTCATCCCGGGAACCCATTGCCGGAATGAGATTCAGGGTAAATTTCTCGATAAAATCGAGATGTGCATTCGTTGCAAGGTTTTTAAGGCGAATATGGATGTTTCAGCTATGAGAGAGACCTGTACCGTAATAAATAAACAATTCAAGGAATTCGGACGGATTGTGAAAGAAAGGGACGGGGAACTGGAAGGCATGATTATGGAATTAGCTTTAAGCCTGTCTGAGGTATTTGAGGCATTAAGGAAGATTTCAGCGGGTGATCCAACAGTGAGGGTACCGGAGCAGTCAAAGATAGAACTAATTGCAAAGTTAAAGCATATGGTTAATATAACCGCGGAAAATATCGGTGAGATCGTTGATCAGGCTCATGAATTTGCCATCTGTCTTGCTGAGCATTTCGACGTGCTCCACAGAGTCTCCAGGGGTGACCTGAATAGCAGGGTATCCGGAGGATCAAAAGTTGAATTGCTGGAATCTCTCAGGGAGGTAACGAATGAGACTATCGAAAATATATCCAGGGAAATAGCGAAGCGCACTGAAGCAGAAAACAATTTAATAAAAGAGAAGAGCTTGAGTGATTCGGCAATCAACAGTCTGCCATGTGTTTTTTTTCTGATAGACGAAAATGGACGGACCCTGCGATGGAACCATAACCTGGAAGTGGTTACAGGGTATTCATCCGAAGAAATTTCGAAAATGAGCCCTGTTGATTTTTTTGACGGGGAGGAAAAAAAGTTAATCGAGGATAAAATTCAGGAAGTTTATATTACAGGTCAGTCGACTGCAGAGGCTCATCTGGTGTCAAAGGATGGTAGGAAAAGACCCTATCTTTTTACTGAACTGCGATTTACATCGAACAACCAGAATTATCTCGTCAGTGTTGGAATTGACATTACCGATAAAAAACTTACTGAAAATACGCTGCGTGAGAAAGAGGAACGTGAGACTCTCATCCTGAGCTACCTGCCGATGGCTTTTTACACTGCACAACCATTCAGGGATTTCTGTACGATATGGGTTAGTGAACAAATCGATTGTATTTCCGGATTTCTCCCTGAAAGATTCAATAAGGAGCCGCATCTCAGAATTTCGAGAATACACCCTGAGGACCATCGAAGGGTGCTGGAGGACATTGAATCTATTCATACCAAAGGCACAATTGTAACAGAATACCGCTGGCAGTGTGCCAATGGTTCTTATAATTGGTTCCGTGACCAGGCAGTTCTCATAAGGAATAAAAAAGGTGAACCAGAGGAGATTGTTGGTGCATTGCTGGATATTACTGATCGCAAGCTTAATGAAGAAGCCCTCCACAAATTATCACTCGCTGATGAACTGACAGGTCTTTATAACAGGCGGGGGTTTTTTACCCTTGCAGAGCAGCAATTGAAAATAGCTAACCGTATTAAGAAAAAAATATTGCTTCTTTTTGCTGACCTGGATGACCTGAAGTGGATTAATGATAATTTAGGTCATAATGAAGGTGATTTTGCATTGATCGAGATTGCAAATATTCTCCAAAAGACGTTTCGTGAATCAGACCTCATCGCACGCATAGGAGGAGATGAATTTGCAGTCCTTGCAGTAGAAACTGAAGAGACAAATGCAGATATTATTACTACGCGTTTATTAGACAGCCTAAAGAATTATAACGCCGAGAGAAAACGGGCTTATAACCTCTCAGTCAGTATCGGCATTTCCCGCTATGACCCCGGCTACCCATGTTCAATTGATAAGTTGCTGGCCAGGGCAGACAAACTGATGTATAAGTACAAGAGAAAGAACCGACCGGTCACTATTCTCAGAGCTGTTTAGCCCATATTATTCATGGATTTTATATAGCTACCTGAGAGAGACTATCCTCGCTCATTCTCGGTCATTCCTCCCTGCGAGGCTTTTGCCTCTTTATGTTAGTAATTAATTTGACTATCGGCAAAAGAATCCGCTCAAATAATCTCTCCCGGGTAGATATTTTTAATTTTATGATAAAGTGGGTTAGCAGGCTCTAATCATTTAAAATTCAACAATTACTGTCATAAAGAGAAGTTCTGTTAAAATATATCAATATGCTCATGAAACTCTCCAGCGTCCCTTCAAATCCGGGTGTCTACACTTTCAGCAATGCAAAGCAAAAAGTGCTGTATGTAGGTAAGGCAAAAAATCTCAGGAATCGTCTGAGAAGTTATTTCCGGAGATCTTCAGGTCTTGATAGCCGTAAGGCTTCCATGATGGGAGATGTCAGGGGTTTTAATTATATAGTCACTGATAACGAGCTTGAAGCCTTTGTGCTCGAGGCGAATCTGATAAAACAATATAAACCGAGGTTTAACATAATCCTGAGAGATGATAAAAACTATCCATATATTAAACTGACTGTCAATGAGGAATGGCCAAGACTCGAAGTCGTCAGAAAATTGAAAAATGACGGTTCATTATATTTCGGACCATATGTTCCGGCGGGCTCTATGTGGGAAACCCTTGCTTTTATAAGGAGAAACTTTCAGATAAGGAATTGCAATTATTCACTTGAGAAACCAATGAGACCATGTATCCAGCATCAGATGGGAAAATGTCTTGCACCGTGTGCCGGGAAAATAACCAAAGGAGCATATCGAAGACTTATAGATGAGATAAGGTTGTTCCTGGGCGGCAAAAGAAAGGATCTGATCAGGGGACTTGAAAAAAATATGCTGAAACTTTCTGAGGATATGAAGTTTGAGGAGGCTGCCAGGATAAGGGACAGGATCAGGGCGATAGAAAAGACATGGGAGTCACAGAAGGTTGCAGTTCCTGAACTTGGAGATATTGATGTCATTGGATCATACAGGGCAGAGGGTGAAGTATTATTCAATCTGTTTTTTGTAAGGAATGGCACCATGACAGGTTCAAAGGAATATATTGTTAAAAATATCGAAAATGTCCCGGATAAGGAATTGATGCATACTTTTATATTGCAGCTTTATTCAGGGGAGATCATACCCCCGTCAGAAATAGCAACCCCTGTATCACCGGAAGAATCAAGATCATTAGGCAGATGGCTTGGTCAGCGTAAAGGAAAGCGTGTAAAGATACTCTCTCCGGGATCTGGAAAGAAAAAAGAGCTTCTTGATATGGCATCAGAAAATGCACGCTTGCTCTACAGGTCGAGAAGAGATGTAAAGACCGGGGAACTCTTGGATGATATAAAATTAAGATTAAACCTCATGAACAGACCTGAAAGCATAGGTGCATTTGATGTTTCGAATATCTCAGGAAATGAAGCTGTCGGAGCATTTATTTGCTGGTCAGACGGCGAGTTCAAAAAGGATATGTACAGAAGGCTCAGGATAAAAACAGTACAGGGAATTGATGATTATTCGATGATGGAAGAAATCATAGAGCGAATGATACATAATTCAGGAGCGAATCTGCCTCATCTGCTTGTTATTGATGGAGGAAAAGGACATCTCGAAACAGCTAAAAAGATTATTGACAGGGAATTTGGGTCAAGAAAAAAATCTCCGGAGATTATTGCAGTCGCCAAGGCTCCGGACAGGGCTTACCTGACCAATTCAGATGAAGCAGTAGGGCTTGAAGACAGAAGTCAATCATCGCTTCTCCTGAAAAGCATAAGGGATGAAGCGCACAGATTTGCTATAGGCTATCACAGAAAATTGAGGGGTAAAAATCTCCTGAGATCTCCGCTTGAGAAGATATCAGGCATAGGCAAGAAGCGAAGGCTTGAACTTCTAAGGGTTTTTGGTAGTATAGAAAGTATAAGAAATGCTACCATTGATGATATTGCAAAGATTAAAGGTTTTCATAGAAATATAGCTGAAAAACTTTTAAGTGAACTGGGGAGGCATACATGAAAAAAATACTGTTTATTGTTTTAATCCTGCTCATTCCTGTCTATGCAGCAGCAGAGTATAAAATCTACCTTAAGAACGGTTCTGTTATATCAGAAGTAAAATCATATGAAGAGATGAATGGGGATGTTATTCTCTATTTCGGAGCAGGATCAATGACCATATCTCAAAAAGATATCCTGAAAATCGGCGGTACAGAACCTGCAGAAAAGGAAACTCAAAAAACAGACATCACAGATATACAGCAGCGACAGGAAAGAACTGAAAGAGCGCCTGATCAATCTCAATCCCGAACTCAACCTCAAGAACAACCACGAACTCAGTCTCAGGAACAACCCCGAACTCAATCTCAGGAAACCGGGAACGACAGGAGCAACCAGATAAATGCGTTAAGAACCGAACTGCAATCAGTAATTTCAGAGATCAAGGCCTTAGAAGAACAGGAAGCCAGTTTAGTAACAACAATAAATCAAAAGACCGGCAGGAGATTCAGTTACAATCTTATTCAAATTAAGCAATTGGAAAAAGAGGTAGAACCCCTGAAACAGGAGCTGTATGGTGTGCAGCAAAAAAAGGCTGAACTGGTTCAAAGGAAGTCATCCATAGAATCCGAGCTCCGGCTGCTCGAATAAGGAATAAAGGGAAAAACCGCTTTGCAGGTATATGCATGGAAAATATTGATTTGATGAAAAGGAATAGCGGATGAATATTTACATATCTGGTTCGATGGCATATGACAGGATTATGGATTTTCCAGGGAAATTTGCAGATCATATCCTTCCGGACAAGATACATATCCTGAATGTATGTTTTAATGTTGATGGCTTGGTTGAGAAATTTGGCGGCACTGCCGGAAACATAGCCTATACACTAAGCCTGCTGGATGAGAAGCCGCTTATTGTTGCAACTATAGGGAAAGACTATCAGAGTTATTTTGACTGGTTGATAGAGAACAACATGCCTGTTGAAGGGATCAAAATAATACAGGATGAATTTACCGCCGGAGCATATATAACAACTGATATGTCAGATAACCAGATAACAGGATTCAATCCCGGCGCTATGAAATATCCATCAGAATACAGCTTTGAAGGTGCAGATTTTGACAACTCGATTGTGCTGATCGCGCCCGGGAACATTCAGGATATGATCGAATATGCGGCGATATGCAGAGAAAAGGGGGTTCGCTATGTCTGCGATCCCGGTCAGTCTCTTTCAAAGTGGGAGGGGAAGGCACTCAGGGATTGGATAGATGGATCAATGCTGCTTATAACAAATGATTATGAGATGGAACTCGTCATGAAGATGACCGGCATGGATAAAAGCGGACTATTGGGACTGACAGAAAGGATAGTTACAACTCTCGGAGAAAAAGGTTCTGTCATACTTTCACCTGATTATGAAGCATACATTCCTCCTGCAAAGGTCAACGGTGTTGTAGATCCGACAGGCGCCGGCGATGCATACAGGGCAGGACTGCTGAAGGCGGTTGTTACAGGCAGGGATATTGAAACTGCCGGAAGGATGGGAACCATTGCTGCTTCATATGCCATAGAAAAATACGGGACACAGGAGCATCACTTTACTTATGAAGATTTCACCGCGAGATACAGAGACAATTTCGGAGAATTATAGAGGCCTGTTTAAAGACCGCTGGAATGACAGACCAACAGGGTTAATAAACAGACACTAAATAGAGTCTGTTTTTTAACTGTTATCCACCCTCACCCTTGCCCTCTCCCCTCAAGGGAGAGGGTAGTAAATATGCCCCTCCCTTGAGGGGAGGGGTTGGGGAGGGTGTTGAAATATGTAGTTTATGGACAGGCTCTAAATAACCTGCGAGCCTGCAAGCAGGAAGACAAACATGATCAATGAAGCTGCAATAAAGGCCTATCTTCTTAACACATTCAAGGACATCATTGATGTGGATATCAGGAAACTTGGTTCGGGTGTTCAGGGCTCCGGGTTCCTTATCGAGATGAGGACATCAGCCGGTAACCGGTCATATGTCATAAAAGCGCTTATTCCTGAAGGCCTGGGCCACGATTATCCTTCTGACAGGGCTTCGGTATTCCTTCTTGATCTTGATGAATATGGCAATCTGCCAAAACATGTAAAGGCTGTAGATGTGCTTTCTGAAATGAGTGATGGTTCTGTGAAGTCTGTCGGCGGAGGCAAGGAATATTATCTGCTGATGGAGAAGGCAGAAGGCGAACATTACTTTAGCGACCTGGCCGAATTTTCAAAAAAGGACTATCTTGATGAAAATGATATAAACAAAATAAGGGCAATGACCTCATACCTCGCAGAGATTCATGCGATCAAAAAGGATTCAAAGACCCTGTACTGGAGGAAGCTGAGAGATACTGTCGGACATGGCGAATGTCTGATGGGTGTTTTTGATACATATCCCGATGGAACAATGACATATCAAGAGATGGCAGATATCATTAAAAAATCAGTTGACTGGTATGCACGATTGAAGCCCGGCTATGAGAGACTTTCCCAGATACACGGCGATTTTCATCCGGGGAATATCTGGTTTCGGGAAGGCAGAAGTTTGGATGCCGGACATAGCATAACTCCGGGCCCCGAGTTCCAGACCCAAATTGACTTCATCCTCCTCGACAGGAGCAGGGGGCCATGGGGAGAACCTGCAGATGACATAACAGCGCTTGCCATAAACTATATTTTTTTCTCTGTAGAAAACTTTGGTGACGTCAGAGGGGCATATCTTGAGGGACTTCACCTGTTTTTCGATGAATACATAACGGCCTCAGGAGATACAAAAATAACGGAAGTTGTTGCGCCCTTTTTTGCCTTCAGGGGAGCGGTAGTCGCAAACCCTGTTTTTTATCCCGGCCTAACCTCTGATCAGAGAAAGCTTATCTTCAACTTTGTTCATAATGTTCTTGATGACGACAGGTTCAGGATTGACAGGGTGAATGATTACTTGCAGAGCAGAATCTGATACTCCTTGAAATCCTGGCCGGACTTGACTTCTTTACGATTATTGAGAGAAAAACCATTATAATTTCTGTTCCTGAGTGATTTTATCTGCTTCCGGATCTTATGGTGAGAACTTTATGTACTTTTCCCAATACATGAAAAGTTCCATTGTTGCCCTGAGGTCACCGACGCAATATTTTGCAATATCAAGGTGTCTGCCTGCCTTAAAGAGATCTTTTACCTCGTAACCTGTAATGCCGCCTTCTTTGGGGCTCTTTATCCCGAAAGTCCTGCACCACATATCAAGATTAAACCTTCTCCGTGTTGCACCATAAAAGCTGAGCTGGTCAAGAAGATCTACATGTGTGTCACTATATCTGTTCGGCATCAGGTCTTTTGTCGGCTTTATCTTATGAACAGCAGAACGGATGAGAATGAAAGGACAATCAAAACCTCTTCCGTTAAAGGTAACAAATTTATCGCAGCCTTTCATTATTTTCCAGAATTTCTGAAGAATTTCCTTTTCTGTACCGGTTTCATAGCGGACATTATCTTCTTCAAAAGGCAGCAGGGGATCTCCTGTTGTCTGGAAGAATGCAAAGCCCTCATTTGTGTCCGTATTGAGCATCCCAATAGTAACGATCTCAGCTGTTAAAGGATAAAAAGACAACTGTTCTTTTATCTCTTTTTTTTCATCGGCTGTCTCTGCATATCGCAGAAAGTATTCCTGAACCGGCTCATCAAGAGATTTAAAATCTTTTCCGACTGTCTCAATGTCAAATATAATTCTATGCATTTTACCTTACATATTATATCTGTCCTTTTCTGACAGTTTCAACAGAAAAGACAGGATGACAAAAGGCTTTCCGAAAAAGGTTATGCAATCCCTAAAAAGGAAAGTCTGACAAAAGGAAATTCTCAAACCCCCTGTAAAGCAGAAGGAAATAAAATAAGACAGCAGGACCCAATGGAATAACCGGGAGACAGAGAATAATGCCCGGAGAAGATACTCAGAAGCTGAATATGCCGAACAGGGAGTTTAACAGGGCTCAGGTGCAACAGGGATTTACTGACAGACCAGGAGTAATGCCTGAAGATAAAGCAGGCAGATAAAATTATCTCATCCAATGATGATATCCTGAATCCCGAGTCTCTTCCTCGGTGGAGGAGACTCGTCAGGATAACCGACAGGAAGCAGGCTGACTACATAAATATTTTCATCCCATCCAAAAATATCTTTGACCATCTGTTCATTGATCAATCTGACCCAGCAACTGCCTAACCCAAAGTCTAAAGCCCTGAGAACCATATGTTCAACAGCAATGGCAATGTTAAAGGCTATCTTTGCTCCAAGCTGTTCTTTGTTCATGATTTTCATCTGAATATCCATCTGTTCAGCACGCTTATGCAGCACTTTTATTATTCTGTCTTCAACTGCACCGATCTTGCCGAGGTCCTGTATGCCTGATACAGTTCCTTTCAGATAACCTCCTGTATCAGCACAGCAGACAAAAACCACAGGAGCATTTGCAACAAACGACTGATTATAGGCAGCCTTTGCAAGTTTCAGTTTTATCTCTCTGTCCCTAACAATCTTGAAACGCCAGGGCTGCGCATTGCAGCCTGAAGGGGCCAGTCTTGCGGCATCAAGGAGGGCTGTTATATATTCATCGGGTACAGGATCAGGCTTAAACTTCCTGATACTCCGTCTCTGTTCAATCGCATCCTTAACAGTCAACATAATTGGCCATTCCTTCAGAGAATTGCTGAATAGGGTTCAAGGATTCGAGGGTCACGGGTTCAAGGGAATATGCTTTCTACCGATTATTTCAATCTTTTTATGTTCTTAATCATCCCACTGGAACCCTTGAACCCTGCCTACCGTCTACTATTTACTGTTTTTATGATGCCTTCGGCAGTTCCTTAAAGACCTTCCATGTCTTAAGAAGGTCTATAGCCCTTTGAAGCTGGATATCCTCTTTTTCATCAACTTCGATGGGAATCACGTCCTCAGGCTCATTTGGTTTTTCTTCCATCTCCACACCATTTTTCAGATGCCTCTCGAGGTCTTTTTCTCTTATTGCAGGGCGGCTCTTCTCCCCATCTTTGACCTCAGGTTTTACCATGATGTCAGGTGCAATCCCCGTTGTCTGTATGGATACTCCTTTCGGTGTGTAATAACGTGCTGTTGTGAGTCTGAGTGCAGAGCCATCCCCAAGGGGCACAACTGACTGGACAGAACCTTTGCCAAAGGTCTGGGTGCCTATAATTACAGCCCTGTTCCAGTCTTTCAGCGCTCCGGCAACGATCTCTGATGCGCTTGCACTGCCCTGATTAACCAGAACAACCATCGGTATGTTGGAGTTTAATTTGTTAGTTGAGCTGCGGTACTCGATCTTTTCTCCCTTTCTGTCTTTTATGAATACCACCAATTTGCCTGATAGCAGAAACTGGCTTGAGACATCCACTGCGCTGTTCAGGAGACCTCCGGGATTGTTCCTGAGATCAAGGATGAGGGCAGTTATATTCTGCTGTGTCAGTTTCTCGATGGCGGAAGAAAGGTCAGATGAAGTCTGCTCCTGGAACTGGTTTATCTTGACATATCCTATGCTGTCTTCGATGAGCTTTGACTTTACACTCTTGATCTTTATTATCTCTCTTACAATGGTAAAGTCCTTTGTTTCTTTCCAACCTTCCCTGATGACGGTTATCTTCACAGAACTCGATGGAGCACCCCTCATCTTGCTGACAGCATCATGCAGACTCATATCCTTTGTAAATTCATTGTTTATCTTGATTATTTTATCGCCTGCCTTTATTCCGGCCTTATATGCCGGGGTGTCCTCGATAGGGGCAATTACCGTCAGCATTCCATCTTTTACGCCTATCTGTATACCAATACCGCCAAACTCTCCTTTTGTGTCCACCTGCATCTCTTTAAACTGCTCGGGTGACATGAAAGCAGAATGTGGGTCAAGGGAACCAAGCATTCCTTTAATCGCACCGTATACGAGATCTTTCGGTTTTGTATCTTCTACATAGTTCTTCCTTACGATAGACATGGCTTCTGAAAAGACCCTCAATTCGTCATATCCGTTCATTTCAGCATCAACACTGTTTATAGTCCATCTGCCAATGAGAATACCTGTTGATGCGACAGCAAATATGAGAGCCACCATCAGGATTATCCTTTTACCCATCATCCTTTTACCCATTTGTTTATCCTCCAAGATTTATCTCCTGTGCAGCCACTGTAATGGATCAAGTGGCTTGCCTTTATATCGCAGTTCAAAATAGAGGCCGGACGAATTCAGGAGACCTGAATTCCCAACCCTGCCGAGAATCTGTTTTACTTTTATTATATCTCCAACTTTTGTAAAAATCTCTGATAAGCTTCCATACAGGGTATGGTACCCATCCCCATGGTTTACGATTACGAGCTGACCGTATCCCTTGAACCATTCTGCAAAAACTACTTTGCCATTGTGCACTGCTTTTGCATACGAATCGGCGCTTGACTGAAAATATGTCCCACTCCTGAAAATAGGGGTATTGAACTGGGGATCTTTTTGGGAACCATAGGGGATTATAACCTTGCCATCGACAGGCCAGGGAAGTTTTCCCTTCAGACCAGAAAAACTTTTACCGGTGAAGATTTCTTCTTTATCCTTAGTAGTTTCAGCCTTTTCAGACTCCCTGATAATTTCCATTATTCTTTTTGAGGCATCTTTCAGCTCCTGCAGCATCCTTGAATGGGAGACCCCTTCTTTTTTTACAGATGCAAGCAATGTTTCCTTACGCTTCTTCTTTTCTTCAAGAGATTGTTCTTCTGCTTTAACCTTCTCCTTGTTCTTTATGAGGTCTTTCTTGAGCGTTGAAAGCTGTTTTTCTTTTTTATTCAAATCTTCCAGGACCGCTTTATAGGTATTCAGTAAATTGTGTTCATAAACAGCAATATACTGCAGATATTTGCCGCTTCGCATGAGCTGAGAACTGTCATCAGCACTCAGGAGCAGCATTGCAACATCTGAACTGTGTCCATATTTATGGATTGCCCTGAGTTTCCTTTTTAACCATTCCCTGATCTTCTCGATATTGGTTTTATGCTGAGAGATTTCATGCTCTACCCTTGCAATGCGGGATTCCGTGTTCTGAAGCTGATTCCTGTATTCCTTCAGGTCAGACTCTATTGCTTTCAGATGTCTGTTTGCATATTCGATATCGGTGAGGATAGAGGATTCACGCTTTTTTACATCTGCCAGTTTCTTCTTATGTGTTTTGATCTCTTTTTGTATTTTTTTATATTCTTCCTGCGGCGTAGCAGCAAGACAAAAATCAGTATGGAGCATAGAGCATAGAGCATAGAGCATCAAACAAAATACAGCGAACATAAAGCATTGAATACTTAGCTCTTTGATCATTTCAGTTCTTATTATTTAATTTTGGCTCTAAGCCCTCTGCTCTTCGCTCTTAGCATTCCCTTAATACCGAATCCTCCCTATTGCTATCACGGCTCCTGATATGCCAAGGAGAAGTCCTGCAAGTGGGAGGGTAAAGGCTATATCAACCGGGAAGAGTATTGTCTTGAAAAGGGGAAATGTAGCGCTCATCCTGAGAATGAACAAATAATATAAAGATAGCAAGCCTGCAAGACTCAGCAGTCCGCCGAAAAAGCCAATGACTGCGCCTTCTATAATAAAAGGACCCCTTATGAAGGTCTTTGTAGCGCCAAGAAGCTTGTAAGTTTCTATCTCCTCATGTTTTCTGTAAAAGAGTATTTTAACTGTGCTGTAGCAGACGAAGAGCATTCCGGCAGACATAATGATGACAAAGACAATACCTATTGTTTTCACTCCAACCCTTAAGGAATATATCGAAGACAGGAATTTTTCGCCATACTCTATCTCATTGATTCCTTTTGTATCTTTCAGCCTTGCGGAAAATCTTTTTACGATATCCGGGCTTATTTTCTCACTCTTTAATTTTACTTCTATCGTATCCGGCAGTGGATTCTCTCCCAGGCCGTCGAGCACATATTCTGTATTTTTCAGGACAGTTTTCAGTTCCTTCATCGCCTCGTCTTTAGGTATGTATTTCACCTTTTCTACCACACTGTCTTTCCTGGCAGTATCGATGATATTGTCTACATCTTGCCTTGAAATATTATCCTTCAGATAAACCATCACGGAAAATTTATCAGGGAGTTTCTGTGTCGCAATATCTATGTTATAGACAGAGAATATAGTAAGGGCTGTGATGAGAAGCCCGGCTGCTATTGTAAGAATGGATAGCAGATTTATCCATTTCTCATGCAGAAGGCTGCGGGTTGCAAGGCTGAAAGAGTAGGAGAGACCCATTTATCCGGGTTCCTCACCGGCAAAATTCCCGAAATCCAGTTTCATTACCCTCCTGCCCGTCTCCCTGAACATCTCTCTGTTATGTGTTGCTATCAGGATAGTTGTACCTTTTGCATTGATATCCTTGAAAGTCCTTATTATTCCTGCCGACGTGTCAGGGTCTACATTGCCGGTTGGCTCATCAGCAAGGAGGATTCTGGGCTCAGAAACAATAGCCCTGGCGATAACCACCCTCTGCTGTTCCCCGCCTGATAAAGCAGAAGGATAATTATCAGCCTTATGTCTTAAATTTACCATTTTCAGTGATTCAAAGACTCGTGCCTTAATCTCTCTTTCGTCAACTCCCCTTATCCTCAGTGCAAGTGCTATGTTCTCAAATATATTCCGGTTATCGAGCAGTCTGAATTCCTGGAAAACCACGCCGATGTTCCTCCGTAATAACGGAATGGCTGAATCTTTAAGTTTATTTATTTCCCATTCAGCTACAGTTATATCTCCTTCATCAGGTTTTTCCGCCATATATATGAGTTTCAAGAGCGTTGACTTGCCTGAACCACTCGGCCCGGTTATAAAAACCATCTCGCCTTTTTCTATGGAAAAAGTTATTTTCCTCAGGGCTGTATGATTGTCGTAGTGTTTTGATACGTCCTGAAAGTGAATCATATTTTCAGTGAAAAGTGAAGTTTAAAACGTAAAAAGTTGTTTCTGACACTATTTCAGTCCCTCTTTAATAGTCTTAACAATGTCCTCAGCAGTAAGTCCGTACAGTTTCAGTAATTCTTCTGAAGTTCCGGAACAGCCGAAATCATCTTTTATTCCGATCCTGATAATCCTTGTAGGATGGGTTTCGGAAAGAAATTCACTCACAGCGCTGCCAAGGCCGCCTATTGTCGAATGTTCTTCAGCGGTGACGATCAGCCTGCATAACTTTGAAGCCTTCAGAACTGTTTCTGTATCGAGTGGCTTAACAGTAGACATATTAATGACACCGACATCCAGGTCTTCATTCTTCAGAATTTTTGAAGCCTCAAGAGAGACAGCAACCATAATTCCCATGGCTACTATATTTGCATCCTTGCCCAGGTGGAATGTATGAGCTTTTCCTATTTTGAATTCGTAATCATCAGGCATTACAACCGGAACTTTAGACCTTCCGAGCCTTACATATACCGGGCCATGATAATCTGCGATAGCATGAATGACCTGCTTTGTCTCATAGCCATCAGCAGGGACAATGACCGTCATATTAGGGAGAACCCTCATGATAGCCACGTCTTCTATTGCCTGATGTGAGGCGCCATCTTCGCCGACAGTAATGCCGCTGTGCGTTGCCACAAGTTTCACATTGAGATTTGAGTAGCAGACGGTCTGCCGTATCTGTTCCCAGGCTCTGCCGGTCTCAAAGACCGCAAACGTTGAGGCAAATGGAAGTTTTCCTGTAAGAGAAAGGCCACCTGCGGTGCCGATTAAATCCTGTTCGGATACGCCTATATTATAAAACCTTTTAGGAAATGCCTTGGCAAATTTTCCTGTTTTTGTAGAACCTGAAAGGTCTGCATCGAGAACCACGATATCCTGTCTCTTTTTGCCGAGTTCAAGAAGCGCTTCACCATAAGCATCGCGAGTTGCAACTTTAATAATCCCCCCATGCCCCCCTTTAGTAAAGGGGGGTAAAGGGGGATTTGTTTTCTGTATTCTCTCTCCCATTATTTCCCAAGCTCCTTTAATGCTCTTTCGAGTTCTTCATGAGTAGGCGCTAAACCATGATACTCAACCTTGCCTTCAAAAAATGAAACGCCTTTACCCTTAACTGTTCGTGCAACGATCATTGTCGGCTTCCCTTTTAAAGTTTCCGCCTCATTTAATGCACTGACGATTGCTTCCATATCATGCCCGTTAATATCAAGGACATGCCAGCCGAAAGCTGCCCATTTATCTACGATCGGTTCTACGCACATAACATCACAGCAATGGCCGTCTATTTGAAGACCGTTATTGTCAATAATAGCGCAGAGATTATCGAGATTGTAATGTGAAGCAGTCATTGCCGCCTCCCATACCTGTCCTTCCTGAATCTCGCCGTCTCCAAGCAGGCAATAGACTCTCGAACTCAGGCTGTCAAGCTTCAACCCGAGGGCGATCCCGTTTGCAATTGATAAACCCTGTCCCAGTGAGCCGGTCGAGACCTCAATGCCGGGCAGTTTCCTGGAGCATGGATGACCCTGCAACGGACTACCGAGTTTGCGCAATGTCCTGAGTAACGACTTATCAAAATATCCTGAAAGGGCAAGCGCGGCATAGAGGACCGGCGCTGCATGTCCCTTTGAAAGGATAAACCTGTCTCTTTCTATCCATTTAGGATCATTTGGATGGTGCCGCATCTTGTAGAAATAAAGTGCGGTGACTATGTCAGCCGCAGACAATGAACCACCCGTATGGCCGGAGCCGGCTTCAGTCAGCATCTTGAGGATTTCTATCCTGAGGGTTTTTGCCTTCTCCCTCAGAACAGCTATATCCTTCTCAGAAACAGTTGAGTTCATTTATTTAGCCCTCTTCATTATATAATTCAGCAGGATGTCATCAAGGCTTTTTGCAAGCTGATCCATAGCCTCTGCCTTCGCATCATGCTGTTGGATGTTTTCCAGCGGAATTTCCAGTTTTTCTTTTTGTTCTGATCCATCTGTAACTGCTGTAGTTTTTATGACTTCTTCTTTCTTCTTAGCCTCTTCCTGTACCTCAACCTTAACCTCAGCCTTAGCCTTTGCCCCTTCCTCTTCCTTTACCTCGGCCTTAACCTCAGCCTTAGCCTTTATCTCTTCCTTTCCCTCTGTCTCAGCCTTTCGGTCACCTGTATATTTGCCCGCTATAAGCTCTTTTATCATGACCTTATGCTGTACTTTCATGAGTTCCCTGACCTTATGCTCATAATCATGGTCTGAAACAATGTCTGCATAACTGGTTTTTTTAGATGCAAGGATTGCACCTTTTGAATACAGAAGGGTTACTATCACAGGATTGTTTTTTCCATTATCCTCTGTCTGGACATGATATGTCTTATCTTTATAAGGTATGTTTGTGTTGTAACCAACAAGCATTTATCTCTTTATATTTTAATATAAAATTGTGTTTATTATAAAGGGCATAAGGAAAAAAGGGAAGGGGACTCATGTTGTATGTAATGTCTGTTTAGTATGGCGACAAAGTTTCTTCTGTTTGTCATTCTCCGGCTTGACCGGTGAATCCAGTGCCTTTCTCTGGATTGCCCGATCAAGCATGCCCTCGACTACGATTGGGGGTCGGGCAATGACAGTCATGTATCCGGGCCTGATCCGGAATCTATCAACGGACATTGTACCGATGAGGCTGCCGGTTCAACTCAAAGAGGGTTTTATGCTATTCTTTTGTAGGACGTGATGTCATGAAGATAGAGACCATATTGTTAATCCTTGAATCGCTCCTGCTGGGGTTCACTATCATTCTTCTTCTCTTCAACATTAAGGAGGGAAGGGGACGGAGGAACCTCCTGCTGGAAGTCGAGAAGACCACAAAAGTGCTCACACGCCAGGAGTATTTCCTGACAGTTATGGATGCAATGCTTGATGCAAAACGAGAATTAATCGGTTTCATCACAGGGAGAATGCCGACCGGTGACGATACGAAGAGGACGCGGGCCATTGTGAATAACATTGAACGGCTGTCGAAGAATGGAGTAATCGTAAAGTACATTATTCCGAAATTCCATGATCGAATACATCTCGGCAATATGTACAGCAAGGCAGGCGCTCAGGTAAGGTACAGCACCTGTGCCATTGTGCATGATTGTAGATACATTGTTGTCGATGACAGGATCGTGGTAATCGGCATGCCGGAAAGCACGGGAGAAAAAGAGGCAACGAGAAAGGGCTACCGGATACCATCGGAAGGACTTTCAACAGTGCTTAAAGAGTACTTCGAGCGTTGCTGGGAAGGAAACATCGGACATGAGGACTATGTGAGAGAAGTGATAAAACAGTCAGGTGCAACGCTGAAAGTCCTTTCGCAGGAACTCCAGATAAGTGAAGAAGAACTCGAAAAGGCTGTGTCAGGCAAAGCATTCAGATAAATTATAATAGATCATTATGTCAGGTATAGCGATCTGGATAACTGGGCTGCCGGGGAGCGGGAAGAGTATGGTGGCGGATGAAATAAAAAAGCTCCATCCTGAATTCATCCTCCTCCGGATGGATGAATTGAGAAAAATCGTCACACCTGAGCCGACATATTCTGATCCTGAAAGGGAGACAGTCTACAGGGCGCTGGTTTATCTTGCCGTGAAGCTCACAGAAGCCGGACACGATGTAATCATTGATGCTACGGGAAATCTCAGAAAATGGCGTGACCTCGCGCGGCAGCTTATCCCCCGATTCGCAGAGGCCTATCTCAAATGCCCTGTAAAAATATGCATGGAGAGAGAAAAGGACAGGGTGAATACACGTGAGGCGCCAAGGGATATTTATAAGAAAGGCGCTTCAGGCTCGCCCGTGCCCGGCGTGACAGTCCCTTATGAAGAACCATTAAATCCGGAAATCTTAATAGAAACCGATAAAGCTTCTATGGATGAGATAAGAAAAAGAATGGATCAGGAGATATTGCGGTTTAAAGGTTACCGAGACTCTTGCTGATACCGGTCAGCTCGAACATTATCCTTGCGTCAAAGTCCCCGGGCCTTTTGATGAATTCCATTAAGACACCCCAGCACTTGCTTAGATATTTTAGCTTAACAGAGATTGCTTTTGTCTCGTTTTCAGTATTGTCGTACCATATCCTGCCTTCAAGATAGATGGGCTTATATGGATGGATGCCAAGTCCTGCATCATAGTATGAAATATCGTCTTTCCTGTTATACCTGTGCCCTGCCATAATGGTTATTTCAGAGACCGGCAAAAAAATATTGGAATTTGTATTCTCAACTTTTCCAGTGTGCACATCGTAGTCTATATCAAATCGCAAAGAAAATGGTTTCTTGACCCCGACTTCGAGTTTCAGGGGGAGAAAGGGTCTGTCTCCGTACTCCGAATCGAATCCCTGTGAAATTCTGAATACCATAAGCTCTCCATGGCTGCTTATGATCCTGTTTAAGAAAGAAAGCTCAATCAGGGATGTCTTTTTAAACAGTTCAGTTGAATCGAATACCGGCAGATTATTTTCAGAATTTGTGATCAGGGCATAGCTTAACGAAGGCTCAACAATGTGTGTGAATGAATTGTATTTCTTCAGGAACCGTGAATGGGCATCTATGATATATTCTAAAGATTCTCTGTGAGGAGAATTCTCATCGTAATCCTGGAGTGAATATGCTGTTTCCCGCAAACCGAGTGTCTGTGAAATCACAATATCATTGCCGAACTCATGCTGCAGTTTTGGAAAAACATCAAATCTATAACCGTGAACGCCTTCGTCCCTCCAGAAATTGGAGACTGCGGTTGCTGCAGAAAACCAGAAATTGCCGATGTTAGTCGGATGTAAAACAAAGCCTGCTTCAGGCAGTCTTTGTGAAGGTGTTTCAGTATTTTCTTTCAGGTCGATCCAGTACTGTGACATCAGATAAGCACGGGAGTTGGAAAAGGGTATCATTATCTCTCCTGTTGATTCAAGGAAACGGTTTGTACGGATATCGATTGAGGGATTGAACTCCCTGTAATAATCCTTTTCATTCACAAGATTGAGGCTCAAAAACCCGCCGATATTTTCTGAAGAGTACTGCTGGTGAAGCGCCCTGAATTCAACGAAGTCCTTCTTAAGCTCTGTATCCCTTATGTGGTAAAGCCACCATTTGCCTTTAATATCTCCTGGCTCCACATATCTGTATTCTATGCCCTCTCCGATACCCTTTTTGGTGTATTCGTCAAAAATAAATGTTGCATCACGGTTCTCTGTTATTGCCCAGAAGAAAGGCAGTGTTAAATGAAAGCCCCTTAAATTACTGTAGCCTGCAGACGGCATGAGAAGTCCTGTTTTCCTCTCTGTTGTAATAGGGGCCTGGAGATATGGAGTATAGAAAACCGGTTTGTCGCTGATACGAAATGTCACATCCCTTGCTTTTAATCTGTCACCGGCGATAGCGTCTATATTTTTGCCTCTGAAACACCATGCGGCCGGCGCATCGCAAGTCGTGAAGGTAGCTTCAGGACTGACATAATAGTTCTCTCCTTTCTTTTCTATCTCTTTCCCCGATATATGGTAGTTGTCTTTTTTAAAAAGGATTTCTGCATCATGAAGTGTACCTGTCTTTTTTTCGAGATTCAGATCAGCCCTGCTTGCTGTAATCGAAACCTCAGGATCTCTGTATCTTATATTCCCTTTAGCAACAAGCTCGTCCGACTGTTCGTTATATATCATTTCATCGGCTTCAACGACAGCATCAGCTTTCTGAACCTTCACATTGCCTTTTGCACTGTAGGTAAATGTCTCTCTGTTGTATTCGAGGGTATCTGAAGTTATGGTTGTTTTCTCTTCAGCCAAACAGTAATAAGGATTAAGGATTAAGCAGTAAGCAGTTAGAAAAGCAAAGAGGCAAGCACCAAAAGCAGAGAGTTTTATTGGTATTATGGATTCCGAATCAAGTGCGGAATGACAAAAGTTATACAAATATCTTTTGCCTTTAGCTTTCAACTTGTAACTCATAACTTTTAATTGTTGTTCTCATTCTCTCAGTCTTGTCAGTACGCCTTTTTGTCCGAGCGCTTCTTTTGCTTCGCCTATTGTATAGAATGAACCGGTAATGAGAATGAGGGGTGAGGGTTCATAGGTAAGTGGCAAGTTCCCTGATCCATTGTCTTCATCCTCTAATCCTGTCTTCATTCCCATTTCAATAGCATCTTTTACCGTTGCTGCAATTCGCAGGTCAGAGAATCCCAATGAATGAGCGATATCTGCAAGGTGTTCAGGTGAGGCTGCCCTGCTGTAAGAAGGGGCTGTGAGAATCACCTCAGATGCCAATGGTAATAATGGTTCCATGATACCTTTTATATCTTTATCAGCCATAATGCCGAGTATAATTATAATCTTTTTGTATGTTTCGCGGAAGTTTCTTTTTAATGCCCTGGCAAGAGCGTCTGCAGCAGCAGGATTATGGGCAGCATCAATGAGTATCGGAGGGTCTTCCTGAATGTACTCGAGCCTTCCCGGCCACTTCACTGCTGCAATGCCATCTTTTATGTATTTGATTGTATCCTCCCTATGAAACGGGGACCCGGAGACCCGGAGATTGTTCAGCACAATCCTTGCTGCCTTAATGGCAAGTGAGGCGTTCTGCATTTGGTGCTCACCTGTGAGCGGCAGGATCAGATCATGAATCGCAAAAGAATCGCTGTCCCGGTAATCAAAACATAACCCTGAAACATTTTCGCTTTTCAGCAGAGAAGAAAAATCCCTGCCATACAGATAAAGGTCGGCATGGTTTTCATCTGCTGTCATTTTAATAATATCCAATACCTCTCTGTCCTGATATGATATGACAACAGGAACATCTTGTTTTATAATGCCTGCCTTCTCCCAGGCGATTTCTCTGAGTGTATCACCGAGAAACTCTTTATGGTCATAGCCGATGTTTGTAATGACAGAGACTTCAGGCATAATGATATTTGTAGCATCAAGCCTTCCACCCATGCCGACTTCCATGACAGCTATATCTATTTCCTTTCTTTTGAAATACAGCATGGCTATTGCAGTAACCACTTCAAAAAAAGTAGGAGAAAACTCATCAAAACCCGAGACAATATCCCTGATCTCTGCAGCTATGCTTATAACATCATTTCCGGTTATCTCTTCTCCATTAACCCTTATCCTCTCTGTGAAACTGATAAGGTGTGGTGATGTAAAGAGGCCGACAGTGAAACCTGCGGTCCGGAGGACAGAGGCAATAATAGCTGAGGTGGAACCCTTTCCGTTTGTACCTCCAACATGTACGGTGAGAAATGATTTGTGAGGGTTATTGAGAGCTGAAAGAAGCCTGCTTATGTTCTGAAGCCCGAATTTTATGCCATGCTTCTGGAGGTTATAGAGGTATTGGATCGTCTCATCGTAATTCATATGAGAAGTTCAAAGATTTTAGCAAGGGTTTCCTTCAGTATTTTCCGGTCTACGACCATATCAATAAGTCCGTGTTCGAGCAGAAAATCTGCTCTCTGGAAATCATCGGGGAGTGGTTGTTTGATGGTCTGTTCGATCACCCGCGGACCTGCAAAGCCTATCAGACTTTTTGGTTCAGCAATTATGATATCACCCAATGTAGCAAAGCTCGCGGTGACACCGCCGAACGTAGGGTCACATAAAATTGATATATAGAGGATGCCGTTATCTTTCAGCCTGCCAATACACGCAGAGGCTTTTGCCATCTGCATAAGAGAAAAAATGCCTTCCTGCATGCGTGCACCACCGGAAGACGCAATAGAAATAAACGGCTGCTTTTTTTCGATTGACCTTTCTGCTGCCCTTGATACCTTTTCACCGACAACTGATCCCATGCTCCCACCCATGAACGAAAAATCCATAATAGCAAGACTGACCGGATACCCTTTTATCAATGCGTCTCCTGAAATGACAGCCTCTTTAAGACCGCTCTTTTTCTGGTTTTCCTTCAATCTGTCTTTGTATGAGATGGAGTCTTTAAAATGCAGAGGATCGACAGATGACAGGTTTTCGTCGATCTCAACAAAGCTTCCTTCATCAACGAGGAGTTTCAATCGTTCACGCGCGCTTATCCTGAAATGGTAATTGCATTTAGGGCATATCTTGAGGTTCTTTTCTATCTCTTTTTTGTATATGATTTCTTTGCAGCCGTCGCACTTTACCCAGAGTCCCTCCGGAGTTTTGCCCTTTTTGTCAGTTCGTATCTCTTTTGTCTTTTTAAACCATGCCATTTTGTTATCCTAAGCAACCATTATCCGGCAGTTACAGTCCTGAAAGCCATGCATCAGCCCTCATTATTTCCGGAAGATGAAACAGTGAATTTCTGTTCCTGGTAAAGCTTTATAAAAGTATCAACTATCACTTCGTCGAATTGTATGCCGGAATTTATCTTTAATTCCTTTAAAGCATTCTCAGCGCTCAGCGCATCCCTGTAAGGTCTGTCTGAAGTAATTGCATCAAAAGTATCTGCTACCGCAATTATTTTTGCTATAACCGGTATATCATCGTTTTTCAGATTGTCCGGATAACCCTTGCCATCAACCCTTTCATGGTGGCCCCGGACACCCGGTATCACATCTTTCAGATACCTGATATGACCCAGTATCTCAGCCCCATATTTGGAATGCAGGATCATTTTCTCGAACTCCTCACGGTTCAGTCTGCCTCTTTTCAAAAGGACATCATCACTGACACCTATTTTACCAACATCATGGAGTATAGCAGCAAGTCTGAGGTCCTCGAGGTCTTTTTTTGAAAGACCTATAGATTCCCCGATCATGATGCTATAATTCATTACTCTCCTTGTGTGTCCTCCTGTATAGTGATCTCTTTTTTCAATTGTCTCTGCAAGCGCCTCAGCTGTGCCATAGAATGTCTCCTTCAATTCCTGATAAAGATTTGCATTCTCGATTGCTATCGCTACCTGGTTTGCAAAAGCTGAGAGAATCTCCTTATCATCATCGCTAAAGACGCCTTTCTTTTTGTTTATTGCCTCGAGAACGCCAAGAACCCTATCTTTTGATTTTACAGGGACACATACCATATTCTTTGTCTTGAATTTGCTTTTTACATCAGGAATCTTGTAAAACCTCGGGTCTGACTGCACATCATCAATTATTATGCATTCCCCTTTTTCCGCAACCCAGCCTGCAATCCCCTGACCTTTTTTGATCCTGACCTCTTTTACCATGTTCCCTTTATCACCGAGGGCAACCTCAAAAAACAGGTCACCTGATTCCTGATCAGCAAGGATGAGACTGCCGGCCTCTGCTTCAGCAAGCTTCATGGCTGCCTCAATTGCACGTTTCCTTATTTCAGCCGGATCAAGTGATGAGTTTATAAGAGAGGAGAGCTCCATCAGTGTTTTTAACTGTTCAAGTTTCCTGAGGGTTGAATTCATAGGATTGCTTTGCGAAGACTCAAAAGATAGCTCTTTAGCTCATCGGGATTCTCATGAGCTTTCCTGACAATGGCGCTTCCTACAATAACTCCGTCAGATATCTTTGCGACTGCCGAAGCATTTTCAGGAGTGGAAACACCAAATCCGACAGCTACCGGCTTATCCGTATATCTTTTAATGTTTGATATCAAAACCTCCATAGATCCATCGAACAAAAGGCTGGCTCCTGTTATACCTGTGATGGAAACGTAATATATGAAACCAGTTGAAGCCTTTGCCACTTTCTTTATCCTGTCTTCTGTTGAGGTTGGCGCAAGAAGGAAGATCGTATCAAGAGCTGCCTTTCTCGCAAACAGAATGAAATCTTCAGCTTCATCAGGCGGCAGATCAGGGATAATCACACCGTCAACACCTGCATTCCCGGCATCTTTTATGAAACTCTCTATGCCATATTTAAATACAGGGTTGAAGTAAGTCATAAGAACGAGCGGTATCTGCGTTAAAGATCTCAACTCTTTAACATGAGAGATGACCTTTCTTAGGGTAACCTTATTTTTCAGGGCCCTTTCCGAGGCGCGCTGGATGATAGGCCCATCTGCAAGAGGGTCTGAAAAAGGCACGCCTAATTCGATTATATCCGCTCCGCATTCCTCGAAAAGAAGCACGATATCCTTTGTCTTTTCCAGGGAAGGATCACCGGACATTATATAAGGAATAAAGGCCTTTTTCCCTTCCTTCTGTAATCGTTTAAATGTTCCTGAAATCCTTGTTGTCACAACTCGATCCCCTTAATCCGTGCAACCTGCTGGACATCTTTGTCTCCCCTTCCCGAGAGATTCACAAGAACAATTGTATCTTTGGAAAGCAGAGGCGCAAGTTTGATCACCTCTGCAACTGCATGGGCAGATTCCAGCGCAGGGATGATGCCTTCAGTTTTTGAAAGAAGCTCAAAGGCGTGCAATGCTTCATCATCAGTGGCATACGTATATTGAACCCGTTCTGTATCCTTCAGAAAAGGGTGTTCCGGACCTATGGATGCATAATCAAGGCCTGCTGATACAGAATGTGTCCCAAGGACATTTCCGTCGTCGTCCTGCAGGAGATAACTCTTGCATCCCTGAAATACGCCGATAGAACCACCTGCAAACCGTGCAGCGTGTTCTCCTGTCTCTATCCCTTTACCGCCTGCCTCGACCCCTGTCATTTTCACCTTCTCATCATTCAGGAATTCGTAGAAAAGTCCAATTGAATTGCTTCCACCGCCAACACAGGCGATGAGATAATCAGGCAGTCTTCCCTCTGCATTGAGTATTTGTCTCTTTGCCTCTTTCCCGATGACAGACTGGAAATCCCTGACCATGACAGGGAATGGATGGGGACCGAATACTGTCCCAAGTACATAATGTGTTGTACGGACATTCGTGGTCCAGTCACGCAAGGCATCATTGATCGCATCCTTCAGTGTCTTTGAGCCGGTCGAGACCCCGGTTACCTTTGCTCCAAGGAGTCTCATCCTGAACACATTCAGGGACTGTCTTTTCATATCCTCTGTGCCCATATAGATTTCACACTCCAGACCGACAAGTGATGCCCCTGTTGCAGTGGCTACTCCGTGCTGACCTGCACCGGTCTCGGCAATCACCCTTTTCTTTCCCATCTTTTTTGCGAGCAACACCTGGCCGACAGCGTTATTGATCTTGTGAGCTCCTGTATGTGCAAGGTCTTCTCGTTTCAGATAGATTTTTGCCCCTTTAAGATATTCGGTAAGCCGCTGTGCAAAATAGAGTGGGGTGGGTCTTCCAATATATGTTTTCTGGAGATGGACGAGCTCTCTCAGGAAATCCCTGTCTTTTTTGAGTTGCAGGAAAGCATCTTCCAGTTCCCTGAGAGCCGGCATAAGGGTTTCAGGTACAAAACGGCCTCCGTACATGCCGAAATATCCTTTTCTGTCAGGTAATTTTTTAATCGTAGCCTCCAAAAGAATCAAAACTGTTTTATTAAATAAATATTATAGCCGATGTACTGCAAATATTACATCGACTCAACGGCTCATAAAATCCCTTTCAGTGTTTGACATATACGGGAGTATATTTTTATACTTATTTTGTGTTTAAGATCGCTGTGGTTGACGGTCAGGGAGGCGGCATTGGAAGCTTGATTGTTAAGAGGCTTCGGGATGAATTCGGAGATAAAATCGAGATCCTTGCCCTCGGCACAAATGCTGCAGCAACATCTGCCATGATGAAATCAAGGGCTAATAAAGGCGCTACAGGAGAAAATGCAATCGTCTGGAATTCGAACAGGGTCAGAATGATCATAGGGTCTCTCAGTATTGTTCTTCCGAATGCAATGCTTGGGGAGCTGACTCCGAAAATGGCGGATGCAATACTGTCATCCGAAGCAAAAAAAACTCTTCTGCCCCTTAACCAGGAAGGCATTGACATTACAGGGATAGAAAAAGAGCCCCTTCCACATATGATAGAGAAGATCATTGAGAATGTCAGGCAGGAGATAGGAAAGGAGAAGTAATATGTGTGAAGCAAACGCCTATATTTATGAGAACGGAAAAGAAGATCTCTATCTGGAGAGCGTTGATATTATGAGGCCGGAAGAGGGAAAGATATACCTCAGGAACCTTTTCGGAGAACAGAAAATCTTTGATGGAGAGATAAAGGAGATTTCCCTCTTACATCACAAAATAGTCCTCATAAAGAAATAATAACTTAAAGGATGCTCAACTCAGGTTTTATTTTTTAGACGCCTTCTTTTTAGCTGCCGGTTTTTTCTTTACAACAACCTTCTTTACCGGTACCTTTTTGGCCGCTTTCTTTGCTGTCTTCTTTTTAGGCCTGGCAGGTTTCTTTACTTCGGAAGAAATCTCTGTTACTTCTATCCCGCAGCAGTAAATAGGACTCAACTGACTTTCTCCGGATGATGTAACAATGATTTCAGAACCGCACTGTTCACATTCATAGCTGAATATTCTTGCTTTTACCATAATAGGCCTTCTTTGTTTTATCTTTACAATATAGTATATTACTTTAAAATATGGAATAAAGGACGCAGTAAGATTTTTTAAAAAGGTGACATTAATGTTTCATCTTAATACAAAACACATAAGTGAATGTATGCGATGCGGTACTTGTTGTCTGAAAGGAGGGCCGGCACTGCACCATGAAGATAAAAAAATACTCCTTGCCGGTTACGCAGGCCATCAGCATTTGGTGACTATACGGAAGGGCGAAATGGCTTTTAACCCTCTCAGAAACATACTCGAACCAATTAAAAAAGAACTGATTAAGGTAAAAGGAAAAGGTGATGACTGGGCATGTTATTTTTACGACGAAAAAGAGGCATCATGTAATATTTATGAGAACCGTTTCCTGGAATGCTGCCTCTTAAAATGCTGGGATACATCCGAAATAATGTCTCTCATAGGGGAAAACACTATTACACGCGCAGATATTATTAATCCCGGTGACCCTATTATGAAGGTTATCGAAGAACATGAACAGGAATGTCCTTTTCACGAAATAAACTCTCTGGTATCCGGCCTGTATTCAGGAAAAGAGAAATCAAAAATTCTCTCTCAGCTGTCTGAGTTTGTTCGAAAGGATTTTGCCATTCGATCTTATGCTCTGGCTGAGTTAGGACTAATGGAAGAATTTGAACTGTTTATTTTCGGACGTCCGTTGTACAAGGGCCTGAATGACCGCGGGTTGAAGGTCCGTATAACAGACAATGATATTCATGTGGAGTGCAGGCCTTCCTGAGATGTACGGAAGAAGAAAAATACAAATCGAAAAGTGCTCTTAAGGGGATTGAACGGTGAGAAAGGATTGTTATGTCAGAAGAAGCTAACAAAGTTTATCCAGCCAATGTAGATGAAGAAGAATTAACAGAAGAGCAACGGACCTACATGAAAGAGATGATTCAAAAGTTAATGGAAAAGGGTATTTTTGTCGTTTATGGCGATGAGGATGAGACAGCTGAAACAATTGTTTTTGATGAAATGGGAAGCAGGGAACTTTGCAAATCAATATGCTGCAGTTTTATTTTTGCACTGACAAAGAAGGATGTTGAAAAAGGGATAGTGAAATGGAATCCAAAAAGGCCTTACTTTATAGCGAGAGATGAAGATGGATTTTGCCCTCATCTTGATAGGGAGAAATTGATCTGCACGATTTGGGAAGACCGGCCTGAAAGATGCCAAAACTATGACTGCAGAAAGGATCAGAATGTCTGGGCGAACTGGGAGAATAAAATTCTCAATAAGGATGTTTTTGAACATTTACCGAAATAACATTGGGTCTTAAGACTGAATATAATCCATCATTTTGATTATAGTGTTTCGACCCCGGTCCAGTCATCGGGAAACCCTTGTTTTATGTACTTTTCACACCTCGTCATATGCAAACGGATGACCGTATCTTCAGGATAGTCTCTGTGCAGTGACGAGAAGACCTCAAGAGCTTCATGGATTTTTTGATCGTTCATGAATTTCACTGATCATGGTCGTGTGCAGAATGTCGTAAGCGGAAATGGACAGAATTGAACTCACTGTGGCATTAAAGAGGAAAAAGGCAAGGATAACCTTGAATTTAAAACCGAAGGATAATTTAGTTTTATTGCCTTCCATTGTTTCTACTCTATGATGATATCACAAACAGGGGGTAGAAGATTTTTTTCTCTTGACTCTGGTGATAGAACATATTCCGGGCAACTCTTTTAGTGGTGCAATTCCATTTTTTTGCTACATGCAATAAAATAAATAAAATAAGATTCAGGAAATAATCATTCAGCTGGAGGTGCTATCCGCAACCTTCAGACAGGGTGTTGTTATGTCCATAGTCCTTTGTGATACGAAGGGCCATGCGGGATCAGGTAAAATAGGAATTTGCAAGGAGGAAAGATGGGGAGAGTAAAGAGCGCTCTTGAAATTGCTATGGAAAAGGCAGATGAGATTGGTGGTTTATCTCAGGAAGAAAAAGAAAAAATAAGAGATGAAGAGAAAGTGCTCTCCATCTTAAAGGAGTTTTATCATGGGAAATTAGATCCGAATGGTCTTTGGCAGCAGTTAAGAGGGACTAAGCCTTCTCTCTTACATATCGCTCAAATAAACCTGATCGAAACATTGAGTTTGGGAAGTTTACCGGAGGAACTGCAGACAAAAAGGCAGGGAATTTTAGCGATCGAAACACTCAAGGAAAGCCCGCATACGTCAGTTATTGAGCCGGTACTGCACGAAATCGAGGACCTGCAGAGGGAATACGAAGAAATGAAGGTAAAGGTCAGGGAAGATTTAAAGAAGCAGATAGAAATGCATCCGCAGTTGAGGATGCAGCCTGTGAGGACCCCGGATGGAAAGACCGTCATGCAAATGAGCGTATCAGTTGATGAAGCGGCAAAGGCCCAGTTGGCCGAATACCTCTCAAAACATGAAGAAGAGTACAGCCAGGAATTTATGAGAATGCTTGAAGAGTTGAAAAAGTACGTTTAGTTGCAACTTTATATTACGTATCCAGAACATCTCTGACTTTTGCCAGAAAGTCTCCGGGTAAAATAGGTTTTGAGATAAATTCCATTCCTTCTTCCATGATCCCCTTTTTATGAATGATATCTGCGCTGTAGCCGCTTACGAAAACAACCTTGATATTCGGCTTTGCCTTCTTTATCTCATCATACACTTCTTTGCCGTTTTTCTTAGGCATGACAACATCAAGGATAACAAGATGAAGCCTGTCCTTGTGCTGATTGAAAATACTTATTGAATCTTCACCATCTTCAGCCTCGATAATCTCATACCCTGCCTTCTCAAGTATCTCTTTCATGAGACCTCTGACCTGAAGGTCATCCTCGCAGATGAGGATTGTTTCAGTGCCTGTTTTTACCAGAGGAGAGACTTCAGGTTGTTTATCTTCAGCTTGTGCTTCGATCAATGGTAAATATAATTTGAAAGTTGTGCCCTTGCCCGGCTCGCTGTATAAATTGATATATCCATTATGCTGCTTGATTATCCCATAGACCATTGCAAGCCCAAGGCCTGTCCCTTTCCCAACATCCTTCGTGGTAAAGAATGGTTCAAATATCCTCTCCTTTATCTTTTCATCAATGCCCGTCCCGGTATCCTCAAATGAAAGGATCGCATAGGGACCGGTTTTGCCATAACCATGGGCCCTTATAAACTCGTTGTCCAGTTCAGCATAGTCTGTGCTGATGATTAAACTTCCTCCCTTAGGCATTGCATCACGTGCATTTGTGGCGAGGTTCATTAACACCTGATCTATCTGGGTGCTGTCTGCCATAGTGTTTAATTCCTTATCCGAAAGGACTGTTGAAAGCTCTATATCCTCACCAATGATCCTGGATAGCAGTTTGTGCATTTCTTTGATTAAATTATTCAGGTTGACGGGCCTGGGATTGATGATCTGTTTTCTGCTGAAGGTAAGGAGGTCATTGGTAAGGGTAGCGGCCCTTTCTGCTGCGCTAAGGATCTGCGTTATATATGAAGTCAGGCGATCAGTGCTTATCTCTGATTTTAAGAGGTTCCCGTAGCCTATGACTGCTGTGAGCAGGTTATTGAAGTCATGCGCGATGCCTCCTGCAAGCTGTCCGATAGCTTCCATTTTCTGCGCCTGCAGGAGCTGTGCCTCAAGCTTGCCCCGCTCTTCTTCAGCCCGTTTACGCTCGGTGATATCCTCCATAACACCATCTATCCATTTTATCCCGCCATTTTTTGAGTACTGCACCTTAGCAGTGACAGAACAGAATATAGGGGTTCGGTCTTTCTTCTGAAGTTTCAGCTCTTCATCTTTGACATAACCATCTTTACGGATTTTTTCGATAAATCGATTCCTTTCAACCGGATTTTGGTAGAGATCAGATGGATGAATTTTCATGATTTCATCAACAGATTCATAACCGAAAATTTTAGACATGGCAGGGTTCGCCTGTAAAAAACAGCCATGATCTCCGGCTGTATTTCTATATACGCCTATGTTCAGATTCTCAATAAGTGACCGATTTTTCTCTGATTCTATCAGGGCATTCTCTGCCATCTTCCGGGCAGAAATATCTTCGTATATAACCACAATTTTTTTCTTCTGAAGTTTCTCTCCGGTTACAGAAGCGCTCACCCTGCATAAAATATCGCTGCCATCTTTGTGACGGCATGTAAACTCTTCAGTATGGGTTCGTTGTGTCTCAAGGACAGGATAAAAACATCTGCCGATTTCCTCATATTCTTTATCAGACCTGTATAGCACTCTTGTGCTTTTATCTAGTAATTCTTCCGGCTTCCAGCCAAAAACAGATTTGACCGATTCGTTTGCAAAGATGATTTTGCGTTCACGTAACCCAATAACTGCGTGAGGTATTGCACTAAGGATAGAGAACTCCAGCGCTTCTATATCCCTGAGAGATTCTTCTGCCTTTTTTTGTTCGTTCAGAGCCCTGGATATGCTCTCTATCATTTCGTTTGTTACCTTTTTGAGAGACTCCAGCAGTTCTACGGTTGAATTTCCGGATACCCGTGCATTCAGGTCGCCATGTGATACTTTAAGCAAGACATCAAAGTGTTCGGCAAGACCCATGGCAAACTCATGTGATTGATCAACGATTTCCCCTATATTTTCAGCAGTCAGATTGATCATATGTTTCAGCTGCGAAATTAATTCAACACTGGAAATTTCATCGATCCGTATATAAGGATCACCTGCGGAAATCTTCTTTAAAGCTTCGAATACCTCGGAAATGCCGAGAGCCATCTCCATGTATATATTTTTCAGTTCCTTACCATCGCTCCCGGCAATATTTTTTATCTTCTCTATTTTATTTTGTTCCATTGCGTAAAGTTCATTCCTTTTTATTAAGCCTGAGTAAAATATATTATCTACTGTAACAGAAGTACAGGTCAACTCTTTTCACTCCTATGTTAAGGCCATATATCCATAAATTTACAAAAATCTCCTGTTTTGATGTAAAATCATCTGAAATGAAAACATTTGAAGATGTTGTTGAATTTCATGGCCATTCATGCCCCGGCCTTGCATTGGGATACCGGGCATCTGTGTTTGCTCTAAAACAACTTGGGAATAGGGCGGCTGATGAGGAACTGGTGGCGATTGTTGAGAATAATTCGTGTGCTGTTGATGCTGTTCAGGTTGTAACAGGCTGTACATTCGGAAAGGGCAATCTTATTTTCAGGGATTACGGGAAGCAGGTATATACGTTTATAAAGAGACCTTCAGGCGAAGGGATAAGGATCTCTGTTGACTGGAAATCTCCTGAAGAGACGAAAGAAGAGAAACGCATGTGGGAGCGATACATGAATGGCGATCAATCCGAAGAGGTTTTAAAAAAGGTTCATAACAGAAAATCAAAAAAAATTGACATAATACTGAATTCAAGCGATGAAGAGCTTTTTCGGGTTATAAGAGGGAAAATGGATCTGCCTGAGGAGGCAAGGATATATAAAAGTCTGACGTGTGCCGTCTGTGGTGAAAAAATGATGGAGCCAAGGGCACGGGTAAAAGATGGACAGATTGTGTGTATCCCGTGTTTTGAGAATAATAATGATTAAATGGAGCTGATCATGAAAGACATAATAACTAAGGCTGAAATATTGATAGAGGCCCTGCCTTATATCAGGAAATTTTACGGGAAATCTTTTGTTATAAAATACGGTGGCGCAGCGCAGGTAAAGGAAGAGCTCAAAGAGTCTTTTGCCAAGGATATTGCACTGCTAAACTTTATAGGCATTAAGACTACCGTAGTCCATGGCGGTGGTCCCAAGATTTCTGCCACAATGGAGAAAATGGGCAAGAAACCAAAATTTGTTCAGGGGCAGCGTGTTACTGATCAAGAGACAATGGATATCGTAGAGATGGTCCTCGGAGGTCTCGTCAACAAGGAGATAGTATCTCTCATTAATAGCCACGGAGGAAAGGCAGTCGGTCTGAGCGGCAAAGACGGCGGACTTATTAAGGCGAAAAAGAAACTGATAAAAAGATCATCTGCAAAAGGCGTTGATGAGATTATAGATATTGGTCTGGTGGGTGAGGTAACTCAGGTCGATCCGCATATAATAATCAGTCTCGAAAAAGAAGGTTTTATCCCTGTCATATCGCCGGTTGGAGTTGGACCAAAGGGTGAGACACTGAACATTAATGCAGATTACGTTGCCGCATCTGTTGCCTCTGCGCTTAAGGCGGAAAAGCTTATACTCCTGACAGATGTCCCCGGGATCATTGACAAAAAAGACAGAATAATTTCGACCCTGAAGAAGCAGCAGATAAAAAAACTCGTTCATGATGGAACAATTTCAGGCGGTATGCTCCCAAAAGTTCAGGCCTGTATAAAGGCGATAGAGGGAGGCGTCTCCAAGACGCATATTATTGACGGGAGAGTCGCGCACTGCATGCTTCTTGAAATATTCACAAAAGAGGGAATTGGCACAGAAATTCAGGCATAAAAGACTTTTTCCCCTTTTCCTAATTTTCTCTGCCGGTCTCATCCTTTACCTTGTACTGTTTCCAGATGTTGGAAGGCTAAAAACAGAAAACCCCCGAAAGACTTCTTTTATGGAATATCGGGAAAGAGAGTGGGAGCGTGAGGGTAAGAAATACAGGATTCAGCAGAAATGGGTTCCCCTTTCCCGGATATCTCCATATCTTATTAAGGCTGTTCTTATTGCTGAAGATGACAAATTCTGGAGCCATGAGGGGTTTGACTATGAAGCAATTCAGAAGGCGATCGAAAAGGATATCAAAGCGAAAAAGTTCAAGTTAGGCGGCAGCACTATCAGCCAGCAGCTTGCAAAGAACCTGTACCTTTCTCCATCAAAAAACCCGATACGGAAAATAAGAGAGGCGATCATTGCATGGAGGATGGAAAGGGCATTGACCAAAAAACGTGTTCTCGAACTCTATTTAAATGTTGCTGAATGGGGTGACAAAGGAATTTTTGGCATTGAAGCCGCATCAGGACATTATTTTGGTAAAACTGCATCTGAACTTTCTGCTGAAGAGGCTGCAAGGCTTGCATCAATACTTCCAAACCCGAGGAAATACAATCCTCTTGGTGAAAGCAGATATGTAACGCACAGGTCTAACCTAATTTACAATATAATGGTCAGGAGAGGTATCGTTGTGCCTGAATATGAGGAAGTCATAGGAGAAGAAAAGGGAAGCGATATAACACCTGAAATCAAGTCTCCTCCGGAATCACCGATAGTGACTCCTGCAGAACTTCCAGGCACGCAACAGAATAAATAGAGTCTGTCACTGCTCCAATATTACGCAGGCTACTCCATATTCATGCTCATGACTTAAGCTCAGGTGTGCTTTTTTAATGAAATTTATCTTGATAAAATTTTCAAGTCTGCTGCTCAAATGTAAAAGTGGTTTCCCCGAATCACTGTTTACAACTTCAATATCGGTCAACGATACAGGTATCCCGGATCCTATAGCCTTAATGAATGCCTCCTTTGCTGCAAAGCGCACTGCAAGCGACAGATAAGGAGTTCTCTTCCGGTAACAATACGATATCTCATTTTCAGTGAATACCCTTGCAAGAAACTTCTGTCCCCATTTCTCTACAACCTCTTTCATACGATCTGTCCTGATAATATCTATGCCGATTCCGTAAATCATGTGAATAAAAGATTAACATATTGATGCGTATCTTTACGATATTGCGAAGGTTTTTGACTTTTTTTATATGGTTGAGCTACTATATTCAACTAAATTCTTCTTGACAAGTATCTATGTCCTTAATATAATTATAAAAAATTGAGGTAGAGTTTATGACAAAGGCAGATTTAGTAGAAAAAATATTTGAAAAGATAGGACTTTCAAAAAAAGAGGCGCAGGAAATAATCGAGATCCTGTTTGATACCATGAGACAAACCTTTATAGAAGGCGAATCTGTAAAGATATCCGGGTTCGGCACGTTTAATGTAAGACAGAAGACTGCAAGGCGCGGAAGGAATCCTAAAACAGGTGATGACCTTGAGATAACTCCAAGAAGGGTTATTACGTTCAGGGCGAGTAACCAGGTTAAATCTTCAATGGAAAAACATGATGTATAAAACTGCACCAGATAGCCTTAAGTCGTTCATATCTTTTCCGGACAAACTATTTTACAAGATAGGGGAAGTGAGTAAGATTGTTGGTGTTGAACCATATGTTCTCAGATACTGGGAAACAGAGTTCACTTTTTTAAAGCCGAGGAAAAATAAATCCGGTCAGAGGGTTTATATCAAAAAAGATGTGGAACTCCTGCTATCTATTAAAAAGCTTCTCTATCAGGAAAGATATACAATAGAGGGTGTAAGAAAAAGATTTGGTCTCGGCTCTGCTCAGGCTGAAACCAAATCTGAACCGGAAGCCCCAAAGAAAGAGGTTCGTCAATCTGCCGGGACAATCGAGCATATCAAGAAAAGACTCAGGGAGATACTGAGTCAACTCCAGTAAAGAATCAAAAAAATCGGGGCGTAGCGCAGTCTGGTAGCGCACTCGCTTGGGGTGTGAGTGGTCGACAGTTCAAATCTGTTCGCCCCGACCATTTTTAATCAAGGAATTCCATGTTTTCTGTCGGTCCTTTTTTATTTTTATGTCGCAGATTTGCAACAACTCGCGTTCAGAGGTTGGCAAAAAACAAAAATCAAAACACCCGCAGGAAGCCCTTGACTTTATTGGCAGGACATATGATAATAAAGTCACTTGGTATTACCATAAGCCTGACTGAGAAATCAGTCGGCAACCGATTAAATTAGGGCGACCACAGCGAATGGTCGCTTTTTAATTTTCTACACGCTAAATCAGTTATATTCTTTTTCAGCCTGTCTGAGGGCGTGGAGGGGGCTATAAGGGATAATCCTTATCCTAAAATAAATAAAGCCATTCTGAAGATCTGTTTCATTGGACAACCTGCAATTATAACAGGATGACTTTTGATCCTCATATGGCTCTAAAATAAAACTTGCGAACCCATATTCGGGTAACCCTGAGCTCTTTTGTCTAAGTG
>JBAQLU010000100.1:0-12065 GCA_049302065.1 Thermodesulfovibrionales bacterium
AATGGAGTGAAGCCGGAGCTCTCAACGTCACTAAAATTCGACTGGCCTATTACTATAACGGGTTTGACGCATAGAAGGTATGAAATGGAGGGCTTTTGTCAGGTCTCCACTTGACAACGCTACTAAAGTTTTGATATCTTTTGTTGCAGCAATAACGCTTGATATCTCTTGAAGGATTAAAAATTTCTTCTCAAAGGATTGAGGGTCTTTCATTCAGGAATAGTCTCCGGGACAGTTTAAAAACCTATTTTATATACCTTATCTTATAGCCTATAGAACAGGAAAAATCAATAATTATTTTGATATTGATTCCTACTATCAGAAGACAGGAAAAGTTAACAAGGCCAAGACAAAAGGGGGTTAGAAGAATGCCCTAAGTCCTTGACTTTATTTGCGTGATTGGTAGTCCCAACGGGATTTGAACCCGTGTTTTAGCCTTGAGAGGGCCACGTCCTAGGCCTCTAGACGATGGGACCAATGGCTGGGGAGAGAGGATTCGAACCCCTGTAAGCAGATCCAGAGCCTGCCGTCCTACCACTGGACGACTCCCCAAAATACAACTTTCAAAAGAATTTATTATACCATATCATAAACAAACCTTCACTCGGTCATTACTTCATCAGACAGTTCATCTGTATCATCATGGGTAATTGGAAAGTGTCTTGCAAGCAAATCTCCCGATTCTTTGATAGCATCGCATAAAGCATCACATGCACGACCATCTTTAATCCCCTGCGAAACCATGTTCGAATATCTGTTGAGGGTCTCCTGCTCAATCTTCTCGTAGATTCCTTTATCAGCAAGAACCCAGACCTTCCTCTCGAGCAGAGACATGAAAAAGAGAACCCCTGTGTTCTTTTTAGTTTTATAAAGTCCTTTCTCATAAAATGCCATCACAGCCCTTTGCATGACTGCAGTCTCTTTTCTCTTTACTCCCATGAATGCAGTTTTAAGCACCGGAATTTTTTTAAACAAATATTTTGACGGGAAAAAGAGTATGAAACTCAATGAGATGTATGCCCAGACTGATGAATGAAAATTCAAAGTTGTCATAACAAGCGACAAAAGGCTGGCTAAGAATATCCCGCCGAGTATCTCAGCCTCAATGTAATGATCACTGCTGTCAACCACCATGACGGCAACTTCCCCGATTGTATGCGATTCAACTTCATGGATGGTTTTTGTTATCCTTTCCAGTTCTTCACTTTTAAAAAACTTTTCTGCCTTTACCTTCTGTTTCATTACCAGTCTCCTGAAGCTCCACCACCGCCAAAACCACCGCCTCCGCCACTGAACCCTCCACCGAAGTCACCGCCTCCTGATCCGCCAAAACCACCACCATACCAGACCCCTCCACCTCTATGACTTCCTCCTGAAGAGAAGATAAGAGGAAGAAAGATCCCTGCTCCCAATCCTAAAACAGCGAAAATGAGTAATGTAACAAGCCCAACGGGTAATCCTGCGAGATACATGAAAAGCGGTAATCCTACAGCACCTCCAATACCTCCGAGGATGCGCGAGAAACTTCCGAGAAACAGCAGTATAAACCCGCCAAAAATCAGGAACGTAAAAATCTGTGAGGACCTCTCATGCTTTTGGGTACGGTGATTATCGTCGACCTTGAATTCTCCTCTTGTAGCGTCAATCGTTGCATGAACTCCCGCAACAAAGCCCCCGTCGAAATCACCCCTTTTAAATCGCGGCTTGACAACAAGGTCAATGACCCTTCCTGTCATCAGATCGGTCAGCTTTCCTTCAAGTCCGCGTCCAACTTCAATCCTTATTTTTCTCTCCTGGTTCGCAACGATGAAGATAACTCCGTTATCCTTGCCCTTCTGTCCGATCTTCCATGATTCAGCGACCTTAATGCTGAATTCCTCCAACACCTCACCTTCAAGGGAGGGTATTGTGAGGATAACGATCTGAGTTGAATCTGATTGTTCAAACGCCTTTAGCTCATTTTCGAGTTGAGCTTTTGCTGAAGGAGATATTATATTGGCATAATCATTTACATATCCCTGAAGTTTCGGGACATCAAGGGCATGAGCAGATGAAAAATGAAATAGTGTCAGAAAAAACAAACATATATTGCAAAAAAATAATTTCAGGTAGCCGCAGGCTTTCCGCCCCGGCGGATCGCCTGAGGCGATAGCCTGCGTTTTGAATGCTTTAATAACAATAAAATCACTCAAACTAAAGTTTGCGGCTGCTTTTATATGTCTCATTTCCTTAGAACTTTATCTGCGGCGCCTTTTCACTTCCCGGTTCAGCCTTAAATGCTTCCTTGAGCTTCAGATGCAGGAGAAGTGAATTTGTAATACTGTTGGGAAATATCCTGATCGAGGTATTGTATGTTTCTACAGCCTTGTTATATCGCACGCGCGCAACATTAATCCTGTTCTCTGTACCTTCAAGCTGATGCTGCAGGTCCTGAAAATTCTGGTTTGCCTTAAGGTCAGGATATCTCTCAACAACAACCATAAGTCTTGAGAGTGCGCTGCTCATTGCAGACTGTGCTTCCTGAAACTGGGTGAATGCCCTGGGATCATCGGTGATATTCTTTGAGATCTGCATAGTTCCGACCTTGGCCCTTGCTTCTGTCACGGCCATCAGAGTTTCCTTTTCGTGTTTCGCATATCCCTTTACAACCTCTACCAGATTCGGGATAAGATCGGATCGCCTCTGATATGTTGCCTCAACATCACCCCATGCTGCTTTCACAGCTTCCTCATTTGCCTGCATGGTGTTATAGCCGCATCCGGAGATGCTCAATATCATGACAGCAAAAATCAGATACATCAGTTTTTTCATCAGAACCTCCTTATAGTAATTAATAAGCAATTTTTATTTTGACATATATCCGGGACATCCCTCAAATCCTCTGCACCCTGCTTTTCTCAATCGGCATGCTGCATTTGTGCATATATTTATGTCTCTTTCAAGGGAATTTTTCCGGCCGAATTTCTCTGCAGAGTTTCGTTGATTATTTTTCAGTCCTTTCTTAGTTTTAATATAAATGTTATCTTCCCTTTTTTAATTGCTGATATAAAATTGTATCATTAATATGCATGAGATATAAAGATTTATCGTGGTATTACATGCAGTGGTATTGTTGACTTTCGAGGCTAAAAGCAGTATGATTTAGCTAATGTTTGAGAAATTTACAGAGCGTGGAAGAAAGGTAATCATCTATGCAAAGGAAGAGGCTGAAAAGCGCCAGAACGATTACCTTGGCACTGAACACCTCTTACTTGCTGTCTTAAAAGAAGATGACGGTTTACCGATAGCGATAATGAAACGCATGGGTATTACTTCGGATGAAGTACGCCTGGAGATCGAAAGGAATCTTCCTCAGGGATCAAACATCATGACCTTCGGTGATATACCTTTTACACCCCGGGCTAAAAAAGTCCTCGAACTCGCTGTTGAAGAGGCACGGCTCCTTGGCCACAATTATATTGGAAGTGAACATATCTTCCTCGGCCTTGTAAGGGAGGAAGAAGGCATAGGAGGCAAGATATTAAGGAGTTTTGGCGCCAACCTTTTAGGATCACGACAGCTCACTATTAATTTTTCAATACGGGCACATACTAACGTTAAAGATAAAAAGAGTTCAACACCGGCACTCGATGAGTTTGGCAGAGACCTTACGCTGCTGGCAAAAGAAGGGAAACTCGATCCTGTCATAAGCAGAGAAGATGAGATAGAGCGTCTCATCCAGATCCTGGGCAGAAGGATTAAGAACAACCCGGTTATTATTGGAGAGCCTGGTGTCGGAAAGACAGCTATAGTTGAAGGTCTTTCCCAGAAGATTATTTCCGGTAATGTCCCTGACAGTCTTTTGGGGAAACGCATTGTATCCCTTGATCTCGGCGCCCTCATCGCAGGTACAAAATACAGAGGTCAGTTCGAGGAGAGGCTCAAGATTGTTATGAAGGAGATTGTTCAGTCTGACAATGTCATGCTCTTCATTGATGAACTGCATACCCTTATAGGAGCCGGCGCTGCAGAAGGTTCTGTGGATGCATCGAGCATGCTCAAACCAGCCCTGTCACGCGGCGAAATACAATGTATCGGAGCAACAACACCTGATGAGTACAGGAAACACATAGAAAAGGATGGTGCGCTTGAACGAAGATTCCAGCCGGTCCATGTTCAACCGCCGAATGTAGAAAACACCATAAACATCCTGAGAGGGTTGAAACCCCGGTACGAAGCTTTTCATAAAGTAAAGATCAGTGATATTGCAATTGAAGTTGCTGCAAAACTATCAGACAGGTATATCACAGACAGATATCTCCCTGATAAAGCAATCGATGTCATCGATGAGACCGGCTCAAGGATTAAATTAAAGAGATATACGCCTCCCCGGGAATTGAAGGAGCTGGAGACTGATATACAGAGATTTTCCAAAGAGAAAAATCTATATATAAAGCTGCATGATCTTGAAAAGGCTTCATCCATTCGCTTAGAGGAAGAAAAACTGAAAAGGCTCCATGAACAGATGCACAAACAATGGGTAGATAATTTAAGCAAGGAAATACCCTATGTAGGCGAAGAAGATATTGAATATACGGTAGCCAAGATGACTGGCATCCCTATGTCAAAACTTGAAGAAAAAGAATCCGAGAAGCTTATGCTGATGGAGGATAATCTCCACAAGAAGATAATAGGCCAGGAAGAAGCAATAAAAGCTGTCTCAAAGGCAATCAGGAGATCAAGAGCAGGATTGAAATCCAGCAAGAAGCCGATAGGGTCGTTCTTTTTCCTCGGCCCCACGGGGGTTGGCAAGACAGAACTTGCAAAGGCGTTAGCGTGGTTTCTTTTCAATGATGAAAACTCTCTCATCAAAATAGATATGTCAGAATATATGGAGAGGTTTAATGTATCGAGACTGACAGGAGCGCCTCCAGGCTATGTAGGTTATGAAGAAGGCGGGCAGCTGACAGAAAAAATTCGCAAGAAGCCTTATTCCGTGGTACTCTTCGATGAAATAGAGAAGGCGCATCCCGATGTCTTTAACATACTTCTCCAGGTTCTTGATGAAGGAGTACTGACAGACAGTTTTGGAAGAAAGGTAGATTTCAGAAATACCGTAATAATAATGACATCAAACCTTGGAGCCAGGCTGATCGAAAAAGCAACACCTCTGGGTTTCCAGAGGAACACATCCGAGATGCTTTACGAAAAGATAAAGGAAAACGTCCTGAATGAACTCAGGAAGACCTTTAACCCCGAGTTCCTTAACCGCGTTGATGAGATAGTTGTTTTTCATCCTCTCGAAAAGGCTCATTTGCTCTCTATTATTGACTTACTCGTGGAAGAGACAAATAGAATGCTGCTCGAACAGCAGGAACTTGTCATCGAGGTATCTCAAGAAGTCAAGGAGTGGATCATAAAGCATTACTATCAGCCCACATATGGCGCAAGACCTATGAGGAGAGCTGTTCAAAAAGTGATAGAAGATCCGCTCTCAGAAGAAATGCTCAGCGGAAGATTTAAAGATATACATAAAATAAATATCATTCTTGAAGATGATAAGCCGGTATTTCTCGAAGCAGAGGAAGCTTTCCCTGTCTTGTCTGGCACTAACTAATTGACGGTGAGATTCAAAACTCCTGTCCTTCTGATAACTCTGGTTTTCGGAATCATAGTCGCCTTTTTCATCATCAGACCTTCACATGGTCCGAAGATAACAACAGTCGGAAGTGAAGTGCCTGATCTCCAACTCACAGATATCAGCGGAAACAGGCTCAGGCTTTCTGATATGAAAGGTTCAGTTGTTTTTATTAATTTCTGGGCAACCTGGTGTGAATCATGTATCGAAGAAATGCCCTCAATCGAAAGGTTGTCAAGACTTCTCTCAGGAAACTCACAATTCAGAATCCTTACGATTCTTTATAAAGATGACCTGAGCAGGGCAATTAGTTATATGAAACAGAATGGTTATACTTTCCCTGTGTACCTTAATCCTGATGAATCTGCCGCAAGGAGCTTCGGCATTACCGGTGTGCCTGAGACCTTTATTCTGGACAAAAAGGGGATATTGAGGAAAAAGGTAATAGGCCCTGCACCATGGGATGCTCCGGACTTTATACAGGCATCCCGGAATCTCATCAATGAACCATAAGAATACCAGTGGGGAAGATCAGGTCTCTTGAATCAGCGCTCCTTTTTACAGGAGCACTCTATTCCGATTCAGGTATCTTCGAATCTTCAAAAGAATTGCTCAGAAATAATTTTGGCGAGATCCTTTTTGAAAGCCTTCCGGTACAATGGGATTATTCCCTTCATTATAAAGATGAACTTGGCTGGCCCATTTCAAGAAAGTTTATTTTTTTCAACGACATGCTCGACCCCGGGACTATAGCAGACATTAAACTCAAGACCAATGAAATTGAAGATGCGTTTTCTCTGAACGGAAAAAGACGCATCAACCTCGATCCCGGGTATCTGACACTCGCAAAAATAGTGCTTGTATCCACGAAAAACTATTCACACCGGATTTATCTGAAAAAAGGGATTTACGGTGAGGTAACATTAATCTATTATAAAGACGGCACTTTCAAACCTCACCTTTTTACGTACAGGGATTACCAGGATAAGGCATGTATCGATATATTCCTGCATGTAAGGGAATTGCTTAAAAAGAAGCTGGACTCTTAAACCAATACCAGATTATCCCTGTGTATGGCCTCTTCAGAATATTTATAGCCAAGGATCTTTTCGATCTCTGTTGTCTTTCTACCCTTTATTTTTTCAATCTCTGAAGATGAGTAGTTTGTAAGTCCTTTCGCAATACGGTTGCCCTTTGTATCGAGACAGTAAACAGCATCGCCTGTATCAAAATCTCCGGCAACAGATACAACGCCTGAAGGAAGCAGACTCTTCCCGCCCTGTGCGAGGGCTTTTACTGCACCCTCATCAATAACAAGGCTTCCTTTGGAACGACTGCTGTATGCAATCCATCCCTTTCTTGAAGATAACTTCTCCTTTTTCGGCATGAACATTGTACCAACGGATTTACCTCCAATAAGCAACTTAAGGAGTCCATCCTTTCTACCGCTGATAATATTGACTAAAATCCCATGGTTTACGGTCCTTTTTGCAGCAAGGATTTTTGAATACATCCCTCCTGTTCCTACATCGCTTCCTGCACCTCCGGCCCTATCCTCCAGTTCGGGAGTTATTGTCTCAATACATTCGATAAGCCTTGCCCTTGAACTATGTCTTGGGTCTTCAGTAAACAGTCCTTCTACATCTGAGAGTATAACAAGTCTTTCTGCCTCTACAAGGCTTGCGACAAGAGAAGCAAGATGGTCATTGTCTCCGAATTTGATTTCATCTGTTGCAACTGTATCGTTCTCATTAATGATGGGAATAACCCTGTATGTAAGCAGCGTCAGGAGTGTGTTTTTGGAATTGATATATCTTTTTCTGTCAGAAAAATCATCACGTGTCAGCAGTATCTGTGCAACTTTCTTGCCATGATCCCCAAAGCTCCTCTCATATGCCCACATGAGACTGCTTTGTCCAACTGCTGCAGCTGCCTGTTTGAGTTTTATATCCCTCGGTTTTTCCTTCAATCCAAGCTTTCTCATGCCTGCAGCAACAGCTCCGGATGACACAATTACGATCTCATACCCCGTATCATGCAGTTCAGAAATATCACTTGCTAAGGAGGAGATTCTTTTTGTATCAAGCCCTTCTTTTGAATTAGCAAGGATATTACTGCCGATCTTCACAACAAGTCGCTTCATATAATATTACCTCTTTAACCCTGTTGTCATTCCGACCTGTTCGGGATCCTTTTTAGAAAAAGATCAAGCCAGGCATGAAAGTATCTACTGCAAAATTATACATCGGCATTGATCCTATTGTCATCAGGCAGGTTTCTGAAGATTAAGTTCGATTTCAGAATAAAATATGAGGCACTACAACACTTTCAATGCTACCTCTGTAACCCGGGGGTCAAACTGTGTATTAATACATCTCTTAAATTCCAGGAATGCATACTCTTTCCCCGGTGCTTGTCTGTGCGGTCTGTCTGCAGTCATTGAATCAAATGAGTCAGCCACATGGAGTATCCTTGCACCCACAGGAATATCTTCACCCTTAAGGCCGTCAGGATATCCTTTTCCATCTATTCTCTCATGGTGGTGGCGTATTAAAGGTATAATATCCCTTAACTGCTTGACTCGTTTGATGATTGAGACTCCCTGAACAGGAATTTTTTTTATCAGTTCAAGCTCCTTGTCTGTAAGATTCGCCGGCTTATCAATAAGCCCATTATTAATGATTATCTGTCCTATATCGTGAAGGAGGGCAGCAAGCCTGATTTTCTCCATTTCCTCCTCACTGAGCCCCATCGCTTTCGCAATCTTTATTGAATATGATGCTACCCTTTCAGAATGACCCCTCATCCCCGGCCTTTTCTCATCTATTGCGTTCACTATTGCCCTCACAAAATTAATAAACAACTCTTCGGTCTTGTAGTACGAATCAGAAATCTCGTCAATGATATCAAGAAAGAGATACTTATTTTGTTCAGTTTTATCAGTCCACAACTGCAGTTGTTTAATACTTTCATTCAGGACCATCTCTTCCTTCTTGCGTATGGTTATATCATGGATAGCTCCCCTGTAATAGATTAAATTGCCATTTGTATCGCGGACAGCACGTACACTCTCTGAAATCCATATCTTGCTGCCGTCCTTATGATAAACCTGAGATTCAAATCCTGAGACAACTTCTGTTTTTTTGACTAAATTCATGAACTTTGAACGACGTTTGGGCTCGATATATATTTGATCGCAATTGTCCTTCAGATCTGTCATCAGATCCTTTGGAGATTCATAACCCAAAATGCGTGCAAGTGGTTTATTTGCTGCAATAAACTGTCCTTCTGATGAAGTTAGATAAATTCCTTCAACAGAGTTTTCGAAAATAGCCCGATATATCTCCTCTGATTTCTTTAAGCGCCGCACTTCCATAGCCCGTGATATCTTCATTAAGAGTTCCTCCACCTTAAATGGTTTTATTACATAATCAGAGGCGCCAACTTCCCTGGTGCCTGCAGAAGTCTGTACGGTATCCTGACCTGCAATTATGATGCAGGCAAGATGGGGATCTATAACCAGTGCTGCCCGCATAAGTGCGATCCCATCCATATCAGGCATCGCTGCGTCCGTCAAAAACAGATCAACAGAGTGATTCTTCAATGCCTCAAGCGTATGCTCCCATAACGCACTGCCTGATACCATATAGCCGACCTTTGAGAGAATCCCGCATAAAGAGGTCATGAATTCAATGTCCTTGCTGAAAACCAGGATCTTTTCCTTTTCAGGATTATTCATTTAATATTCCTTAATTTGTTCATAGTTTTTTCCAATCGATAAAGAATAACAAATCGCTTTTCAGAAAAATATCGTAAAAAATACATTTTTCTGTAGTATTTTTCCTACAAGATTTACTCTATTATTCTACTAATCCATGTTTCACAGCATAACGGATAACCTCTGCTATGGAATTCATGTTCATTTTTTCAAGTATCCTTGTCCTGTAGGTGCTTACAGTCTGTATACTCAGTGATAACTCCTGAGCAATTTCCTTTAATGTCTTTCCCATGGCTGACATGCACATTACCTGATACTCCCGATCAGAAAGCGTTTCATGAGATGGCCTTTCAACATATATCTCCAGCTCAGAGATCAATTTCTCGGCAAGTGAGGCATTGACAAACTTTCCTCCTTTTGAAATTGTCCTTATTGCAGCAATCAGTTCATCCGGCGCACTCTCTTTGGTCAGATAACCTGATGCGCCTGCACGTAAAGACCTTACCGCATACTGTTCCTCAGGATGCACACTCAACATGAGGACAGGGAGTTTAGGTTTTTTCTTCCTTACCAGCCTGAGAATTTCAAGACCATTTTTACCTGGCATCGAAATGTCCAGCAGAATCACATCATAATTATTTTCAGATATCTTATCGAGTGCTTCCAATCCATTGTCTGCTTCTTCAGAGACGATCATATCAGGAGTTTCAGATATAATCTGTTTCAACCCCTTTCGAACAATGGCATGATCATCAGCAATAAAGATCTTTATCATTCTTCTCTGCTCCCTTATTCAGCGGGATATTGACGTTTATTTTGGTTCCATTGCCATTAATGCCGACAATTCTTACCCTACCCTGTAACAGATGGACACGCTCCCGTATACCGGTCAAACCAAATGATTGAGGGCTTGAAAGCTGCTCATCAATAATCCCTTTCCCATTATCGGCAACTTCCAGTTCTATTGTATCTGCAGCCTCTCTCAAGCATACTCTTACTAAAGTTGCATGCGCATGTCTCACAATATTAGTCAGGGCTTCCTGGAGTATGCGGTAAATAGCAGTGGAAGCATCCTGACTCAAAATAATATCATCAGGATCAAGGGTGAGTTCACATTTAATCCCTGTCCTTTTCTGGAATTCTCCTAATTGCCATTCAATTGCTGCTGCAAGGCCAAGGTCATCCAATAATCCCGGTCTTAGTTCTGCTGAAATCCTTTGCACTGTCTTCACAGCAGTATCAATCAGATCTGACATTGATTTTGTCTTTGTGAAGAGCGTTTTTTGATCTCCGGGGATTTTGGCGTTTAACCAGCATAAATCCATTTTTAGCGCTGTCAACATCTGACCGAGTTCATCATGGATCTCACGTGCCATGTACATCCTTTCCTTTTCCCTTGCAGACTGTAAATGTGCAGAGAGATTACGCAGCTGTTCACGCGATCTCCGCAGCTCCTCTTCAGCCTTTTTGCGCTCTGTTATATCTTCAACAATACCTTCATAGTAGAGCAATTTCCCGTTTGTCCCGTATACAGCAATGGCATTCTCGGAAATCCATATTTTTCCGCCATCTTTCCGATATACCTGTGACTCAAATCCCTGTACAACTCTATTCATGCGCATATGCCGGATAAATTCTCTGTGACGGGGAGGTTCGACATGGAGTTGACGCGCTATATCAGCGAGATTCATGATCAGATCTTCGGGCGAATCATATCCGAGGATACGTGACAGCGCAAGGTTAGCAGTAATGTAACGCCCGTTGGGCGCCATCTGATAGATACCACCTATCGCATTTTCGAAAATAGAACGATATTTCTTCTCAGCCTCCCGCAGACGTCTGACACTTATCGCACGGGATAAAATCTGCCGGAGCATTTCATAATTTAAGGGTTTCAGCATATAATCAAACGCTCCTATCTTCATTGCATCAACAGCAGACTGAATTGTTCCCATTCCGGTTATTATTATGCCGATAAGAGAAGGGTCTATTGTAAGCGCATCCTGTAACAGGGAGATGCCGTCCATTTCAGGCATAACGAGATCAGTCAGGAGCAGGTCAAATGTCTGCTCCTTTAATTCCATTAGAGCGTCTTTTCCTGATGTATACCCTGCTACCAGATATCCATAACGCGAAAGCAGGTCGCACATAGGAGTCAGCGATTCGATATCATCATCAACAATAATCAATCGGCCTGATTCTAATTCAATCACAATAAAAATACCTCTTTATACTATAATTTATAATTAGCATATGCTTCAATGTTTATTTGTTTAATCAGCAATATAATTCATTTCTTGTTTAATAACCCTATATATTATAGCATTTGATATATTTTTACGCATCCAAAATGTGATGTTGTACCTGTTTCGATTATCACGATTTTATAGTATTATTTGTATACAGAGTTTTATATGAAGAAGCTTCGCAAAAAGAAAAAACCAAAATATCGGATTCCTATTGATGCAGTTTTAAAATTGAGAAACCATCCTGTTTTATCAAAAAAGGGTGAGAAAGGATATAACAGAGAGCGTATAAAACAGGAAAACAGAAAAAACATAAAAGACGAACATTTTTGAAGAAAATAGTGTCAAGGCAAAGTAAAAATGTCCGGTTTTCGGCAAAATGAAAATGTCTGGTTTTCACGCTGCAACCTCAATCAGCTTTTTACGCTGATTTTGCCTTTTAACAAACAACTGATAATTCGATTTCCTCCAAGGGTGATCAGAT
>JBAQLU010000101.1:0-7649 GCA_049302065.1 Thermodesulfovibrionales bacterium
TCAAACACCCCCACCCTAACCCCTGGTCGCCTTCGGCGCCGCCAGAGGCGGGTAAACCTCCCCCCTCAAGGGGGAGGGAATAATTGGGAACCCCGAAGCTGAGCTTCGAGGAATTCTTTTGATTAAACATGTTATATTTTTAAAAAGGGGAAAAAACAATGGATAAACAATCAAAGCAGGAGCAAAAAGGAAAGGCAGATATCGAGAAAAACATCGTCGATAATTTCATAATAATAAAGGGTCTTTCTGATTCAGGAATTGCCTTAATAAATAAGGAAGGGAAATGTAATGAAGATGACCTGTTGAAAGTTTCAGATATAACAGACCAGATTTTTGAAAAATTTGACCATCTTAGAGATTTGTTGTTTGAATTGGAAGATTTCTTTGAGACCGATTAAAATTTACAACTCTTTAAAAAACTTTTAATATAGTAATTATAGGACTTATAAGGCAATGCAGAGACTAAAATATTTTTTTAGAACAATCAACCTTTTAAACTTAATTTTATTAGCAATTATTGTCCTCATTCTATTAACGATTTTCCCATCGTTCACAATGCAACTAAAATACTCATTCCCTTCCATTAAAAAGTCTTTAGATAATCAGGAAGAAAAATTACTTGAAAGCCGCTCACATATTATGTCTCCATCGGATTATATGCTTATCTCAGAAGAAAATCTGTTTCATCCGGAGAGGAGAATACCCCCCGAAAAAAAAGTGGAACAGCCTTTGCCAAAACCGGAATTCGTCCTTTACGGAACATTGATAACTAATGATACAAGCTTTGCATATCTCGAAGATACGAAGGCGCTCCGCAATACGCCGGGAAGGGGGAAGAGACAAATAACCATGAAAAAGGGCGATACCCTTAGCGGATTTAATCTGAAGGAGATCAACGTTGACAATATCGTAATGGCAAGAGGAGAGGAGAAGATAACCATTTATCTATACAGCAGAAATAATCCGAAAAAAAGGGAATCAATGGCGCCCCCATCCACTGTTCCAAAAGTCCCGCAGCAGCCTGCAGCTAAAACTCCTCCTATCCAAACAAAACCGGCGGTATCTCAATCCAAGACTAGATGGCAGCAACAGCTGCCATCAAAATCCCCTGAGCAAATGGTTCTTCCGCCGCAGTCAGCAGAAGAACAATCTATATTTAATTTTTTTGAAGGAAGAGGTAAATAGGTTGAAAAGCAATAGTAAACTATAAGATCTGCATCTTAGAATCATAAAATAGATATCGGATCATGCTATGCTTTACACGACAATATGCAGGACGGTTTCTCTGTTGTTTTGCTTCTCACGCAAACGAAATGAACATGCATAACGGTATTTTTTTATAAAATATTATATCATTTAATAATAGGAGGTGATTTGATTGTATAAGATAAGATCAATTATTAGATTTTTCTTAATTCTTACTTTTGTTACAGGGTTTGCGATTGTAAGTATTGGGTTAACAGGAATTTTCGATAAGACCATTGCAGGCATGACTACTCAGTCGGCTGACATTAAAGTAAAGAAGCGTTTTATCGGAAATGTTACGCAAATTGATAATAATTCTATGACAGTAACAATAATGAAGAAGGTTAATGATAAAGAAGTTAAAATGACTTTTTCGATTGATTACAGTACCAGTTTTGTGCTGGGCACAGAGAAAAAGACCATTATTGATATAAAGATCGGCGATAAAGTGACTGTTGTTTATATTAGAGATAATGATAAATTTGTAGCAAAAAATATCATTATTGAAAAATAACAAAAAGCCTGAGTTTATGGACAGACTCTAATTAGTGATAAGATCAGACGAGGTTAGCGCCGTCGATATTTGCTCCCTCAAGGTTTGCATCAAAAAGTTTTGTTTCATAAAGATCTGCTCCGCTGAGATTCGCTCCGCTGAGATTCGCTCCGCTGAAATCAGCTCCACTGAGTTCAGTTCCACTTAGATCTGCTCCGCTGAGACTGGCTCCACTGAGATCAGCTTTACTGAGATCTGCTCCGCTGAGATTGGCTCCATCGAGATTTGCTCCGCTAAGGATTGAAAACCCGAGATAAACTCCACTGAGATTGGCTCTGTTAAGATTGGCCTGTCTAAGGTCAATTTCACCAAGATTTGCATTATTCAGAGTGGCTTCTCCAAGATTAGAGTTAGAAAGATTTGCCCTGTAGAGATTGGCTTCACTGAGATTAGCTCTGTTAAGATTGGCCCCGCCCATATTAGCTCTGCCAAAATCAGCCTCATTAAGATTGGTATCACTAAGATCGGCTGAACTTAAAGTAGCATCTGTTAAATAAGCTCCATCGAGAATTGCTCCACTGAGATTGGCTCTGCTAAGATTCGCTCCCATCAGATTAGCTCCGCAAAGATTGGCTCCACTGAGATCGGCATCAATAAGATTCGCCCCATCAAGAGCAGCGTCTAAAAGATTGGCTCCTTTCAGATTTGCTCCCTCAAGATTGGCTCCACCGAGATCTGCATCAATAAGATTCGCCCCATCAAGAGCAGCGCCATTAAGATCAGAAAAATCCAGATCAGCTCCGGCAAGATCCCATTTTTCAGAAGGCATACTTCCTTGAACGACGCCGATATTTTTAAGCCTTTCCCATGTCTCTTCCCTGTTCAACATAATTTCACTGCATTACCCCCCGGTATTTTAGATTAAAAATATTGAGAATACCTTTTCCTTCAGCCCCATTGCTCCTGACTGTTTTTTATAATTTATCGCTTGTTCCATAGCTTCCTGCAAGAGAAGTGTACAGTATATTATTATATAATACTTCATTAGCTAATGTAATTGTGATGCCTTTCTCTCCTTTCTCGAATAAGATAATTTTTTGCAACCCCTCTTTTATTACAGGAGCTATAAGCTTTCCGCCTATCCTGAGCTGCTCAAACAGGGGAGGAGGAACTTCTGTGCATGCTGCAGTAATACAGATTCTATCGTATGGAGCCATATCCGGATATCCAAAACCACCATCTGCATTCATAAGAATGATATCTTTATATCCTGAATTATCGACAAATATTTTACCATTTTCATAGCATAATGAATCGATCTCTATGCATACCACTAAACCATCATCTCCGACGATTTCTCTTGCAACCACAACGCTATAGCCGGATCCAAGGCCAATCTCAAGCAGCTTATGGCCTTCCTCAAGACCAAGAGGCTCATACAAAGTAAACATCGTTATTCATTTCTTGAATATAAGAGTGTGGGAAAACATTTTTCATGTCCGTATTTTCCATGTCCTGATCATTACAGACTTTATAATATTCTAATATATTTTAAAACTTGTTCAAAATAAAATTTCTTGGACAGCATATGGAAAATTGAAAGGGATGACAAAATAGAATACGATTTTTAAGTTGTCATTCCTGCGGAGGCAGGAATCCAGTATTTTTTGCATTTTTCGTATTGTTATGCTCCTGGATTCCCGCTTTCGCGGGAATGACGAAAATAGATAGCACAATCTCCTCTGACTGATGCAAAGCGATTTACAGTTAATTTGGAGAAATGCTATCATAAAATAAGGATAATTTGTTGCAATTCAACATAAAAATTGCAAAAATATATTCCCTTCAGAAAATCGAGTCTCACGTTCAAGTATACATATTAGGGAGCTTGCAAACAATACGTTCTTTTGGGGAAGGAGGAGAGAAATGAAGAAAATATTACAATTTCTATTTATAATTATAGGATTTGTTATTGTCTATCAATCTATACCATGTATGCTATCTAATGCTGAAGAAGGCGCTATACTCAATGTAGATGACATAATCAGGAATGTTGATCCTGACAAGGTTACAAAGGCAGAGTTTAAAGAGTATTTCAAAACTATTGAGGGGAAAAAGGCCAGGGGTAAAGGTAAAGTAGTAAATGTTCTCCCTGGAGGAAGAAATCGTTATAGGATTGCAATACTTACCTCTGCAAGTGAACCGGAAAAAGGCTATAATATTTTTCTTTATACCGATCAAGATGCTCCCTCAGAACTCAAAAACAATGACATAATTTCTTTTGAAGGAGATGTAGGCCGTATCAATCCTTATAAAGGTGCAAGTGTAGATCTTAGAGGCGCCTATAAAAAGACAGGAGAAAAGTGATAAGCAGTTTAACGTCTGTCTTATCAGGTGGATATCATGCCTGCATTCTTTGCTGTTTTGCCTTTTTTACAAGAACAAGTCCATTATGATATAAAATATAAAGAGACAAGTAATTGTTCCCTGTTAATTTTGTTTTGTCAGGATTGCTTTTTGATCCCGCTATAACGGGTATTCCTGAAAGTAGAAAGGAGATAATTCAATGCTCACTGTATCAGTTGCTGTTGTTGATCCGGATCCGAACATTTTTCAAAACTTCATCAAATCGCTGAAACAATTCACACCGGAAATGACTCATCTGCTTATTTTTGATAACGGTTCTGAATCAAAGGAATTCGTAGATATTGTTAATCAATATTTCAGCCCTGATTTATCAGACCATAAAATAATATTTAAAATAACTCATAATGATAAAAACATCGGATTCGGTACAGCCCACAATCATAATCTGTCTCATGCAAAAACAAAATATTTTGCGGTCCTCCATGATGATGTAGAATTTTTTGAAAACTGGTCAACACCAATGATCAGGAAACTCGAGGAAGACTCTAAGGTAGCCCAGATATGCCCGAAGACCAATGTATTCAATACCCTCGGTGTTGACAAAATAGGAGGCTGGGAAGACACAGAAAATCCTGAATACTGCGAAAGCAGCTGTTTTATTATGCAAACCTCAACAGCAAAGAAATACGCTCTTTTCGATAAGAGATATGAGTATCATTATTTTGAGGACATGGACTTATCTTTGCGTCTGAGAAGCGACGGTTATGTTTTAAAAAACGTTGATATCAAATGGCAGCATCTCAGAGGAAAAACTACAATCAAATTGATTGAGAAAAATATCGACATCCCGGGCTTTTACATTGTTAATGAGTACCTGTTCAAAAAGCGGTGGCATGCATATCTGATGAAAAAGAGGTTTGGGAAAACTTTCGTTATCAAGCGGGCCGCTGACGTCGAGGACGTGTTCCTCACTTTACCGATAATCGAATCATTAAAAGAAAAACATCCTGATTCGACAATCCTCCTTATGACTCAATTCCAGGATGTGGTTGAGGGTTGTTTTGATATTGATGGATATGTTCCCTACAATTCTCCAATACCATGCGATGTATTGATTGATCTGGATTTTTCATACGAAAAGGACTTTCGCAGTCATATCGTTGACTGCTATGCGAAAGTCGCTGATGTTAAGCCAGTGAAAAAAACCGGCACCCTTTATACAGAGAAAAAAGATATAGAATATGTCAATAATCTATTGAGAGAATACCCCGAATTTGTAGCGTTGGACTTCGGTGATTCTGTTCCGGGGAAACAATGGAACAGGCAAAACTATGTTGAGCTTGGCAGACGTATAAAACAGGACGGGTACAAGATTGTAATTGTTGGCAAGACCACGGCACAGCATCCCGATCTTCTGGATCCCGATCTGAACCTTGCTAATGTTCTAACGCTGCAACAGACTGCCCTGGTAATTGCAAGAAGCAGGCTGTTTATAGGCAACGAGGGGATATTGGCGCATTTTGCACAGACAACACAGGCTCCTCACATGATTCTCTACGGTGCAACCCAACCTGAGTTTGTTTCAGACACCTCCCTGCCAATGCTGTTTCCTGTAATTACTCCGGTTGCATGCCGGGGTTGCAGACACCGGTACGCCGCTGGAACCATAATAACATGCCCGAGAAATTTTGCGTGCATGGAAACTATCAGCGTTGATATGGTGTATCAAACTTTCAAAGAAATAATATCAAAGGTCAGGATGACTCAAAAATAATATGTCAGTAAGACATAGTTATTCCTAACTTGATTCTCATCCTTGTCACCCAAAGTGGAGGGATGCACTAAAACAATTACCTGGGCCTCAATGAAAATCGAGGATTGTATGAAAGAAGAATCCATTTCAATAGTCTTTTCCACAAGGCAGGATAATCCTGATTTCGTCAATCATTTAAAACAAACGTGCGGAATTGAAGACATCGAAATATTGCAATATATCAACAACGGTGAATATTCCCTTACACAGATTTATAACCGGGGACTCAAGGAGGCTAAAAACCCGATCATCGTTTTCACACATGACGATATCATCTTTGAACAATCAGGCAGCTGGGTAAAGGAGATCATTAAACACTTTCAGAAAAGCGATTTCGGCATTTTAGGAAAAGCGGGAACCACCGGCATTACAGGATCAGGCAAATGGTGGGAGGAATTCCATTTAATGGTTGGAGAAGTATGGCATCAACAGACAGATCAGGAAACAGGGGAAACTATAACATGGGAAAATAAGTACAGCGGAAACTTTGGAGATAATATCATTGAAACGATACTCATAGACGGTGTGTTTTTTGCAGTCCACAGGGAAAGAATCAGAAAAGAGTTTGATGAAAACATAAAGAGTTTTCATTTTTACGATATCGATTTCAGCTTCGCCAACCACATCGAAGGAGTTAAAGTAGGAGTAATCTTTAATATAAAAATTACCCATAAATCGATAGGGATAACAAATGAACAGTGGGAGAATAACAGGATATTTTTTATCAATAAATGGAAAGCCCACCTCCCCTATCATATTGAACCACCAATACTTTATGAGGAACCCGCAATAACCTGCAGGGAAAACCCAAAGGTTGCAATAGTCATCCTTGCGAAAGACATGACAGACACCCTTTTAGCGTGTCTTGACAGCTTCCTGGAAAAAACACAATATAAAAATTATACAATGTATATTGTGGACACGGGTTCGGGTGTCGAAAATTTTAACCGGACAAAAGGCTATATTTTACAAAAGAAGAATATTGTTCTTATCCAATATGCCTCAGGGAATCAAGCCTCCATTAACAATTACATTGTGAAAAATTATATTGTTCATGATACTGAATTGCTCCTCTTCTGCCATGACGATATAAAACTCCTGAATGATGCCCTGTCACGCTGCGTTCAAATATATCTCGAAAACAAAAAAGAAATTGGGACAATTGGCATCCGGCTGCATTTAGGTGACAGGAGCATACAACATGCCGGTATTCTCCTGATGGTCGATAAAGAGAATAAACCCAGAATAAAATACAAAGGGTACAAAAGTTACTATGCATACTATCCGGGGATTGAACGCGATATCTTCAGCAATACCGGTGCATTCATGATGGTGAATAAAGACTTTTTTTTATCCCTCGGCGGGTTTTCCGAAAATTATGAAAAATGCCTCGAGGATATCGAATTCAACCTCAGATCAATTCTTGCAGGCAGGATTAATTATTTTATCGGTGACGCTGTTGCTTATCATTATGAACTGGAAGCAAAGATGAATGATCCTTATACATTGACAAGACAAGGTGAAGATCTCAGGAGATTATTAGTATCTGTCAATCAGAATCTTAACAATCCAAATGTTCTGAAACATCTGGAATTTCTTAATATGTACTAATGAGTTCATAAGTAAGGATACCTTTAAACACCCTCCCCTTTATCCCCTCCCCTCAAGGGAGGGGCGATTCTTAAGTCCCCTCTCCCTTGAGGGGAGAGGGCAAGGGTGAGGGTGTGTGGC
>JBAQLU010000102.1:0-1798 GCA_049302065.1 Thermodesulfovibrionales bacterium
TTCCAGATCCTTTTCAGTCATCCTCTCCAATTCATCACCAGTCAATACTCTGTCTCCCTCTTTATAAATGTCCATTTCTTTTGCAATGGCTACGGCTGTGAGTTTATGGTCTCCTGTAATCATGATGGGCTTGATGCCAACCTGTTTACAGACTCTTATAGCTTCAATGGCCTCCTCTCTTGGAGGATCGATCATCCCTGCAATACCGAGAAAGACCATATCCCGCTCAATATATTCTTCTGTATAATCCATCGCATCAGGACAATCTCTATAGGCAAACCCAAGAACCCTTAGAGCCTCTTGGGCCATCTCTTCATTGACTTTTAGGATCTCTGACTTCTCTCTTTCTCCCAGTTCCCTTGCTCCAGAATCATCCAAAATATGATTACATTTTCCTAGGACCACCTCAGGAGCGCCCTTTATAAAAGCCCTTGTCCTGCCGTCCACCATTTGATGGATGGTGGTCATCCTTTTTCTCTCAGAACTGAAAGGGATCTCCTCGATCCTCGGATTTTCAAGCCTCTCCTCAGCTTGATGCAAACCTGCCTTCACCGCTGCCACAACGAGAGCGCCCTCTGTTGGATCACCCTTGATCATCCATTTTCCATCTTTCTCCTCTAAGATCGCATCACTACATAGAAGCCCTCCTTGGAGGAGCAACCGTAAGGAGTAATGATTCTCTGAACGGAGGATATCCGAACCTCTAAACTCCCCCTCTGGCGTATAACCCACACCTGTAACCTCTACCCATTTGCCTCCAGTAAATATCTTTCTAATCGTCATCTCTCCCTTCGTGAGGGTACCCGTCTTATCAGAACAGATCACCGTCGTGCAACCCAAAGTCTCCACAGCTGGCATTTTCCTGATCAAGGCATTCCTCTTTGCCATCTGGTGCATGCCGATGGCAAGGGCACCCGTGACAATGGCTGCCAAGGCCTCAGGAACGGCTGCCACAGCAAGGGCCACGGCAAACATAAGTATGGTGACGATGAATGGAAAATCAATCTTACCGCCCAGAACCTCCCGGACGACACTTACCCCTGCAACAAGAAAGCAGATGGAAAGGGCGATAATGCCAAGCCACTTGCCTATCTCTTCTGTTCGCTTCTCAAGAGGCGTTTTCTCAACCTTAACAGAGGTCACCTCCTCTGCGATCTTTCCGAATTCTGTACTCATCCCTGTTTCCGTAACGACCGCCTTACCTCTACCGTAGGTTACTGTGGTTCCTGTGAAGACCATGTTCCTTCGATCACTCATACGTATATCCTCTGGTAGGGGCTTTATATTTTTGCCTACAGGAACAGATTCCCCTGTTAAAGGAGCTTCATCACATCGCAAAGAGTGATTCTCAATCAACCTCGCATCGGAAGGGATCTTATCCCCTGCCTCAAGAAGTAAGACATCACCGGGAACAAGTTCTTTGGATGGAACTTCCTCCTCTTTACCTCCCCTTAAGACAGTAATGGTAGGAGAGAGCATCTTCTTTAGTGCCTCAAGAGCACGTTCTGCACGATATTCCTGAACAAATCCAAGAACCGTACAGAAAATGACGATGATACTTATAATTGCAGCATCTACAACTTCCCCAACGAAGACTGAAAGGGCTATGGCCACGATAAGGATGACGATGAGAATGTTTTTGAACTGATTGACAAATAGAGTAAATGGTGAACCCCGCTCTTCCTTTTTCAGTTCATTATAGCCATATTTCTCAAGGCGGTTTTGAACCTCCTCATCGCTTAAACCTTGACAAGAATTCGTATTCAGTTCCTTTAAGACCTGATCTACCTCCATTGAA
>JBAQLU010000103.1:0-18826 GCA_049302065.1 Thermodesulfovibrionales bacterium
CGAGTGGAAATTTACTCGGAAAGATATGGACCGTCTTATGGCAAAAATAAAAACGCCGTGGGTCGAACAATATCGGCTCGCTGCATAGTATAAAAATACGTTAGCGTATTTATGAACCAGAGTACTAAGGCGGAAGATATACAGGAAGGCGAAGACTGAGAAGCACTGGAGGTTTTGGGGACTGTAAACTGAAAGGCTTTGGCTTGAAGCGGTGGAGTAGGGAAGATATATATCAGAAATGGGGTTTGTTTTATGACTACCGGATCAAGTATATCAGCCCGAAAGCGGCTTCGGCGCGATAGGTAATATGCCTTGTTGCGAAGGGAACAGGAAAGCCGTATGAGGGAAAACCTCACGTACGGTTTGATGAGGCAGGGGATGGAAAAGTGTTATGGAAAACCTAAACGGGCACGAAGCTGGAAACGGCGGATACGGCCAAGGCGCTTCCTAAAGCAACTCGCCATTCCTTGACCCTACCATTATTGACTTTGATTCTTTTTCCCATCCCTTCGAGAATCTACTGTCTTCCCTAAGTCGTCTCAATATCCTTTTATATTGATGCGGCACAGCCGAGGGACTCAGCCCCCCTGCCATCTCTGCTATCTCTCTATTGAATGCAGATGTCTCTTTCTTTGATAAGAATATGAACATCAGCCTACCACGTCGTTCTTCAGATATGTCTATATTTCTAATCTCCTTTACTCTGTAATATCTGCATATGGAACCGGCGTTGGTTTGTCAAGCTTCAAGGGCAGACCCCTTTTGCCTTTCTCGAACAATTTTATCAATATCACCTTTCTTCCTTAAGCAAACACCGTCGGCGCATGTTACAATTGTGCGGAGTACTATTAGGAGTGAATAAAAACTCTACATTGAATTGTCTGCGTAACGGGGAGCTTGCAACATGAAGTGGAAAACAACGAATCTGCAAACACGCCTTTACCTCATCAGCGCTATTATCCTGCTCGTTGGTTTGAGTAGCTCCATCTGGATTTATCTGACGGCCGAGAATGATCCGAAACGAGTTTTGGGTTATGAAATAGTAGGTGGCAATGCTTATCTAATTACGCCTGAAAATTCCAAGAAGTATGTCCATGATTTGGAACTCTATGGTGGGAAGGCGAATGTGCTTGCGAATGAGTTCATGCGTTGGTTTGTCGGTTTATGGCATGGAAAATCACTCGCATTCACAGTAGCCTGCATTACCATCTTTATATCCCTTGGGATTTTCTTTGTTGCCAGAACTTCACCATCTACTTAGAGTATGACGCCCATGATGAAAATAATCGGGTCGGGAGTAAATAATCTTGCGTAAAACGTTCACCGTCATGGACTTCCTGTAGTCGACACACCTAAAGCCTAATATAATTGTATGTAGTACATTTAGAAATTACCATTAAGATTAGGAGGGGGAAAATAATTTTTAAAAAAATGATTTCTGTCTTCTTTATTAGTTGCTTTATAACGTTATTTTTTTATAATCTTACTAATGCAGGGGGATGGGATCAATGCAAGGGCTGTCACAATGGCAATTTAGCTCCAGATGCAAAGGAATTAAAAAATAAGTATGACACAGCAGACAAATTAGTTGCGGCAGCCAAAAGGTCAGAAAACTCCTTAATGGAAAGTATTAAGAAAAATGAAAAGCTTTTGAGAGAATCCGCAAAAGATATTGGCTTGAAATAAAATTATTGAAATGACAATTTCAGAATGGTTAGATGAAAAAAAAGCGGAAGGTGTTGATGTATCTCAAATAGCATTACCTGATGACCTCTCTTTCGACGAAGACCCCGATGAGACTATTTTTTTTGAAGAGATTAAGCCTTGCGGCTTTCTCTGCCAGGGCAATCACCCCTTTTCTACTGTCGAGCGTTTTGGAAACTGGTATCTTTGTCGAGGTCAAGACAAGAAAGCTGGTATTCATTCTTCAGGAATGGAGTGGAGATTATTTACAAAAGATAAAGACCTCGCTATCGAAACAGCGAAATCCCACATAGAATAATCCATATGACGTGCACGTTTTCATTCTTAGCGTTTAGATATTACACAGACGCAAATTCTGCGTTCAAGAGGTTTTGATGCACATATGCCAGCCGTTTTTTTATCCAAATGCATTTTTTGGGTTAAGCAACTATGCAAGAAAAATGAATATGTAATGTTATGCAGGAAAGTATCTGGATAAAATCTGGATAAAATGTTTGACATCTTTAATGCTTTTTCATATGCTTAATACTGTTTTCGGTAGAAATATTAAATATAAGATAAATTTCAGGGGGGCAACATGAAACACACAAGTAGCATAATAAGAAGATTAGCAAGCATAATTATCATGAGCTTCGTTCTTTTTTGTCCGATTGTATCTTTTGCTGCAACTCCTATTCTTTCTGAAGATTTTGAGGATATGGTCTTAGATCCCAGGATTTCTATCGAAACTGTTGGCTCATTCAGTTCAAATCCGGGGATAAAAGCCGGAACAAATTTTGGCAGCACACAAGCATTCGGTTATGGAAGATCGACTTGCGGGGCAAGTTGTTTTAATAGCAATGTTACGAACTTTAAAATAACCTTTCCCTCGCCGACCAAGGTCTCTTCTATATCATTTAAGGAGATGGAATTATATGGCAACTGGGGCTCAGGAGGGAAAATATATGTTGATGGTATTTCACTGACACCTACGAGCGACCCACCTCCATTTACCTCTGGATTTAGCTGGGATGTAATGGATTTTGGAAGAAGTCCAGGGAATGATGGGCAGGCCGATGCAACATATCGCACTAAGACTTTTAAGATAAATCAATATGTAACCGTAGTTGAGTTGAAGGTCGGAGATATTACCAGCGCCAGTGAGATTTTTATTGATGATGTAAATGTCTTCGCAAGCACAGAGGATAAGGACTTTGGGAAACTTAATACGGAAGTAGAATGTCCTGTAAATATCATTGTTGGAAATCCTCTTGATATAGTTGTAACTCAAATTGAGAATAGGGATTCCGTCCCGATAACGATTGCCCGGGCACTTGTGAATTTTACAGGTAACATGGGCAATTCAGTTGCTGGGATAGGTATATTTGGACCTTTCAGCAGAAATTTTGATCTGACAGTACCGCCTGGTCACACTCTCACAGGATCTTGGAATATTCGTATAATTGATAAGGTTCCGAATGCTTTAGCAGGTAAGGTGGCTATGGCAACGTTTATGTTTACGACATCGAAATATGATAAAGACTTAGGTGGTAAATCTTGTGGAGTTAACGTTTTACTAAAATAGTAAAAGTGATTTTATTTCATATTTCTACAAATCATTTCAATAAACTCCGGTATCGGTATAATCATTGTTCTACCAAGAGAGATGATAATGAAAAAGTGTCCATTCTGCGCTGAAGAAATCCAAGACGAAGCGATAAAGTGTAAACACTGCGGTGAGTTTCTGGATGCCTCCAACCCCCCACGCTTTGCAGAGGAAAAGATTCAATGGTATTTCCGAAAATCCTTTATTATCATCGCAGTCTGTTGTGTGGGGCCTCTGGCGTTGCCCCTGATTTGGTTGCGTCCACAAACGACGCGGGCATGGAAGATCGGACTCACAATAGGAATCCTTGTTCTCAGTTGGATCTTATTCCAAACCACGATGGAATCCATCCGTACTCTCAAGGAGTATTACAAGCTAATTGAAGGGCTGTGAAATGATCGACAGGTAGAACAAATCAGTAAACACCGACCTGGCTTATGTCGCGGCTTTATGTAAGTGTGCATGGTATTGAAATATATTATAAATTGGTAGTTCTTCGGGTATGACGCCCGGCGGGTTACCTCCGCGTTACCTGCGTACTTCTCCTATAAATCTTTATTATTGCACACAGTTTAAACCTACCTATAGCGCGGTGGACTTCAGACCAAACGAAAAGAATTTAAAGTGCGACACTTTAAGGCCTTTCTTGAGAATCCAAAATAATTTGATCCAAAAAATGCAATCCAGTAAATCTGCCAGAAGGCATATGGGCATGTTGATTTCATTGGCTTTCTAAAACCAGATTGCCATGTCGCTACCACTCCTCGCAATGACAGCAAAACTTTGTTATTCCTTGAATTGCGAGCGGAGCGTCCACCTCAACGGATCCGCCGGGGCGGAAAGCAATCTCAGGGGTTTTTTAATTTCATCGAGAATTGATCGATCAGAACAACAATCATTGCAAATAGCAAATGAAATATGCTATAAAATGAAACCTCTCAATGAAAGAGGTAATAGGTTTAAGATTTAGTTTAATTTTCGTTGGCTGGAAGTCAGGGAAGAGGAGTGAACCAGAAGGTGATTCTCCCGCTGCCCCGCAGCCGTAAAGGGAACGAAAGCCTGAAATAAGCCACTGTCCCGAAATATACCGGGATGGGAAGGCAGGCAAGTAGGTCAGAGACTTATAAAGATGCCCTGAGCCGGAAGACCTGTCCAGATCCAAAAAGTTCAAAGCTAAAGTTCAGAGTCAAGAGTAAAAAACACAAATACTCTGAGTATGAACTGTAATTTCCCGAGGGAAGGAAATATGATATCAAAAATTCTTTTCTATCTTTTTTTCGTGTTCATTTATCACTTCACGTTTCATAACCCTGCTTATGCTGAACCACCAAAACGAATTATCTCCCTTGCTCCAAACATTACGGAAATACTCTTTGCATTAGGTCTCGGTGACAGCGTTGCCGGAGTTACAATTTTCTGTGATTACCCCGAAGAGGCAAAGAAAAAGCAAAAAATCGGCGGCATGTCCAACCCTTCTTTGGAGGGAGTCGTATCTTTAAAACCCGATATTGTAGTTATGACGACCGATGGCAATCCAAAAGAGTTTGAAGAAAGGTTACACTCACTGAAAATAAGGACATATGTTTTTAAAGCGCTGCGATTTTCAGATCTGCCACAAGCGATCAGAGAAATGGGGTCATCTTTTGATGTCAAAGAAAGGGCAGACTCCCTTGCAGGCAGGATAGAGACCTCACTGAAGAAATTAAAAATAACAGGGCATTCACAGAAAAAAAAGGTGCTTTTCATTATCTGGCCTGAGCCGCTGATAGTTGCAGGGCCTAATACTGCCATGGATGATGCAATCACGCTTCTTGGCAGTGAAAATATAGCATCGAAGGCAAAGACTTCATATCCCAAATACTCTGTTGAGGAGATTATTCGTCAGGCACCTGATGTGATCATTATCGGGAAGGGGCATGAAAATATGCAGGAGGTTTCAGCAACACTTCTTAAGAGATTAAAAAGTGTCCCCGCTGTAAAAAACAATAGAATTTATTATGTGAGTGATAGACTCTACAGGCTCGGCCCAAGGGTTATCGAAGGCATTGAGGAAATAGCCGTTCGGTTGAAATGAATGAGGATAGATTTCAGGGTGGTAAATGCATAAGAAGATAATCTTTATTACCGGCGGTGCAAGGAGCGGAAAGAGCACATATGCACTGAAGGATGCCTCTACGGTTTCGGGTAATAAGGCATATATTGCCACTGCAGAGGCGCTTGATGAAGAGATGAGAGATCGAATCGAGAATCATAAAAAACAGAGGGGAAAGGATTGGGACACTTACGAAGAGCCATTGAGAATCGCTGAAGTTATACAGAAAATAGAAGGTAAATATACTGCAATTGTCATAGATTGTCTGACATTGTGGCTTTCTAATCTCTTAATTAGAACACAGAATACAGAACACAGAACACAGACAATTGAAATGGAAATCGTAGGATTTTTAGATTCCCTAAGTCGTTTTAAAGATTCTCCCGTCTGTGGTCTGGGATCTGGGTTCTGTGTTCTGTATATTGTCTCAAATGAAGTTGGAATGGGAATAGTCCCGGAAAACGAGATGGCAAGAAGATTCAGGGATATGGCAGGCATACTGAATCAAAAAGTGGCTGAAATCTCAGACGAAGTGTATCTGCTAATAGCTGGCATACCGATGGGAATAAAAGGCAAAGGAAAGAGATGATACAAGAAACGATAAAAAAGATACTCCCTGTCAGATCAGAGTTTACTGAAAAGGCTCAGCAACGCCTTGATAGTCTCACAAAACCTCAGGGAAGCCTTGGCAGGCTTGAGGAATTTGCAAAAAGGCTTGTTGCAATCAAAGAAGAAACCTTACCGGAGATAGATAAAAAAGTTATCTTCACTTTTGCAGGCGATCACGGAGTTGCAGAAGAAGGGGTAAGCGCATATCCAAGCGAGGTTACAAGACAGATGGTCTTTAATTTCCTGCGCGGCGGTGCTGGAATAAATGTGCTCGCCCGCCATGCAAACGCCGATGTTCTTGTCATTGACATTGGAGTGGATTTTGATTTTAATCCCCCCTCGCCCCCCTTTGGTAAAGGGGGGATGGGGGGATTACTTGTTTCAAGAAAGGTGATAAGAGGGACGAAAAATATGCGGCACGGTCCTGCCATGACAAAAGTGGAAGCGATACATTGCATAGACGCCGGGATAAGCCTTGCGGAAGAATATGCCATAAAAGGCTATGGGATTTTTGGAACAGGAGAAATGGGGATCGGGAACACAACACCGTCGTCTGCGATAGCAGCAGTCTTAACCGGCAGACAGGTATCTGAAGTAACCGGTAAAGGCACCGGCATTGGTGATGAAACATTGAAGCATAAAATAAAGGTGATCGAAGATGCCATTTCCATAAATAAGCCTGATCCTGAAAATCCTGTTGATGTTCTTGCAAAAATCGGAGGCGCAGAGATCGGAGGGATTGCCGGTCTGATTCTCGGTGCAGCAGCACAGAGGGTTCCTGTTGTTATTGATGGTTTTATTTCAACTGCAGGCGCCTTAATAGCCTATTGTCTTGAACCAAAGACAAAAGACTATATGTTTGCAGCGCATAACTCTGTTGAGATCGGTCATAAAGCAATGCTTGATAAAATCGGTTTGCAGCCTGTTCTCGATCTGAACTTGAGACTCGGTGAAGGCACAGGCGCTGCCCTTGCAATGCTCATAATCGAGGCAGGACTGAAGATCTATAAAGAAATGGCTACATTTGACGAAGCAGGGGTAACAGGACAGAACAAAGAACACAGAGCACAGAGTACAGATAATAACGGAGAAAATTATGCATAATTTCAAAAATCTCAAGGTTTATCAAAGAGCAATTGATTTTGCAATTGATATTTACAAGCTCACAAAATCTTTTCCAAAAGATGAACTGTTTGGACTGACGAACCAGATTAGAAGAGCAGCAACTTCAATTTCTTTAAATATTGCTGAAGGAAGTGGAAATAAATCAAATAAAGAGTTTAAACGGTTCTTGGAAATGTCTTTGAGATCAAATTATGAAGTAATGACGTGCCTTGAAATTGCATTGAGGTTAGATTATTGCAAAAAGGAGGATTTTAAGAGATTGATCACAGAGGCAGATGAGATTGCAGCCATGATTGTTGGTTTTTCAAAACAATTGTAGTCTGATCTCTGTGTTCTGTGTTCTGTGTTCTGTGCTCTGAGTTCTGTGCTCATGAATAAAATATTAATCGCATTGCAGCTACTTACCATAATACCAGTCAGAAAAAGCATGACTGTTACCGACACTGATATTGCAAAAAGCTCATCAGTCTTCGTCCTGGTCGGCCTTATTCAGGGCATTATCCTATTAATAACGGATTATACAGCAGGAATCGTTTTTCATCATGATCTCGTCACAGGCATAGTGCTGCTTGTGTATGTCTTATCAAACGGTGGGTTTCATCTCGATGGACTTGCTGATACGTTTGATGCAATAGCAGCGAAATCAGAAGATACCCTGAATGCAGATAAACAGAAACGGCTTTTGATATTGAAGGACTCTGCTACAGGACCAATAGGCGTAACAGCGATAGTATTTTCGCTGGGGTTAAAATACCTGGCTTTAAACAACCTGACTCATTTTATGACTTTCACATTTTTTTCTTCGCTTTTGTTCCTTCCGGTAATTTCAAAATGGACAATGGTCATATCAATGTTTCATGGCAAACCGGCAAGAGAGGACGGCCTTGGAAAATTATTCATAAACAAAATCGGATTTAAAGAGGTTGCTGTTTCAACTCTGATACTGCTTCTTCTGTTAACATTGCCGCAATTATTCTTCAGTGATTACATACCCGGCGGCCAGTATCTCTTTTATGCTGTCCTGCTCATAACAATGTATTGTATGTGCCGGGCTTTGATCCATTTTTTTCATAACAAATTTGGCGGTCTTACAGGAGATACGCTTGGTGCAATCGGTGAAATTACAGAGATAATATTTTTGTGTATGGTGATTATATGGTCACGGTTCTCTATTTAATAAGGCATGGTGAAACAGAGGGCGCCGAGAAAAGGCGTTACAAAGGCTCGATCGATGTGCCGCTTTCAGAAAATGGGATAAAACAGATGGAGCTGCTTTCAGCATACATAGTTAAAGAAATTAAAAATAACACAACTTTTAACAGTTCAAAACAAAAATCTCATCCTCCTGCCAGTTTAGTAATCCCCCCTAACCCCCCTTTAGAAAAGGGGGGATGGGGGGATTTAAAAGAGGGGGGCAAGGGAGAGGGTGAACATGTTGCTATAGTTGCCCATGGGGGCGTAAACAGGATAATCCTGTGCCTCATCCTTGGAATACCTTTAGAGAATATCTTCAGGATCGAGCAGGATTATGGTGCCTTGAACATCATCGAGTTCTGGGAAAAATATCCGGTTGTAAAACTTATCAACGGAATAGTGTATATCTGAAGATTCGATCCGCCATTGGCGGGATAAAGAAGGTATATGAGGGGAATCCCGTGAAAACCGGGGACTGCCCCGCAACTGTAAAGGGAACGAAAGCTGAGCAAGCCACTGGTTGTATCGACCGGGAAGGCTGGCAAGTAGGATGCCCTGAGTCAGGATACCCTGCATACCTTACAGACTGAACCCTTCGAGGGAAGAGGAGGTTAATTATGAGACCGGATACATCGTAAAGTATACATAAGGAATAAGGAGTAAGTTGAAGAACCTTCATCCAAAATTTCAATCAAGGAGAGACTATTTTATGAATAGATTATGGTTCATACTTCTACCATTTCTTATGATTTCATCTGCATGGGCAGAGGAAAAAGTAAAATTAGACGAGGTTGTTGTTACAGCAGCAAGGATACAGGAATCGATTGAAGAGACAACGAGTGATGTTATTGTAATCAGGGATGACGAGATCAAAAAGATGAATGTCCAGTTTATTCCAGATGTCCTTAGAAAAGTTCCCGACTTGAATCTGGTACAGAATGGAGGTCCTGGAAAGGCTGCTTCAGTTCTTTTGCGGGGTGGCAGTTCAGCTCATACCCTTATCATGATAGACGGGGTAAAAGTGAACAACACAGCCACAGGTTCGTTCGATTTCTCAGGCATAAAGGTTGATGATATAGAGAGGATCGAGATAGTGAAAGGGCCACAGAGCACTATATACGGTTCAGAAGCCATGGCAGGTGTTATTAATATCATCACAAAGAAGGGACAGGACAAACCGAGGACTGATCTTTCTTTTGAGGCAGGATCATATGGAACATATAACCCTGCACTCACTGTCTCAGGGACGATTAAAGCTGTGGATTACAGATTATCAACGAACTATTTTTCCACTGATGGCATATCAGCTGCAAAAAATGGTGAAGAGAGAGACGGATACAGGAATGCGTCCATCTCGGGAAAATTTGGTATAAAACCATCGGAAAAACTTGAAATCGAAATAACCGGCAAATATTCATACGACCGCACCGAACTTGATGGATTTGACTTCTCCGCGGGCAAGGCGGTTGACGATCTGAATTTTGTGCAACGGGGCAACCACTCCATGCTGTCCGGTAAGGGCAAGCTCTATCTCTCCACCATATGGGAGCAGATTATAACTCTGTCTCATGTTGGTGAAAATCTAACGTTCAGAGATCCTGATACTGACTACAATAATGCTCACATCGTTACCGCAATCGATTCCATAGACTGGCAGCATAATTTCTACATATCTGACAATTACACGCTGACAGCAGGTGCTGAGTACAGAAAAGAAAGCGGAGAAAACAAGGGAAACTTTGATAAGTCTCTGGATAATTCTGCCCTGTATCTGAACAATAAACTGAAGCTCCTCCAGGAAACCCTCATTTTCAATGCAGGATTAAGATATGACGACTATGAGACTTTTGGTAACAGGACAACCTACAGAATTGGTGCGCTCTATAATATCAAACCTGCATCCCTAATTCTGAAGAGCAGTTATGGTACAGGATTCAGGGCACCTGCACTCAATGAACTGTTTTTCCCTTTTTATGGGAATAAGAATCTGAAATCCGAAGAAACCACTTCATGGGAGATCGGATTGGAAAAAGGCATTGTGAAGGACAGGGTCTCTGTTTCTCTGACATATTTCAGTCAGAACTATGAGAACCTGATTGAAACAGATCCCCTCACTTTTACCGCTGCAAATATAGCCAAGGCAGAGATCAAAGGGTTAGAGGCAAATACCATGCTGAAAATATCAGACAATCTGAATATCAAGGCTGGCTATACCTATCTTGATACAAAGGATAAGACAACAGAACAGAGACTGTCTTTACGACCGAAGGATAAACTCAGCGTATCAGCAGAATTTTCTGCCAAAGATATTTCTGTTGTTGCTGATTACATATTCGTGGGTCAAAGATATGATTCAAGCGTAAAAAGGGATCTTTCATCGTATTCCCTGGTTAATCTGAGCAGTAATTATGCAATAAGGAAATGGCTGACGATATTTGCACGGATTAATAACCTGTTCAATGTTGACTACGAAGAGGCCGGCAGCTATGGTACCCCTGGATTTTCAGTGTATGGAGGTATGAAAGTCTCACTTTAATCATGACACGATTCAGACGAAATATTGTCTTCTCTCTTTTGCTTCATGTAACAATTATTACTGCTGCTTTTAGCTTTTTCTGCAGGGGCACATCTTTCCGTGCCCCTGCTCAATATATGATGGTTTTTCTGCTCAGGGAAATAACCAGCATTGAGGAAACAGCTTCTCCTGTCAATACTGCTCCTCAAATGAAAAACAAAAATCCTGATCGTGAAGTAAATAAACACTCTGTGCCTGATAACAACAAAAAAGCTTTTACTGAACAACAAGAAGAGACTGATAAGAATACATCTCAGAACACTGCTGGCATAACTGAATCTGTTGCACCGATAAATCGATTTTCGGGCATCCCAAAAGAAACATATCTGCCGAATACACCTGCCGATACATTGGAAAGTACTCCCTCATCAATCTCTATTGGTAAAGGAGGCTTGAGTACTCTATCAGTACATACGATTGCAGCACAAAGCAAAGAGGATGTTTATGCCTCCATCAGGAATGCCGTTGAGAGAGTAAAGATTTATCCTTTGCTTGCAAGGAAGAGAAAGATCGAAGGGACCGTAATTATGGAATTTATTATCAACAATAAAGGATATCCGCAGGATATCAGGATCGAAAAAAGTTCAGAACATGAAATCCTCGATTCAGCAGCTATTAAAACAGTAAAAAATGCAGCGCCATTGCCGCATATCCAAGGCAAGATAATAATTCCAATCAGATTTAAGTTAACAGATTATCAAACATACACTTATAGGTAAGCTGTAAAAGACAGGATTTGTCCTATCAGACGAGGTCATGTAATTTTATAGCTTCTTCATCAGGTTTGTACACTACGTGCCCATGTGGCGACGCGACTTTCCCATTCAAAGAAATACCTCCAAGAAATAGCGAGTAGCGTTTGGGGTCAGCCCTTGACAGGCTGTTGAAAGTTGACAAAATAACTCTGGTTTTTAAAATCAAAGTCAATAATTCCCCTCTTGAGAGGGGCGCAGGGGTGTGTTTTTGACAGAAAATTTATACATATGGTAAAGTTGACTTAGAAGCAATTGATATCTGCAAGGAGATTTGACCATGCAAAAAGTTCTTGAATTACCACAGGTTGAGTTTATAACAACACCGGAAGGTAAACCCAAATCTGTTATCTTAAGCATTGATGACTGGAAGAGAATCAGCGAAACGCTGAAAATCATGTCAAGTAAAGAACTAATGCAGTCTGTCAGGCGTGCAAAACAACAGCTTCGCACCGGAACAAAACTATTATCTCTCGAAGAGGTAATGGAGAATTTATAACCCATATTTCACTCCTGAATTTCTCAAACAGGCTAAGAAATATCGGCATCTCAAGAAATTGATAGCTCAGAAAGTTGAACTCCTGTCTAAAAATCCGTATACGAATTGCAAAAGCGAACAGCTCGTTGGTGAACTAAAAGGTCTCCGCTCTGCAAGGGTTACAAAATCATTCAGGTTTATTTTCTCTATTTGTAAAGAATGCCGTGCAAAGAAATTGCAACAAGTTGTAGGCTGCTTACCTTCAATCTGCAAAGAACTACATGACAAAAACATTTTATTTCTTACCATCGGCCCTCATGACAAAGCATATTCATAACCTTTTAGTCCCCTCTGCCTTTCTGTAATCTTTTCCTCTATCATTCCTTTTTCCCAATCCCCTCTTGGGAGGGGTGTAGGGGTGGGGATACCTCTCTGTTTAAGCCTATAACCCTTTTTCTTTCTACTTACAAATCCTTATTAACTTCTTTTCTCTCATTAATTGCGATCTGTCCCTATTTAGGTCCGATAGATTTAAGTTAACAGATTATCAAACATACACTTACAGGTAAGCTGTAAAAGACAGGATTTGTCCTATCGGACGAGGTCAGGTAATTTTTTAGCTTCTTCATCAGGTTTGTACACTACGTACCCATGTGGCGACGCGACTTTCCCATCCAAAGAAATACCTCCAAGAAGTAGCGAGGGGAGTTCAGTTCTCCCTAAACTTCGCGCATTGGAGAGCACATCATCCGAAAGTTTGAAGTCACCTGCAAGTCCGCGGAGTCATCATATGAGGAAAAATAATGAATAGTATTTGAAACATGCATTCGAAAGCTTTGCAATGCATTATATCTAATAAGTCAACTTAATCAACAACATCCCCTCCTTTTTTGAGCGATTGACAATATGCCTATTTCTTGCCCGCCTTCTTTATTGGTTCTTATTACAACAAAACGCCAAGGCGTGCAGTTCTTCTTTCTTTAGATTTATAAGGATTCTTTTTCTTCTAAAGAATTGTTGAATATGCTATCATCCAAAGAAAAATCAAGGAAGAATAAGCTGACATGGACCAGGCAACTCACAATAAGATTGTTTCCTTCATCTGGGGCATTGCCGACGATGTTCTCCGCGACCTGTTCAAGCGTGGCAAATACCCCGATGTTATTTTGCCGATGTGCGTATTGCGCCGGCTCGATGCAGTGCTGGAGCCAACGAAGAAAGCTGTGCTCGAAACGAAGGGAATGCTCGATAAGGCCGGTATAACCGAGCAGCGAGCCGCGCTTTGTCAGGCCGCTGGACAGGCGTTTTACAATACTTCAAAGTTTACACTTCGCGATCTGCAATCGCGGGGCAGCCAGCAGCAACTAAAGGCTGACTTTGAAGCCTATCTCGACGGCTTCTCGCCCAACGTTCAGGACATCCTGGAAAACTTCAAGTTTCGCAACCAGATCTCCACACTTTCGAAGTCCGACTCCCTCGGCACGCTGATCGAAAAGTTTCTCGATCCGGATATCAACCTCAGCCCTAATCCTGTGCTGAATAACGACGGCTCAGTAAAGCACCCGGCCATGGACAACCACTCCATGGGAACTGTCTTCGAGGAACTCGTCCGCAAGTTCAATGAAGAGAACAACGAAGAAGCCGGTGAACACTGGACACCACGCGACGCTGTGAAGCTGATGGCAAACCTTATCTTTCTGCCTATCGCCGACAAGATCCAATCTGGCTCGTACCTGTTCTACGATGGAGTGTGCGGAACCGGCGGCATGCTGACCGAGGGGGAGGAAACTTTTAAAAGTCTTGCAGCCGAGCACGGCAAACAGGTTATTACGCATCTCTATGGTCAGGAGATCAATCCTGAGACCTATGCTATTTGTAAGGCTGACATGCTACTGAAGGGTGAAGGTGAAAACGCTGACCACATCGTTGGCGGCGCCGAATGGTCCACACTTTCACACGATGCCTTCCCGGCCCGCGAGTTCGACTTCATGCTCTCCAACCCGCCCTACGGCAAAAGCTGGAAGAAAGACCTCGAAAGCATGGGTGGCAAGGATGGCATGCGCGATCCGCGGTTCAAGATCACCCTCAACGACGAGCCCGACTACTCCCTCGTCACCCGCTCCAGCGACGGCCAGATGCTTTTTCTTGCAAACATGGCTTCTAAGATGAATCATAAGACACCGTTGGGCAGCCGTATCGCTGAGGTTCATAACGGTTCATCGCTTTTTACCGGCGATGCCGGGCAGGGCGAAAGCAATATCCGGCGCTGGATTATTGAAAACGATTGGCTGGAGACCATCATCGCCCTTCCGCTCAACCTTTTCTACAACACCGGTATCGCCACCTATATATGGGTACTTACCAACCGAAAGCCAAAACATCGTAAGGACAATGTACAGCTCATCGACGCTACCCAATGGTTCAAGCCGCTGCGCAAAAACCTTGGCAAGAAGAACTGCGAACTCTCCGAGGAAGACATCAGCCTCATCTGTGACACCTACCTTGCCTTCAAGGAAACCGAGCAGTCAAAGATATTTCCGAACGAGGCATTCGGTTACTGGAAGGTTACTGTCGAACGCCCGTTGCGCTTGCACAGCCGGCTTGCAGTAAAATCCATCGAATCGCTACGCTTCGCCTCTGGTGACGAAGATATCCGCTCACAGCTCTACGACGAGTTTGGCGAGGCCCTGTTCGAGAACTTCGCCAGTGTTGAGAAGTCGCTGGAAAAACGGCTGGCCGACTGGGGCGCGGGCGACGAAGAGGACGATGCCGAAGATGGCACGACCGCGAAGAAGGGACTTCCGGAAAAGAAGAAGAAGAGGCTCCTCGATTCCAGGACTTGGGAGCGCGATGCCCGGCTCATGGAAACTGCTACCGCTCTGCGTCAGGAAATCGGCGGTGATCTCTTCGAGGATCACAACATCTTTCGCAAGGTCTTTGAAGCCGCGCTTGAAAAACTCGGGCGCAAAGTTTCCGCTGCTGATTTGAAGCTTATCCTCCGCGCTGTAAGTTGGAGGGTTGAAACTGCACCTCCTGTTATCGCTAAGGTCCACAAACCCGGCAAGACCACAATAGACCCACTGCACGGTCGGTATGATTCAAAATTAGATGGGAAAAAATGCGTGGTCGAATACGAACCGGACAGCGACCTGCGCGACACTGAGCAGATTCCGCTGCTTGAACCGAACGGCATCGAAGCATTCATCCGCCGCGAAGTGTTGCCATACACGCCCGATACATGGATAAAGGAAGACGCCACCAAAATCGGGTATGAAATCAGCTTCACCCGGCACTTCTACAAGTCCCAGCCACTGCGCACACTGGAGGAAATTCGCGCCGATATCCTTGCTGTGGAAAATGAAGCCGAAGGCTTGCTTGATGAGCTGCTGAAGGGCGAGACGAAGTGATCGTTGACCTCAACCCTTATGCGGAATACAAGGCGTCGGATCAGGCGTGGATTGGCATGATCCCCGCGCATTGGTCAGTCCTGCCGAATCGGGCGATTTTTTCTGAGGTGAAAGACCGGAATCATCCCGATGAGGAAATGCTCTCCGTGACGATCACTAAGGGGATCATTCGGCAGAAGGCGTTGCTTGCAGGCAGTTCAAAGAAGGACAGCTCAAATCTGAATAAGTCGGCCTACAAGCTCGTCTGCCCGCAAGATATTGCCTACAATAAGATGCAGGCATGGCAGGGAGCAATCGGTGTCTCTGACTATCGAGGCATCGTCAGCCCTGCTTATGTTGTCGTACGTTTGCGTGAAGAGCACAATCCGCGGTACTTCCATCACCTCTACCGTACGTCGCACTTTGCCAAAGAGGCGGAACGCTGGTCCTATGGCATCACATCAGACATGTGGAGCCTCCGACCAGAGCACTTCAAAATGATCTACACTCCGTTGCCGTCAGCGGACGAGCAAGCCGCAATCGTGCGCTTCCTCGACCACGCAAAGCGGCGGATTGATCGTTTCATACGGGCGAAGAAGAAGGTGATTGCTCTGCTGAACGAGCAAAAGCAGGCCATCATCCACAGCGCCGTCACCCGTGGGCTTGACCCCAATGTCAAACTTAAGCCCTCCGGCATCACTTGGCTTGGCGACATCCCAGCGCATTGGGAGGTGCGGCAATTGAGAAGGCTTTCCAAGAAAATCAAGACGGGCGGGACGCCGACTGGAGCCGAAGCAAGATTTTTTGAAGAAGGCGGATTCAATTGGTACACACCTGCCGATTTTAAGGATTCTATCATGTTAGGATATGCCTCTCGTCAGCTTTCTGAGCAGGGAGTTGAAGCGGTGATAAATTTTCCAATAAACACTATTTTGATGATTGGGATTGGTGCGACTATCGGGAAAGTATCAATCAGTAACAAGCCATGCAGCTGCAATCAGCAGATTAACGCAATACTTCCAAATTTTAAGTTGATCTGTCCAGAGTATCTTGTTTATTACCTGCGGATACTACGCAACTACATTCTGAAGTGTGGGAAGTTTACTACCATGCCAATCATCAACCAAGATGAAACAAAGAGATTGCCGGCACTTCTCCCACCTATTAATGAGCAGTCCGTAATTGCAGTTCATATTGAAAAAGAAATAAAGCCGTTCACCGATAGTATCGCCCGCACTGAACGCGAAATCGCTCTCATGCAAGAATATCGCACCCGCCTGATCGCCGACGTGGTGACGGGCAAGCTGGATGTGCGCGAGGCGGCGAAGAAGTTGCCGGATGAGGCTGCTGAATCGGATATAATTGATGAAGATGAAATATCGGCTGTGGATGAAGAGATAACGAACTGCATGAATGGCGAGGGGGGCGAGTGATGAGCCCTGTCCCAGCAGATCCCAAAATCTATCACATCACCCACCTGCGCAATTTGCCGGAGATCCTTCAATCCGGCTGCCTCTGGTCTGACGCCAAACGTCTTGAGTTAGGGCTGAACTGTGAGATTGTCGGAATGTCTGGTATTAAGCGTCGCAGGTTGGATGAACTGGATGTCAGTTGCCACACGGGGACTAAAGTGGGCCAATATGTTCCTTTCTATTTCTGTCCGCGTTCGATCATGCTGTACATTCTCCATGCTGGCAACCATCCGGAGTTGAATTATCACGAAGGACAGCGCCCCATCGTGCACCTGCAGGCTGACCTGATGGCGACTATTCGTTGGGCAGAGGCTCACGGTATCCGCTGGGCCTTTTCTGATCGGAACGCCGGTACATACTACGCCAATTTTTACCGCCGCGTGGAGGATTTGGACAAAGTGAGCTGGTCCGCCGTTCAGTCCACCGATTTTAGAGATTTTGTTGTCAAAGAAGGCAAACAGGCCGAGTTCCTGGTCTATGAGTCCTTCCCATGTGTTCTGATAGAGAAGATCGGCGTTTACGACACTCCTATTGCTGATCAGGTAAATACAATTCTGGACCGTTCAGGCATCACCCACCGCCCGGTTATTATTAATGAGCCGACATGGTATTATTAAACTGCAGGAGGAAGTTATGATAGAATTGCATCGCGGGGATATCTTGAAGGCCAACGCCGAAGCGCTGGTCAATACAGTAAACTGCGTTGGTATTATGGGACGTGGCATTGCACTGCAATTCCGCAAAAAGTTCCCCGAGAATTACGAGGCATACCGGCAGGTATGCGATAAAGGCAAGCTCAGGGTTGGGATGATGATGGTCTGCGATCTCCATCGCCTGATGAACCCCCGATTTATTATTAACTTTCCAACCAAGCGCCATTGGAAGGGAAAAAGCCGCATTGAGGATATTGAGTACGGTCTAAAGGCTCTCATCGAGGAAGTGCGTATTCATGGTATTCGCTCAATCGCGATTCCGCCACTTGGGTGCGGACTTGGCGGGCTGGACTGGAATGATGTGCGTCGGTTAATTGAAAAGTCATTTCGTGAGCTTCCTGATGTCCAGGTATTTCTCTACGAACCTTCTGGAGCACCACCTGCCGAGGAGATGCCGAAAGAAAAGCGCATACCTCAGATGACCAGCGGTCGTGCTGCGCTACTGGGTCTGATGCAACGCTATTTGCAGGCGGTTATGGACCCATTTGTCTCGCTGCTGGAGATCCACAAACTGATGTATTTCATGCAGGAGAGTGGCGAAAACCTCAAGCTGCGTTTTCAGAAGGGTACATATGGTCCATATGCCGAGAACCTTAGACATGTTTTAAGCGCTATCGAGGGGCACTTTATCAGCGGTTATGGTGATGCTGAAGACCGGCCGGACAAGCAGATCGAGCTGAAGTCTGATGCCGTTAAGCACGCAGAATCGGTACTGAGAGATCATCCTGAAACCAGTGTTCGGTTTGATCGGGTAGTTGACCTGATTAAAGGTTTTGAAACTTCTTACGGGATGGAACTCTTATCAACGGTACATTGGGTTGTTACACGAGACGATGCCACAACGAGTGACGAGGCTATTGCTAAAACCTACGCATGGAACGATAGAAAACTAATGTTCGAGGAATCACATATTCGACTGGCCCTTGATATTCTACAGCGCAAAGGCTGGCTTGATAACAAGCAGTGACCAACTAAGACACTCGGAAGTCACGATTCTAATGGCCAATAACATTAGCTAAGTACATATATTCTTAAATACACTAACGTATTATATGCTTGATATTCTCTATCTTTTATGGCATGATGATAACAAGGGAGGTTATCCATGCCAAAAAATAGTCCATATAATATCATTTTAACT